>CAVWCJ010000005.1:1200000-1500000 GCA_963753465.1 uncultured Chloroflexia bacterium
CATCCTGAGCGGAAGCGCGATGAATTTCCTGAACATTTATGCCGCCCGCCTGGGTGCTTCCGGCTTTCAGATTGGCATGCTTGGAGCAGCATCTGCAATTGTCAACCTGGCCGTGACCATGCCCGCTGGACAACTGCTCGCACGGCGCCCGGTTGGCAGGACCGTCTTCTGGAACTCGATCCTTTACCGGATCGGTTACCTGCTTTGGATTCCTCTGCCGTGGATCTTCAGCCACACGGGGCAGATCTGGGCACTCATCTGTTTAACCTTCCTGATGGGGATCCCGCTGACAGTCCTGTCGGTCGGCTTCAATACCCTCTTTGCGGGGGCCGTTCCGGTCGAATGGCGTCCTTTTGTCGCCGGGATGCGCAACGCTGTTTTCTCGATCACCTACATGGTCTCGTCGCTCGGCTCTGGCTGGCTGCTGAACCACCTGGCTTTTCCGGTCGGTTACCAGGTCGTGTTTGGGATCGGCGGTCTGGCCGCTTTGCTCAGCAGCGTGCACCTTTTCTTTATCCGCATAGTTCCGGCTTTAACGGGATCGCCCCAACCGAATCAGTCGCCAGGAAAGGATCCGCCGGAACCCCGTCGCAGCTGGCGGCTTGCCCTGCGCACCGACATCTGGAAGACCCCTTATGCTGCCGTACTCCTGGTCATGTTGGGACTGCATTTGACGCAGTACCTGGCTATCCCTGTCTTCCCGCTCTTTAATGTCAATGCCCTGCACCTGACCGACCAGCAAATCGGTTTTGGCACTGCCCTCTTCTATTTCACATGTCTGCTGGGCTCAACCCAGCTCAACAGCATCGTGCGTAAATTGGGTCACCACAAGGTGACCGCATTCGGCTTTATGGGGTTGAGCCTGTATCCCCTCACTCTCGGTTTCTCGCACCATGTTGCGGGCTATTACATTGCTTCCTGCATCGGTGGAGCCAGCTGGTCGTTGGTCGGCGGCGCGTATGCAAACTATATCCTCGAGAACATTCCGGAACATGACCGCCCGGCACACCTCGCCTGGTACAACATCGTGCTCAATATTTCGATCCTGCTTGGCTCACTGATCGGGCCGCTGATTGCCAGCTTCAGCGGCCTGGGACTTGCCCTGGTGCTTTTCGCTCTTCTCCGCCTGCTGGCCGGAACAGCGCTGCTTCGCTGGGGAAAAAAGGAGCCTCCAGGCAGGGAGGAATATCTTACCGGGTAGATGATCGGGCAAGTTTCGATCCTGACCTATTCATGTTAGAATCCCTGGCGTGAACGTGAAAGTAGTTGCTACGAACCGGAAGGCCGGTTTTGAATATTTCCTCCTGGAGCACTTCGAAGCAGGCATGGCTCTGAAAGGCAGTGAGATCAAATCCATTCGCGCCGGGCAGGCCAGCCTGAAGGAGGCATACGTGCGCGTCGATGGGCGCGGCGCCTGGTTGATGGAGGCACACGTTGCCCCCTACGTACAGGCCAACCGCTTCAACCACGACCCTAAACGGCCGCGCCGGCTTCTGCTGCACAAACGGGAGATCCGCGAACTTTGGGATGCCGTGCGCCAGAAGGGGGTCACCATCGTGCCCACGCGCATGTATCTCAAGGACGGGCGCGCCAAGCTCGAAATCGCCATCGCCAAGGGGAAAAAACTGCACGATAAAACGCGAAGCGATCGCCAAGCGGGATGCAGAACGTGAAATGGAACGGGAAACCGAACGGCATGACTGATTTCCTCGTTCCCGGAGCCAGCAGCAACCAATTTTCACGTGAATAAATTAGGTGGGAAGCGCTTCCCACGCTGGAGGGAATCAAAAAGGCTGGGGTTCTCCCCGGCCTTTTTTTGATTGAGGCATCCTTCCCATGATTTTTAATAAGGATAATTTCTAATGGTAGGTTTGGATGAAGATCGCCAGCATCTGGGGGTCGAAATATACTCCGCCGTTCCGGGCGATCTCTTCCTGGGCCTCTTTGGCAGTCATGTTTCTATGATATGGCCGGTTGGTGGTCATCGCATCAAAAGCATCCACGATGGCCAGCAGGCGGCCTTCGCGAGGTATCTCCTCTCCCTTCAATCCGAACGGGTAACCGCTGCCGTTCCACCATTCATGATGATAAAGAACATACGGGATGGCTGCCTTAAGGTGGTCGACACCTTCCAGCATTTTGGCACCCGCCTGTGGGTGCTGGCGCATCAGCTTCCACTCTTCCTCGGTGAGCGGACCGGTCTTTTTCAGCACCTTGCTCGGCACGATGATCTTGCCGATGTCGTGCAGGATTGCCCCGAACTCGAGGATAGCCACATCTTCAGTCTTCCAATCCAGGGAAAATGCCAGGTTAAGGGCAAGTCGGCGCACCCTCTCCAAATGGCCAGCGGTGTACGGATCGCGGGCTTCGATGACATTGGCCAGCATGATTACCGTCTGCAGGTGAGCGGCGCGGGTGTCGAAGAGTTCGACCATCCGCCGGCGCTCAAGCCGCGCGCGTACCGCATTAACCAGCTCCGGGGCATCGAACGGCTTGAAGAGGTAATCGTCCGCCCCCAATGAACGCGCCCGGCTGACGTCGCTTCGCTCAGTGCGGGCGCTTAAAAATAAAAATGGCACCGTTACGCCTGCCGGAAGGAGGCGCACGGCCTCAAGCATTTCATACCCGTCCATCTCGGGCATCATCACGTCCGAGACGACCAGGTCAGGACGGACCGAATGGAACAAGTCCAGTGCCTGCTTTCCATTTACAGCCGGGTAAATCTTGTATCCTTCCGCCTCAAGGATGCTGCGCATAACCTCGAGCAGAAGCAAATCGTCTTCGACCAACAGTATCTTTTCCATTTTTTCCTTTAGGGCCCCCAGCGGGGCTGCCAATCGCAATAATTATTATACGTCAATCGGGTAACCTGGCTGCCATCCAGGCGCATGATGTATATCTCACAGCCGTCCGGATCGTTCGGGTGATCCAGATATCCGGTGAAAACGATCCAGCGGCCGTCAGGGGAAAAGGCGGGTGCCAGCGCCACACCTTGCACCGAGATCGCATGATATTGGGAGCCATCCGCATTGATCAGGTACATCTTCCAGTTCCAGGGACTGCCGCCATAGGAGGCGATCAGGCTGCCGTCAGGAGACCAATCCGTCCGCCCGCGCGTAAGGAACTCCGCATTCACCAGGTGCAGGCCTGAACTGTCCAGGTTGACTGTATACAGGGATTTGTCAGTGCCCACGCCGAAAGCAAAAAGGATTCTCTTCCCGTCCGGCGACCACGTTGGGTCGAGCGAATCCGTTCCCGCCTGGCTGAACACTTCGTGAGGGTTGCTGCCATCCCGGTTCATGACCCAGATCCGGCTCAGATTGTTCAGGATGTCGGTGAATACAATCAAGCGCCCATCCGGGGAGATCTCCGGGGCGTTGACCTCTCCGATTGAATGGGTCAGCTGGGTGATCGCACCGCTGTCTATGTTCATTTCATAAATTTCATAACTTCCGGTCCTATTAGACGAATATACCAGACTGTTCCCGTCCGGCGCAGGAGACGGGTAATAGTTTTCGGCATTATCATCTGTGGTCAGGACCCGGTAGCCGGAACCGTCGGTATTCATGACGCAGATCTGGTCGCGGTACTGCTGGGCAAAGATCTGACAGGTGAAAACGATTTTGCCATACGGGGCGGGAGTGGGACTGGGAGAGGGGGTCAGGGGTTCCGTCAGGGTTGGGACCGGAGTGGAAATCCCCCTTGTCAAAGAGACAGCCGGAGGGCGCGTATCCTGGACTTTCGCTGCTTCCGGCCTGTTGTAAAAAAATACAGCCATGGCAACAATGGCCAGGACAAAGCCCGCAAATAAGACACCGAGGAAGGCCCAGAAGCGGATATTTGGGTTACTCACCTGTTGCTCCTGAGTGCAGCTTCCCCGCTCCAACGAGGGCCTGACCCAGCGACAGCCCGCCATCGTTCGTCGGGACCTGCCGATGAAGGTAGACCTGGAAGCCGTCCTCCTGCAGCCTGATAACCGTCCGTCCGAGCAGGGCGATATTCTGCCAGACTCCGCCGCTCAAGGCGACCTCGGTGATTCCGGTTGATCTGCGCACTTCGGAGCAGACCAGTCTGACCATATCGGCAAGACCAGTGTGGAAGCGGGCAGATATCACCGGGATGGACACCCCGCCAAGGACATCCTCCAGCAGCGAACGGACTGCCGGACCGGGGCTCACCTCGATCTCCGGCGGGTTTCCCTGAGTCGCCCCAGGTGCCAATTCGAACCGGTAGGCCCCGGTCTCCTCGGGATCCAGTGCAGCCTCAAATTCAATCGCAGCCTGGGCTTCATAATTGACGCGCTGCCGGCCTCCAACCAGGGCTGCAGCAGCGTCGAACAGGCGGCCCATGCTGGAGGTTTGGATCGTGTTTATCTTGCGTTCCAGGATCGTCTGCAAGTTGCCGCGTTCCTCCCCAGCCATGCCAGCAACCGGAGCCAGCCGTTCGTCCCATTCCAATCCAAGTGACCAGAGCAGTGCCAGCGCAGTGCGGGCTGGGTGGCGTATGGCAGCATCCCCGCCGGGTAGGGGGAAATAAGCCAGGTGGAAAGGCCTGCGGAAACCGGAATAATCCGCCACCAGGAATTCCCCACCCCAGATTGCTCCATCCTGGCCGTAACCGGTCCCGTCGAAGGAGACCCCGATCACGGGATGGTCACCGGACAGACCGTTGTCGGCCATGCAGGCCGCGATGTGAGCATGGTGGTGCTGGACGCCGACCAAGTGTAAGTTTTCATGCGCTCCGCGTTCCAGCGCATAGCGGGTCGCCAGATAGTCTGGATGAAGGTCATACGCGATAGCCTCGGGACGAATGCGAAACAGTCGCTCGAAATGGTTCACACCGTCCTTGAATGACCGCAGGGTCTCGTAGTTCTCCATGTCGCCAATATGATGGCTAAGGAAAGCGTAGCGCTCCCGGACCAGGCAAAATGTGTTCTTCAACTCGGGTCCGACCGCCAGGATGGGAGGAATATCGAATGGCAACCGGATCGGGTCAGGTGCATATCCGCGTGAGCGGCGGAGCGGATAAATTGAATGCGGCTGGGAGCTGGTGGATGGGGGATTGCTCGCCTCAAGTTGACCATTTTCGGGTGTGGCGAAAACCCTGACTACAGAATCATCACAACGGGTGCGGATCTCCCGATTGTGCAGCAGGAAGGCATCCGCCAAGGAAGACAGACGATGGCGGGCATCCTCGTTGTCGGTCGCAATAGGCTCGTCGCTAATATTGCCGCTCGTCATGACAAGCACCCATGGGCGAAAAGCCATTGACGAGGCCTTCCCTTCTGAAAAAAGCAGGTAATGCAAGGGAGTGTACGGCAGCATGACTCCCAGGGTGTCCTGGAACGGGGCAACCTCTGCAGCAACGCCGGATTCGCTCCTGCGTCGAAGCAGAACGATTGGCCGGGAGCGAGACTCGAGCAGGGCGCGCTCAGCCGCGTTGATAAGACAGTGCTGCTCGACCACACCCGTGTCCGCCATCATCAGGGCAAAGGGCTTATCCACACGCAGTTTCCGTCGGCGCAGCTCTGCGACCGCTCCGGCGTTGGAAGCATCGCAGGCCAGGTGAAAACCGCCCAGGCCTTTAATGGCCACTATCCTGCCCTCCTCCAGCCAGCTCTGAACGGTGGAAATTGCAGATTGCCCTCTGGCAAGGAGTTTACCGTCATTGGTCTCCAACCAGACAACCGGTCCGCATCGCGGGCATGCGGCGGGCTGGGCATGGAAACGCCGGTCCAGCGGGTCGGCATATTCCCGGGCGCAATCAGGGCACATTTCGAAAGGGTCCATGGTGGTGTTGGGACGGTCATAGGGGATGTCGGTGATGATGGTGAAGCGTGGGCCGCAGTTGGTGCAGTTGATAAATGGATAGAGATAATGCCTGTCCTGTGGATCGAACAGCTCACCCAGACAGTCCGGACAAATACTCATGTCTGGCGAAATGGGTTGGAAGGCCCCCGGCAGGGCTTCGGAATGGACGATCTCGAATCCGGCAAACCCGCGGGGAACCCCGAAGGTAACCTCGATTGTATCGATTCGTGCAAGAGGCGGAAGTTCAGATTTTATTGCCGCGAGAAAGGCATCCAAATTAGCAGGAGACCCATCCACCTCGATATCCACGCCAGCGGAGGTGTTGCGCACCCAGCCTGTCAGCCCGAGCCGGCTCGCCAGCCCAAAGATAAACGGCCGGAAACCAACGCCTTGGATGATCCCGGTAATATGAATGTTTGCACCGCGCAGACCAGACATGCGAGTATTATAACTGCAAGAATTTTAAAAACTATTTTAGAAATATTGCGAATCCGAATCAACTTTGGCTGCAGAAGTCGACCCATCCCCGGCCCTTGTGGGCAGCGCTACCCATTTATTTATAGAAATGGAGATCAATTACAAATATTTTTAGTTGAATCTCTCAATTATGAAAGGAGTTTTTAAAAAATAGAAAAATGTGCTAAAATTTCCTCGGGAATGGATCAACCGCTGATTCCCATTAAAATGAAGAGTCCCGCGGTAATCCCGATCAATAGAATCCGGGCCACTCGCCCTGACTATCCACCTAACCGGGTCATTGAGTGAGTTTATCCACACTTTTCCATCCAATCTTTCCTCAAAGGACAAACCAGTATCATGACCGTTTCCTCCTTACCAAACCTTCCCTGGGAAGAACGCCCTGCCGGCAGCCATGAAATTGTATGGCGTTTCAGCAACAACCCGATCATTCCTCGCGACCTCATCCCTTCATCGAACAGCATTTTCAACAGTGCGGTGGTCCCTTTCAAAGGGAAATTTGCAGGAGTATTTCGCTGCGACGATAAAAAACGCTCAATGAACCTGTACTGTGGTACCAGTGATGACGGCATCCACTGGCGGCTGGACAACGACCCCATCGAATGGGAGTGTGCCGACCCGGAAATTAGCCGTTTCGAATACCGCTATGACCCGCGGGCGGTCTGGATCGAGGATCGTTATTACATCACCTGGTGCAACGGCTATGGTGGCCCGACCATCGGGATCGGTTATACTTTTGATTTCAAGAAATTCGTCTTCCTTGAAAACGCCCTCCTGCCATACAACCGCAACGGCGTGCTGTTCCCTCGCAAAATCAACGATAAATATGTCATGCTCAACCGTCCTAGCGACAACGGCCATACACCCTTCGGCAACATCTACCTCAGCCAGAGTACAAACATGATCCACTGGGGGGAGCACCGTTTCGTGATGGCGACCAAACAGGGGTGGCAGAGCACAAAAATCGGTGCTGGGCCCATCCCGATCGAGACACCCGAAGGATGGTTGTTGTTCTATCACGGCGTCCTGACCTCCTGCAACGGGTTTGTATACAGCTTCGGCGCTGCTCTTCTTGACCTCGAGAAACCCTGGAAAGTGATCGCTCGCGGCGGGCCATACCTGCTCTCGCCCCAGACCTATTATGAATGTGTGGGTGACGTACCGAATGTGGCTTTCCCATCCTCAGCCTTGTACGATGAGACTACCGGGCGGATCGCCATTTATTACGGCGGTGCGGATACGGTGGTCGCCATGGCTTTTGCTAAAATGAATGAGGTTCTCGATTTTGTTAAGGAGACCTCGGAAGTCTGAGCTGGCCCCTGAATCTCCAGGGTGAAGAGGACGAATGCAGCAGCAAACACTCAACGGAAAATGGCAGTTCCGACAGCTCGGGAGCGAAGACTGGCTCCCGGCTGTTGTTCCCGGTGGTGTCCACACCGATTTAATCGCAAACAAGCGTATCCCGGATCCTTTCGTGGGAGACAACGAGCTGCGGGTGCAGTGGGTTGCAGAAAGCGACTGGGAGTACCGGCGAAGCTTCCATGTGGACCCATCCCTGCTTGGCGAAGCCTACGTCTTTCTGGTTTGTGATGGACTGGATACGCTGGCGGAGGTTTCGCTGAACGGGCAGCTGCTTGGGCAAGCTGAAAACATGTTCCGCCAGTACCGCTGGCCGGTAAAAGAGCATCTGCGGGGCAGCGAAAATGAGCTGACGATCCGTTTCGCCGGACCGGTGAAAGTAGCAAAAGAGAAGGACGCGATCCGCCATCTCGGGGGTGGTGGAGAGATTATTCCCGGCGGGCAATACCTGCGCAAAGCCCCCTGCCATTTCGGCTGGGACTGGGGCCCAAAACTGCCTCCGATCGGGATCTGGCGCGAAATCCGTCTGGAAGGCTGCACCACCGCCAGGTTGGAGGATGTCGCCATCCTCCAGCACCACAACAAGGATCAGGTAAACCTGACGGTGGCGATCACTCCCGAAGTCTGGGAGGATATCCAGCTGCGTGCGGTCGTGCGGGTGATCTCCCCGGATGGACAGGGCAAGATTGTCAGTTATTCCCCGCCTCGGGCAACTCTCCCCTCCGGGAACCTGGGAGGCATCTCCATTTCCATCGAGGACCCTCAGCTCTGGTGGCCAAATGGCTACGGGCCGCAGCCCCTGTATCAGGTCGATGTTTCCCTGTTCCACGACAAAACCCTGCTTGACAATCGCTCATTTTCGATCGGTTTGCGCACCCTGGAACTCCGCCAGGATCCCGATGAATGGGGCTATTCTTTTACCTTTGTAGTCAACGGGGTGCCGATCTTTGCCAAGGGTGCCAATTGGATTCCCTCAGACAGCTTCCCGACACGCATCACGGCGAGTCAGCTGGAGCACCTCATCCGGTCTTCCACACAGGCGAACTACAACATGTTGCGCGCCTGGGGCGGCGGGTATTATGAAGACAATGCCTTTTTTGATCTGTGCGATCGCTACGGCATCCTGATCTGGCAGGATTTCATGTTCGCTTGTGCCCCGTATCCATTAAATGACCCGTCTTACCTCGAAAACGTCCACCAGGAAGTCATCCAGAATGTGCGCCGCCTGCGCCACCACCCCAGCCTGGCCTTATGGTGCGGAAATAACGAGATTGAAAGCGGCTGGGTCCATTGGGGCTGGAGTACTCCGGGTTTTAAAGACCTGAAAAATGCCGACCAGCACTTTTTCTATAAACTCCTGCCAGATTGGATTGCTAGCCAGGACCCGGACCGTCCCTACTGGCCATCCTCACCCTCCAGCCACACCCCTCACGAGAACCCGAATTCGAATGCAACCGGCGATAACCACCTGTGGGAAGTCTGGCATTCCGTCAAACCGATCCGTTTTTATCGCGAACAGTACCCGCGCTTTGCCAGCGAATTTGGAATGCAGTCCCTGCCTACCCTGGCGACCATCGCCACTTTTGCCGAGCCATCCGATTGGAACATGACCTCCTACACCATGGAGCACCATCAGCGCCATTCGGGCGGGAACAGCAAAATCATCAGCTACACCCTGGAACAATTCCGTCTCCCCAAAAACTTCGACGCGCTGGTATACCTGACTCAGGTCCTCCAGGCAGAAGCGATGCGCACCGCTGTCGACCATTGGCGCCGCCAGCGTGCCCGCTGCTCCGGTACGCTTTACTGGCAGATCAATGATTGCTGGCCGGTCAACTCCTGGTCGAGCATTGATTACTTTGGCCGTTGGAAAGCTTTACATTATTATGCCCGCCGCTTCTATGCGCCGCTGCTGCTTTCGGTCGAGGACAGTGAATCCTGCATGAAAATGGTAGTCAACAATGACGGACTCACCCCTTGGGATGGCGAAGTTCGCTGGAGGCTTGAAAACCTCCACGGGGATCGGCTGGTTGAGGGAAGCGAAAAAATTCATACGCTTCCCTCCACAGCGACCCAATTGACCCTCCTCGACTTTTCCGAGAACCTGACACTGGAAAACCGCCGATCATTGGTGTTCGTCAGTGAACTCTGGCAGAATGCAGATCTGCGTTCCTGCGTCGTCACACCCTTCGTGCCAGATAAACATCTTGAATTGGAAAACCCTCGAATCACCTGGGATGCTGTCCTTGAAGGAAAAGGCGGGGATGGAGAGGAAAAATTGGTTACCATCACCCTCCAATCGAGTTCCCTGGCCCGTTTCGTCGAGCTCAACCTGGGCGCAGCCGATGTTGTTTTCAGCGATAATTTCTTCGACCTTCCACCCAATCATAAAGTGAGCGTCTCCTGCCCGCTTCCCGAAGGATGGACGATAAAAAAATTGCGAACCGCCCTGCGCGTCCGCTCGCTCTATGACTCCTATTCATGAGTCACGATGAGTTTATAAAAAAGGACATCCATAAAGGTATTGGGCTGTTCGAGGACAAAATCCGCTGGGTTGGATGCTCATCGCGGCTGAAAGGGCTGCCGGGTAGAGGTCAAAACCCACTGCGGCCCACTCTCCCAGCCAACCATCAGGAGGAAACACCATGATTTTTGATCTTCCCCTCGATCAATTGAAAACTTATGTGCCGCCCAGGCCCGAGCCGGCCGACTTCGACGATTTTTGGGCGAAGACACTTGCCCTTGCCCGAGGCTATCCCCTGCAGGCCGAGTTCAAACCGATAAACACCGACCTGAAACTGCTGGAGGTATTCGATGTAACCTTCCGTGGGTTTGGAGGTCAGCCGATCAAGGCCTGGTTCCTGCTGCCTCGCCAGCATGCCAAGCAGCTGCCGTGTCTCGTCGAATACATCGGTTACGGCGGCGGGAGGGGCTTTCCCCTGGACTGGATGTTCTGGCCCAACATGGGCTATGCGGTATTTGCCATGGACATCCGCGGCCAGGGCAGCAGCTGGCGGGTGGGGGACACACCGGACGTCGAGGTAGAAGGAGGTAACCCTCAGTACCCGGGTTTCATGACCCGCGGCATCCTGCATCCGGAAACATATTACTACCGGCGGGTTTTCACGGATGCTGTGCGCGCCGTCGAAGCAGCCCGCTCCCACCCGGCTGTCGATCCGAAAAGGCTGGCGGTGACCGGCGGGTCGCAGGGCGGTGGAATCACGTTGGCCGCAGCCGGCCTGCTCCCGGACATTATCGCTGCGGCGCTTCCGGATGTCCCATTCCTGTGCCATATCCGCCGTGCCACTGAGATCGTGGATACGCATCCTTACAAAGAGATCGGCATTTACTGTCAGTACCACCGCGATCACGTGGACAGGGTGTTCAGCACTTTGTCCTACTTCGATGGAATGAACTTCGCTGCGCGAGCCAAAGCTCCGGCCCTGTTCTCAACCGGACTGATGGACGACATCTGCCCGCCGTCAACGGTATTCGCGGCCTACAACCACTATGCCGGGCCGAAACAGATCAAAGTCTGGCCGTACAACCACCACGAAGGTGGCGAGTCCTTCCAGGCCCTGGAGAAAGTTAATTTCCTGGCAGAGCTCTGGAAATAAGCATCGATGTTCCCCAAGCGAAGGCACTAAGCGAGAATTCCTGACGATGCCTACCAACCTCAAACAACGTATCGAAGCAGAATTGACCAACAACATCCTCCCCTTCTGGGTCGAGCGTGCTCCCGATCCCGTCCACGGTGGATTCTACGGCGCCCTGAGCAACGAACTAAAGATCAACAACCGTGCCCCGCGCTCGGCGGTAGTCTACGGCCGCATCCTGTGGACCTTTTCTCTCGCTTATCGCGAATATGCCCGCCCCCAATATCTTGCCACGAGCCAACGAGCCTATGATTACCTACGCCGTTTTTTCTGGGATGACGAATACGGTGGGGTCTACTGGTCGGTCAATGCCAGCGGGCGGCCGGTCGAACCGCGCAAACACACCTACGCCCAGGCATTTGCGATCTACGGCTTCACCGAGATTCACCGTGCAACCGGGGACGCCGATGCCCTGCAGCTTGCTTGCAATACTTTCGACCTGCTCGAAGCACATGCCTACGATGCCAGCCTGGGCGGATACGTCGAAGGATATGCTCGCGACTGGTCGCCTCTGGCGGATATGCGCTTGAGCGAGCTTGAACCGGTCTGCGACAAGACGATGAACACGCTCCTGCACATGATGGAAGCCTATACCAACCTTCTTCACATCTGGAGCGAACCCCGCTTGCGCCAGCGGTTAGGGGAATTGATCGTGGTCTTCCTGGATCACGTGATCGACCCACGGACCCACCACTTCCGCATGTTCTTCAACCGCGATTGGACCTGGCACCGTCAGGAACCTTTTTCATATGGTCACGATATCGAGGGCAGCTGGCTCCTGGTGGAAGCCGCAGAAACGCTTGGCGACCCTGGTTTGATCGAGCGCACGCGCCACGAAGCCGTTCAAATGGCGCAGGCCGTGTATGATCAAGCCCTCCAGCAGGATGGCAGGGTTTTTTATGAACCGCCCGACATCCCCCACGGCCGTGACCTGCACTGGTGGGTGCATGCCGAAGCAATGGTGGGATTTTATAATGCCTACCAGATCTCGGGAAAGGAATATTTCGCCGAGGCAGCCGAGCGCGTCTGGACATGCATCGAAAGGATTTTCAGCGATCACCGCAACGGCGATTGGTTCAAAGTGCTGGACCCGGACGGAAAGCCGAAACCTCACTCACGGAAGGCAGGACCGTGGGAATGCCCCTACCACCAGAGCCGTGCCTGTTTCGAAATGATGAAACGGCTTCCCTGATTAATCCCCGCACTTTCCACTTCTGCAAGGGCGGACTAACAAATTAAGGAGCGAGGCAGCGGAAAGGGAAAGCATTTCATATGCATCCGCTGCATTTCACGGTGCCGGTGTGGACCATTGATTACAGGTCAACTGGTGGTCGCCAAAATAGGATACGCCTTTTTTACAGATGCACTCCCACCGGGCGATAGCCTGCCAAGTCCCCATATTTTTTGTTTCTGTTTTGACCTGCCCGCCACTCGCCGTACAGGCGTTCATCTGCATGACGTAAAGTGGTGTGCAGCCTGGACAATTTCCTGTCACGGTCGGGCTTGAGGATGGCTTCCTGATGATTGTGATAGTACACGCGCTGGTGACGAGCAGTAAAAGCGAGAGAGCAATGGCAGGCACGAACTGCGTTTTCATTGTCTACCTCATGGTCCGATAGAACCGAAACAGAATGGGAATGGGCGACCTATAAAAATGCCTGAGGTCCAATTCTTCCTTTAAGGGGGAGTTGCGTACTTCCGAAAAGCTTTTTTGCATGACGGGCAGCTGCCCTTTTCTTTCCTCTTTTTTACTGATATTACTCCGGAAGCGTCCAGCGATCCCACCAGCCATAGGCGATCTCAGTAGCTGTTCAAACAATTCTGCTGCTGGGTAATGATATTCACCGCGCTGTGAGCATAACCAGACATGCTCTCGTCCGTCAGTTTCGATGGCCGACCCGAACTTTTGCGCATTCGCAGCTGGCGTACTCCACCCGCCTTGAGCTTCTCCTCCCACACTCCCACACTGCCGCGGGTAACATCCAACTGGCAAGCGATCTCCGCATTGGTCAATTTGCCTTCTTTCAACAGCCGAGCGCCTTCCAACCGCCGCTCTTCCATTTGATCACGGGTTAATTTCGATGGTTTCCATGTCATGCCTACTATTGTATTTCAACTCTTGCTAACAGTAGGCAGGTTGGTCTCATTCGAGTATCTTCGACCAGATATCTCGCATCCCCAGCAGGCTGCCCAACATCATCGCAATTCCAGCGATAAATGCAAAAATGGGTGCACTTCCGTTATAGACCATGGTTACCAAACATCCTATTGCGTTACCAATCGTCGATGAGCAATACCACGTCGAATACACGGAGAATATCACCAGGCCTAACCCACACAAAAAAATGCTAAGAGCGAGGACAAATAGCATTGGAAATTGCTTCCTGGTGATCCTTGGTCCATATTCCTCCCGAATTCTCCTGACAAAAGCCTCCGCTTCCGGCCAGGTGCAAATGGTTTCCTGGCAAACTTTGAGGATCAGGTCGTCGGTGTTGGTCCCCTCGCTTAGCTCGTTGATGACAAATGCAGATAATTCATCTTTATCCATACATCCATTATACTGAAAATGGTTTCTCAAGGAGAGAGGGTAATCGTGATAAAATTAAACTCTCGGTGTGAACATACACGGGGAGTGGATGAAAGCTTCGTTAACTGATTAAATATCGATGGTCAAGTGGCTTTCGGTGGATTGGGGTAAGCAGAAGAATCAATCAGGGTTTGCATTTAGCGGTGAATGAGATTCTAACAATTGAAATGGAGATCGAAGATTTAATCAATAGATTGGCGGCAGGATCTCGCTAGCCTTACCTTTTCGAGGAGGAGTTCAATGAAAAAATGCCCTTCTTGTGGTGAAGAGATCCAGGACAAAGCGATCTTTTGCCGCTACTGCGGCCAGGATCTGACAGAAAAAGAACGAAGGGTAATCCCCCCATCACCAGGAACATTCCAAATATCCAAAAAGAAAAAATTAAACTGGGTTCTTACCTTAATTCTGGGACTTCTCGTTGTGTTTTGGGGATTGTTAGCCTATCTTGTTGTCATGATAAATAATAATCGAGGCGGTGTTTCCGGGAGAGTAAGTAATACTCCAACCAGTGATACTCCAACCGTTGATGCCAAAATTTATGTCCAACTTGTCCCAGGTTCACTCAATTGCAGCTATAGTGATAGTTATGGAGGAGTTGAGATTATTACCGGAGAAATTCAAAACGTAAGCAGCCAATATACTATTGAGTCTGTTGGTTTAATAGGAACACTAGCATCACCAGATGGAACTTTTATTGACACCGAAGGGTGGCAAACCGGTGAAGAAATAGCCCCAAATTCAACTTCAACATATTCTGTTTTCATTTCTGACTTTAATGATCAGGAAACTCAATGTTCTGTGAGCGTTGCGTTTGCAGACTTCAAATGAAACAGCCCTTTCCACAAATGTTTTCCTGTTTGGGGATTAGATCGCCCGTCTTAGGGCTTCCTGTGGGCTGTTCTTAATGGCCAGTGTCTCTCGTATGATTATCTTGAGGTTCGCCTGGGCTTGATCGTTCTGCAACTTCCTACAATCCGGGCAGGTCGCATTTGGATAAAAATCTCCAGGATGGGCAAGTTTTTCCATGTCGTCTCCCTCAAATTGTGCCTACCCTGATATTACCCTAAAAGACACTAGTGAGGGAGACTATCCAATTTTGGTTTCATGAAATAATTCCGCCCGCCACAAAAACGGGCGGAATTATTCTTTGATGGTCTCTCCAGAATTGACACTACTCACAGTCGATTTCGCGAAAAGTTGCGCACTCCTCCCGGGTGAAGGAGGCCCAGGATTTAAGGCGCTGGGCAATCAATCCACTGGATCGGCTGGCTGCCTGCATTGCCCAGCCCGTATCCAAAGGGGAAGAGCGGCGCGGCGCAGCCGGTCAGGCCGGTGGAATTATTTTCGTTGATTGGCAGCTGGGCGTTGGAACGCGGCCAGGAATACGGCGTCTTGCCGACGAAAGGATAATCGCCAAACAACACACTGGCCACCGCCGCGCCTTCGGAGCCGGGCAGCCATGCCGCCACCCAGGCCTCGGCAGTTTTATACTGGTCTGTGATGACCAGCGGGCGGCCGGAAATGAGCACGACGATCAATTTGTCCACCTTTGCCCGGACGTTGTTGATCATCTGGATGTCATCGGGGGAGAGGCTCAAGTCGGAAGAATCACCGATGCCCTCCGCATAAGGTTTTTCGGCCACAACCACGATACCGACCTGGGCAGTCCCCTGGTAATCATCGAAGTTCCCGCCGCTGTGATACACGAGCTGGGTGCTATTCCCGATCTCCGCCTTGATCCCGTCCAGGATGGTCGTGCCGAGCACATTGTTCTGGTCCGTGCCCTGCCAGCCCAGGGTCCATCCACCTGACTGCAAGCCGGTGTTGTTCGCGCCGACGCCAGCCACCAGGATCTTTGGCGTATTCTTATCGATGGGCAGGGCTTGATTGTCGTTCTTGAGCAGCACCAGGGATTCACGCACGGCCTGACTGGCCAGGGCGATATGCGCCGGAGAACGGACGGTATTTTGAAATGTCGTGCTGGGATAGGGGTGGTCGAAGAGACCGAGCATGAACTTGGCGCGCAGAATACGGGTCACCGCGTCATCGACCCGTTCGTTGGTAATGTCACCGGCCGCCACAGCCTGTTTCATCGCGTTGATAAAATTGATGTAGTTGTCGGGGACCATGCACATGTCCACCCCAGCATTCACCGAGGTGACCACGGAATTGTAATAGCTGCTCGGATCCACCTGGTCCATCCCGCCCCAATCGGAAACCACGAAGCCCTTAAAGCCGAGCTCGCCCTTGAGCACACTGGTAATCAGGTACTTCTGGGCATGCATCTTGGTCCCGTTCCAACTGCTGAAGGAAACCATGACGCTCATCACTCCCGAATCCACCGCAGCCTTGTACGGCGGCAGGAAGAGCATTCGCAGGGTCTGTTCACTCACCTGCGTGTTACCCTGGTCGAGCATATACTGGACGCCCCCGTTCGCCTGACGTGACGAACCCCAAACTGTTCCACCATCCCCGATGAAATGCTTGGCTGTAGCCAGGACGCCGATTGTCTGTCCCGGCGCGGCGGTCTCACCCTGGGGAATGGACTGCAGGCCCTGGATGTAGGCTGCTCCAAGCTCGGTGACCAGGGCAGTGTCTTCGCTATACCCTTCGTATGTGCGGCCCCAGCGTACATCCTGCGGGACGGCGACTACCGGTCCAAAATTCCAGGGGATGCCGGCAGCCAGCATTTCCTCAGCGGTGGCCTGTCCAATCTGGGTTACGAGCGCGGGGTCCTGCGTTGCACCCAGCCCAATATTGTGCGGGAAGACCGTTGCGCCTCGCAGATGGCCCAGTCCGTGGACGGCATCGATCCCGTAGATGATCGGGATAGCCAGACGGGTGGCCATTGCCTCCTTCTGAAATGCATCCACCATGCTGGTCCAGCCAGCCAGGCTGTTGTCCTGGGGAATGCCGCCGCCTCCGCTCAGGATCGAACCGATGTAGAAGGAAGTAATATCACCCGGTTTAATGCCAAGATTTTCGACCTGGGTCATCTGGCCAATTTTTTCATCGAGCGTCATCCGCTTGAGCAGGTCAGCGACGCGTGCATCAACCGGCTGGGAGGGATCCTTATAAACGGCAATCACCGGGGCAGTCGTCAGGGTGGGTGTAACAACCGCAGCAGCCGGAGAGCAACCCGCCAGCACGAGGCTGACCAGGAATAGGATGGACAGGATGCGCTTCATTTGATACCTTTCTCGCTTTCGACTTCAGTCTTGAGCAGGCTGCCGTCTATCATGGTAAACACCAGGGGGGAATATTGGTCCACCAAAGGGTCATGGGAGGCCATGAGCATCGTGATGTGGGTTTTTTCCACTAGATCACGGAAAAAACCCAGGATTTCATGCGTGGTCTTGCTGTCCAGTTCGCCGGTGGGCTCGTCAGCCAGGATGAGCTGGGCATGGTTCGCGAGGGCACGGGCAATCGCGACCCGTTGCTGCTGCCCGCCGGACATTTCATACGGGCGGTGGTTTCGCCAACGGCTCAAGCCAACAAATTCCAGGCATTCCAGTGCTCGCTTGCGACTCTCCTTCGGAAGGACACCTTTTATGCGCAGAAGCAGCTCGATATTTTCGTAAGCGGAAAGGGTGGGGATCAGTCCGAAGGATTGGAACACCAGCCCGATTTGTTCCCGACGCCAGACGGTGAGCTCATCATCGCTCATCCTGGAAAGGTCGCGACCGAGAACGTGTACCGAGCCGGAGGTAGGACGATCCAAACCTGCCAGGCAATTCAGGAGAGTCGTTTTCCCGCTTCCCGAACGACCCTTAAAGACAACAAACTGCCCGGCGCGGACCTGGAAATTGATGCCTCTCAATGCAGGCACACCACCCTCCTCGGCGCTTGACCGGGAGGGGTAGACCCGCCAGAGATTTTCAGTTTCGACAGCAAATGTGGCTTCGGCGGTCATTCTTCACCATTCTGTGATTCCCGCCCGTCGTTCTTTCGGACGCGGCGATTTCGGATAATGTCCACGATCCTTTTTACCGATTGTCTAAGGCCTGCCATCCAGCCTAGCTGGTTTTCATATTCCGGCAGTGTTTCCGGCACTCCGGGTTCCGAGGCCTCCGAGACTGACTCCTCGGTCACGGCATGCTCTTTTTCCGGAGGACGGATCAGAATTCCGTCCGGGGTTGTTTCGAGGCGGACCCTGCGGCGGATGTTGTATTGTGCCAGATATTCGCGGGGGAGCTGCAATCTCCCGGCAGAATCAAGGACCAGCAATTCTTCCAGATGATGCTTCTCTTCAGAAGCTGCCCCGCCCTCGCCGCTCACGACAAGCTTGCGCACCGTTTCGCTGGCGAGCCTCCCATCCCGGACGGCGACCACCCTGTCGACCTGCTTCGCCAGAGAGATATCGTGGCTGACGATAATGACGGTCAGGCCGAGAGTGCGATTGAGCTCGCGCAGCAGATTGTATATCGTCTGGGCACTGGCGGTATCCAGTTCACCCGTCGGTTCATCTGCAAGTAGCAGGCTGGGCTGGTTGGCCAGCGCAATCGCGATCGCCACCCGCTGCTGCTCCCCACCGGAGAGCTCCTCGAGGCGGTGAGTTTTCCTTGCCTCGAGGCCAACCAGCTTGAGCAGCTCCAGCGGTCGTTCGCGAGCATTCGTACCCAGCCGACCAGAAAGTGTGAGGGGCAATTGAACATTTTCGAGGGCAGTCAGATAGGGGATCAGGTTGCGCGAGCCTTGCTGCCAGACAAATCCCACCATCTCACGGCGGTAATGATCCAGCTCGCCCTGGCTGAGGCGGGCCAGATCCTTTTTGTTCACCACCACGCGTCCGCCGGTCGGACGGTCGAGTCCTCCCAGGATATTGAGCAGGGTGGACTTTCCGCTGCCACTTGCGCCGACGATCCCGACCATTTCGCCACGCATGACGGTCAAATCCAAACCTTGCAGGGCCTGTACTTCTGCAGTCTCACCCGAGTGGCTGATCCCGCGTTCAAGACGGTAGATTTTTACAAGGTTTTCGCACTGGATCAATGATTCAGATGCCATCAGTTTGCCTCCCCCAGCTTAATTGCCTGGAAGATCTTCATCCGGACAAGAAGAGCACCCAATGCTCCAAGTGCAGCCAGGAAGAGAATGGCAAAGAGAATGTAAATCTCGAAAATTGACAGCCAGGCAATCACGATCTGGAAAGGAGGATACTGGGCCTGCGCTGTCGCACCCATCTGCAGGAATGGCACGAACAGCCGGCTTGCCAGGACCCCCAGCACCGTCCCAACCCCAATGCCGAGCAGCACCAGGGAAGCCAGTTCGGCAGCCAGGAGGGCAACCATCTGGCGGACGGATAGGCCAATCGCACGCAGCATGCCCATTTCAATAAAGCGGCGGCGGAAGGAGAACAGTGCGTAGAGCATAAAACCCAGCACGGTCAGCAAAGCCGAAGCGACAAATCCAGCCGAAAGCAGCCCGAACAAACCCTGGCGGTCCGGACTCTCCTGGGCAGCCACGACATTCAATCTTTGGGAGGACCAGCTTTTTACAAAGGTATTGAGGCCATTTTCCACCAGGCGGGACTGGTCGGCAGTCAGGTCAAGCATGATGCTGTAGCCGCGCACTGCATAGACGATACCCTCCGGGTCTGCATTGGGGGCAATCCGCAGCCACACCTCATGCGGGTAACTGCTGCCCGCGATCAGGAAAAGCTCATCCAGATTTCCGACAAAAAGAGGCCCGCTGTCCGGATACCATGTCGGAAACAGATCAAAGGTACCAACAATCCGTAAATCGAGGACCACAGATTGTCCACCTGTACCGGTCTCCACTCCGAGCGACAATTTATCGCCGAGGTGCAAATTCTTGGTTTTCAATAAACTGGTCGGAACCAGAACCCCGTCTGGAGAGGCAGCCAGGGCATTCATCAAAGTTCCCAGGGACTGGGAGGCAAAATCGTTTTGCCAGTAGGCTGCGGTGGGGAAATTGGTTCTGTCGATTCCCAGAAAGGTCCCCTGCAGTGCGCCGTCTGAGAAGACGACTGTCGTCGGATAACGTCCAACTGGTGTGACAGCACGCACCCCTTTAATGCTGAGATGTTCATCCACCGGCGGGAAGGTCCAGACAGCACTTGGACTGGTGGGATCCAGGTTTGCAGTGGTGCCCAATTCATAAATTTGTAGATCTGAGCCAATGTTGTAAGAGGTCTGCTTTTCCAGCTGGCTGTCCAGAGTCGTGGCAAGCGAGGCAGTAAATGCCGACAGGCCCAATGTGAGGGTAAGCAAGATCAGGGGAGCGGTGTAAAATGCCGGAGAGCGCGAGAGATACCGTGCGGCCATCAACATCCCCACGCTCCTGGTTGAACGCAGCGTCCGGCTGAGGAATGCCATCAGGTAGGGAATCAGGCGGAGGGCCAACAACGAGGCAGCAAAAATACCAATCGCCGGGACCAGCAGGAGCAGTGGATTCTTCAGGGGATCGGGGACGTTCTGGGACCCGGTCAAAACTTGTTGACTCTGTTTTTGTAAAAGCCATAAGCCCAGGCCTGCCGGGATGAGCAGGATGACATCCAACCCGACGCGCTGCCACCAGGGCGGGCGCAAAAGGCGGGCGCGTTCCTGCTTATAGGTGACGATGGTATTCTTTGCAGCGCCCAGGGTTGGAACCAGGACCTGAACGAAGAGGATCAGGGCAATCCCCAGGACCCCATAGCCGAGAACCGGCAAGGTCATGCCAACGCGCAGTCCGTCCGAAGTGCCAAAATTGAGAAAGCTGTGAGCCCGTCCGATGGCATGGGTAATCAGATCACCCAGCAAAGCCCCGCCCGCCAGAGCCACCACACACAGCAATATCCCCTGGAGCAGGGAAATCCACACAACTTGCAGACTGCCAGCGCCGCGGCTGCGCAGGATGGCCATTTCCGAACGCTGCTGCCCGACGAACAGACCGGTCACCAGTCCAATAAAGACAACGATCAACCCCAGAATGGGAACGCTGAAAGCGTACAGGAGGAAGGTGAGCGAGGGAGCATTCTTCTGATACCGGGCGAGGGCGTCCAGGGGGGATGAGGTCAGATTGGTGTTGGGCAACAGGCTATTGACCTGTTGGCTGACACGATTGATATTGTCAGTCAGCCCGGCAATGTTGTTGGCGTGCAGGTGCGAGCCGTCAAAGGTGATGCCCCACAGGCTGCTGAACAATTCATCATCGACCACTCCGCTGATCGATCCCGTATAACTTTCTTCATTTACTAATAAATATGAATTCATTTGGCTGTCCCAATAAGAGGCATTGGGATCCACCGGGCGCCAGATACCGACAATGGTGACCGGAATTTCCACTCCGCTTCGTCGCAGGTAGTAAATATCCCCCACCTGTACGCCAATTGTGGCGACCAGATTTTCATTGACCATGGCTTCGATGCTGCCACTGCCCCCGAGCAAGGAGGAGGGCTTGGGAGCCCTGCCTGAGACGATCTGAACTGTACCCTGAAGTGGGCTGATAAAGGCGAGCCTGACCGTATCCACAAAATACTGGGTACCCGGATTGTTGGGATCCGGAGGTGGATACATATTTAGATAATCCGTGTGGAAACGACGGATTACCTGCACCACTGGCAGACCGATGATCCGCAGGGCATCCTTGGAAAGGTAGCTATCGACACCGACCACATCCTTCCACTGCTGGTTCGCCAGGCCTACGCCGGTAAATTGGTAGGTGAAGGCAAGCGGGGCGTAGTCAACCGGTTGATTTGCCAGCTGCGATTCGCGGCCGGTAAACAGGTCCTGGCGGAACAATCGGAAGTAAACTGCATCGGCGTACAGGGGCACACTGAAAATGAACCCGGACGCAATCATCAACCCCACGATCGCGGCAATACTCAAAAAAGGCTGCGTGACCAGGCGCTTGAAGGCAAAACCGGTCGTCGTCCAGGTCTGCCGGCCGAACGATAGAATTCGCGAGAGTATGCTCATTGGCCAATTACAACCTGCCCCTCTTTCAGGCCGGAAAGAATTTCGATCTTGTCCTCCGTTTGAAGACCGATGGTGATATCCAACCGCTGCAGCCCGGATGGGCTGTCAACAATCACGAATGTCCGCCCGCCGACCTGATGGATCGCTGCCGGTGGAAGCCAGAGCACCCCCAGCTTGTTCGCCAGTTGAACATGTACGGTAGCACTATCGCCGGCCTGGTAGGTATCCTTTGAAGGGGCCTGGTCCAGGGCAACCCGCACAGTGTTGTCACCGCTGGCGCCGGTTCCGTATGGGGACGGCAGCTGGCGGATCTTCCCGGTCAGCTTTACATCCGGCTTGGCATCCAGAGTGACCGTCACAGGCATCCCTTCAAACATTTGTTTTAATTGATTTTCCGCTTGAGCGTTTGCCAGGGGAGCTACCATGTCCATCTGGTTTGGATCACCGATAGTAAAGGCCACCGTAGTCGAGGTAACCGATTGTCCCGGTTTGACTTCGAAAATAATCACCCCATCCACAGGTGCAAATACTTTTGCCTGATCCAGCTGGGCATTGACCGCATCGAGCGGGTTGTTCGTGCTGGTGATCCCGTACTTGCTCAACACCGCGTCCAGGGCGATCTGTGCCAGCTGCACCTGCAGCTCCTGGATCTTGATGTCGTAAGGAGATTGGCCTTCTGCTTGGTATTTGGCCAACAATTCCTGGGCGATCTCCAAATTAATTTGAGCGACCTGCACATCCCGTCCCGCCTGGTCCGCTTGTGCCTGCAGACCGGCCAGTTCCTGCAGATCCGCCAGCAACTCTCCCTTGGTCACAAATTCATTGGGTGTGACATAGACCTTGTTCACTGTCCCATTCATTTGGAAACTGACGGTATCCAGCGCCCGCGGCTGCATATCGCCTGAAATATCCAAATTAACAATAATATCTCCACGCTGAACGGTAAATGTGGTGCGCACAGGGGTTGGATAAGGCGTCGGAGTTGGTTGACTTTTGCTCAATCCTCCAGAACATCCCCCCAGGAGGAGCGATACGACCAGGAAAAGAGAAAGGATGGATGCACGCTGGTTGCTTTTCATGATTAACTCCAAAATGTCACGAGGTAAAATCTTAAATCGCCGCGGGAATAACCACCCCGCAATGCAGAATTGTTCGGTGATCGTTTCAATAAAAAAATGTCGATGTCAAGCACAAACTTGACCGCAGGGGAAGGTAACCAATAAACAACCCGAGATTATATCAAACCCCGGGCGGCAACCCTTAATTTCTCATGAGACTATCCCAAAAAATATAGTGACGACAAAAGTCGCCACTATATTTTTTTGGCAAAATTCTTCCATTTCAGTGAAAAATTTATTTCTCGACACCGGTAATGACAAGCCCTTGGACAAAGAATTTCTGGGCTGCGACAAAGAGTACCAGTGGGATTGCAAGCGTCATCAGCGCACCGGCCTGGATATACTGCGGATAGGTTGCATAGTTGGTGTTATAGCGGGCCAATGCAACCGAGATGGGCTGGTTCTCAGGCTTGGAGGAAAGGTAAATGAGAGGGCCGAAGAAATCGTTCCAGGCCCAGACGATGTGGAAGACCGAGACGGCAACGATGGCCGGATAGGATTGAGGGATGATCACCGACCAGAGCACCCGCAGCGGGCTGGCCCCATCAATCATGGCCGCCTCATCCAGCTCGTGCGGCAGAGTCATGAAAAACTGCCGGAGCAGGAAAGTATCATAGGCATTGGCAAAGAACGCCGGGATGATCAACGGCAGCCATGTTCCTGTCCAGCCGATCTTGGTGAAGAAGAAGAAGGTGGGAATGATCGTTACCGTATACGGCAGGAAGATCGTGGAGAGCATCACCACGAACAGGAAATCGCGCCCGGCAAAATGGAAGCGCGAAAAGCCGAAGGCAACCAGGATGCAGGAAAGTAATACGCCGATGGTCGTGGAAAACGCATAGAACGTGGTATTCCAGAGCAAACGGGGGAATTCGATTTCAGTCCAAACCGTCGAATAATTCGACCAGGTGGGCGAAAAAATCCACGGGCGACTCAAGGTTTCAAAATACCCTCCCGACCACAGGATCGGGTCGGCGGAGGGATTATTCGGATCCATAAAGATCGAAGCCTGATTGAACCCTTGAACAAGCGCCAGGTTTTTCTTCTGCCCATTCTTCAATGGGACGACAAAAATCTCCAGCTTCTGGCCAATAAAGTCTTTCATATTCACCGTTCTCGCGGCCGTAAACCCGCTAAAAGGGACCTGGAAAGTATAGCTCTTTGTGTTCTCCCCTTTATAAGTAAACGTGGGAATGGCCGCCGGATAGAGCGGGGTGCCTATCACGTCGAGCTGAGCTTTTGTCTTCAATGAGGTGAGCAGCATGTAGGCGAACGGCATGAGGAAGATCGCCAGGCAAGCCGCGGTGAAGGCGGTGAGAAAGGTCGTACTTAAGCCCTTTTTAAAACTGGCCTTTCGGAAGATTGTAACGGCACTCATGGCTGCTCCTCTTTATGGATTCTCGCCGGCATAATAGACCCAATAGCGGGCGGTTGAGAAAAGGATCACCGTGACAATCAAGATAAACACGAACAACAACCAGGCGAGCGTTGAACCATACCCCATCAGATGGTCTCCGAAGAATGTTCTATATAAATACAGGTTGTAGAACATCGTCGCGCCGCCTGGGTTTCCAGTGCCCGCGTTGAGAACCAGCGGGACAAGGAAGTACTGGAACAGGCCGACGACGGTTAATATCAAATTATAGAAAATGACCGGTGAAATCATAGGGAAGGTGACGTTCCAAAAAGACATCCAGCCTCCCGCGCCATCCACCTTGGCGGCATCGTAGAGATCGGTCGGGACACCCTGCATTCCTGCCAGCATGGTCAGCATGGCATTGCCAATTCCCCAGATGCCCATAATGACATATGCCGGATACACCCAGTTGATGTCATTCACCCAACCGGGGAGATCGGCATGCGGCACCCCCAGGGCCAGCAGAATATTGTTGATCCAGCCATTCTGGGCGTTTAAGACCCCTCCCCACAGGAAGACACTGGCCACAAATGGGATGATATAGGGCATGTAGAACATCGAACGAAAGAAATTCTTCCCCAGGAGATACTTGCTGTTCATCAGCAGGGCAATCCCGAGAGGCAGGAGAATGCCCACCGGCAGGGCGATCGCTCCAAATTCGACGGTGATCCAGATCGATCCGTGGGTTTTACCCAGGCTCCATACCGCGCCATCATGCAGCATGGTGGCATAATTGGCGAGCCCGACAAATTTGGGAAGATGGGTTAAACCGGTTTCAATGGTCATATTTGTAAAAGTGAACAAAAAGGTCGCGATCATCGGGAAGAGCGTAAATACGATAAAGCCGAGGATCCATGGCAAAAGGAAAATCATACCGTTGCGGAACTCACGCCTCTCTAATGACCCCATGGCGCGGAGGGTGGCGAGGGTCGGTAATTTGGGCAGGCGGGTAAAATTCTCCATACCAGCGCTCCTTTGGAGGATATTGGGCGGGCCAGCCTAAGGCCAGCCCGCCCAATAGAAAATCAGATCAGCAACAGGTTACTTGTTGAAGATGGTCGTCATGTCGCTTTGGAGGGTTGCTTCCTCATTCGCGAGATTGAGGCCACCCGTGGTTCCCAGCAAGCTGGCGAAGGTGACCGTGCGGGCCCAAGCCTCATTGAGGTTCGGCATCCACGCTTCGGAGGAAGGAACATCCGGGTAATTCAGGCCAGCTTCCAGAATAGCCCACCCAGCGTCCGTGACGGACGGGTTGTTGGCTTTGGATGAAGTGAGCCATGCAGCCTGCAGAGCGACCACACCGGGGACAGCGCCGTAGGCGGGGGCGGTGGTGGTGGTACCGACAACCAGTTTCTGAATGCCGGTATCGACGATGTATTTCAGAACGGTCCAGGCTGCCTGCGGGTTCTTGCTGCCCTTCCAGATGCGGAAGCTGTCGGCGTCAACACGACCGCCTACCGTACCATTGTAATCGGGCATGGCAGCGAAATCGAACGTGCCGCCGGATTTCTTCAGGTCACCGGTGCAGCACAGGTACCAAGAGGGCATTTCCGCCATGGCAAGCTTGCCGCTGGCGAAGGAGTTGCCGCTGTCGAACGCAGCGCTGCCTTCAATGGTAGCGCTCGGGATCCAGGGCTGAGCGCCCCAGACACCGTCATAGTACCACTGCCAAGCAGCCTTCCAGACATCCGGTAGCTGGGCGGCATAGCTGCCCTTGGAACCACCGGGGACGAGGAACTGGCCGTTTCCGAAATAGGAGCCCCAATAGGAGGCCTTGTTTTCCCACTGCCAGGTGAAGCCGTACTGGACAACATTGGTCTTGTCGAAAGCTGGGTCAAGAGCGTTCTTGCCGTTCTTGTCGATGGTCATCAGCTGTCCTAATTTCTTGACAGCATCCCAGTTCCAATCAACAGCCGTCGTTGTTCCAGCGAAGGTATACTGATCGCCGTATTTCTGCGGCGGGGGATTCTGGCCAGCTGCCGTGAACAGCTTTTGATTGAACCAAATGGCAGAGGGGTATACAGCGAAGGGGAGACCAACGGTGCCCTGCTCGGTGTCTGCCTGGTACATCTTGTACAGGCTGGCATCAAACTTGGTGGTGTCGTAGTTGTCGGCCTTAATGTAAGGAGCAAGGTCAAGCCACTGGCCATAGAAAGCGTTGGAGCCAATCCAGCCGACTGGGCCTACGATATCAGGACCAGCGCCGGCGGCAATTTCGGTCGCGAGCGTATCAGGGGCCGAGGCGTTCGGGATGATCTCGTCGACCAGGTAGATCGAGGACTGTGATGCGTTGAAATCAGCCACCACCGCGTTTTCGATCGGGATCTGAGACGGGTCAGTGCCCGTTCCGGCGCCGATGCTCCAGCGGACGAGGGTCTTGCCGGCTATTGTGGGTACTGCGGTAGGAACGACGGGGGCCGCAGTGTCTGTGGCTACTGGTGCCTGAGTTGCAACAGATGCAACGGTCGGTGTAGCAGTTGCTCCACCGCAGGCCGTCAGGAGCATGGAAGCTGCCATAACGACAGCCGCCAAGACGAACAGTTGCTTTTTCATGTTTCTTCTCCTCAAAATTGGTTGTTACAAAGAGATTTGGGTTGGATGCGAACAATCGGTAAGTGATTCTCCTCCGAGGCAGTCACCTCCTTTCTTGCATATATTTATACCACACAACCGCACGAGCGGCGGATGACTATGTCCGTGGGGAAAACGGTAGCCGGATCCGGCGAGCGTCCTTGAAGGATGTTAAGCATTTGTTCCCCGGCAGTTCGTCCGACCATCTCGGTCGGGGCGCGCACGGTCGTCAGCGATGGATTGAGAAACGCCGAAAGCTTCTCGTCATTGAAGCCGGCCAGCGACACCTGCTCGGGAATGCGATAGCCTGCCTCCTGCAACGCCATCAACACACCCACTGCAGCCTCATCGTCGCCTGAAAAAATAGCGTCAAAATCAGGATGAGGTGCAGCGAGAAATTCCATTAATGCCTGATATGCAATTTCGAGGGAAAATTCGCCACAAAGAATCAAACGTCGGTCAAACGGTATCCCATGGGATTTAAGCGAAGCTTTATAACCGCGCTCACGCCAGTGTGAATCTTCCTGATTTGCGGGTCCGAGGAATAAAATAATGCGGCGCCTGCCATGCACTTCGATTAAATGGTCGATGAGCTTGCGGACCGCATTTTTATTTTCAACGGTGACATAAGGGATTGGGAGTGATTTTGGAGGTCCGCGATGGATTAAAACAATGGGGAATTTTTTTTCGTACAACCTGGCGATCTGTTGATCGTCAAGGGTGTCAGCAAATATCAACAATCCATCCACATTTTGTGGACCAATGGGAGGCTGGCTATCCGTGTTTTGATTACTTGCGCGGTAAGTGGAGACAATCAGGTTGTAGCCCTTTTCCCGTAACACCGACTCGATCCCGTTCAATAATGGACCAAAGAAATTATTATGCATATTGGTCAGCAGGAGGCCAATGATACATGATTTTCTGGTTGCCAACTGGCGTGCGGCAGCATGAGGAACATATTGAAACTTTTGCATGACTCTGTCGAGTCGTTCCGAGACTTCCGGGGATACAGGAGCGTTATGGTTAAGATAGCGGCTCACTGTTGCGACCGACACCCCTGCTTCTCGGGCGACATCCCGTATTGTCACAGAACCGGACTTTTGAGTCATTCCAGGGACGATCCTTTGTAACCGGTTACAATCACTGGTCTAATTATTGCACGGCATTCAAGAAGAGTCAAGGCGGGAATCCTTAAAAAATGGGCGGTTCTTATTTTTTTGTCAGACAATCTCATCCCAGCGCGTCAGGTCGGTCAAAGGACTTGAACGCCAATCCACCCGGCAGTAAAAATCTTGTTCACCCGGGTTGCAGTTATGGGTGAAACGCATACAGACTGATCGACTGTTGGGGGAGGTCCAACTGCCCATCCTCTGGTATTGATTGCATTCCCAGATCCTCGGCGGTATGGGAGGCATCAAACAACCACAGCTCAGCAGACCTGGGCGCCATCCCCTTGATCTGCAGGAAGAGGTGCTGTTCCTGGCCGGACAGGTTGACCAGCATGAGCGTCAACGTGCCATCCTGGCTTTTCGCGGCGTAGATGGATACATCCGCGCGGCCCGAAGAGGCATACAGCCTCTCCGTCCCAAAATGAGCATACATCTGGTAGACGTAATAGGTTGGGCGCACTTTCCCCGTAGCGATCAACCCCAGGCCGTCCGCCTGAGAGCCCGCCGTCGTAAGCAGCCACTGATTGACCAAGATAACATTTTCGTTGATCAGCCGCCCAAGCACATCCGCCCACCAGATTGCATTGTAGAAGGAATCCGGTGTAGCCTCACCCTGAACTGCGCCGGACCAGTGGGAGCCCGCCTCGGTCACACCGATCGGAATATTCCGCCCAGTGGTGTCCAGGATCAATTTGCTCAAAGCGGTAACCGTCTGAGTCCATTCAGGAGGATCCTGGCGCAAATCGTCGATTGTGGCATTTTGATTGTTGCGCGGGAAGGGATACCGATGGTAGGTGACGACATCCACAAGATCACCGTTGGCTTTCAGGAACTCGGTCATCCAGTCCAGGCCATTGACGTCCTTGGGATTTTCGGAAGGACCGGCTGTATACTGGCTTAATTCCGGTCCAATTAAATTTTATCGAGGGGTCGACTGCTTTCATCGCTTTTGCAAAGGTGCGCCAATCCTGGTTGTACCGGACGGTATCATAATTTTCACCCGGCAGGCCGGCATAAAGATTGGGCTCATTGCCAATGGCCCAATAGACAACACCGTAGCCTTTTTCGATGTTGGTGTAGCGTACCAGCTCCGCCGCGGCCGCAGGGGTGCCGTTCAACAACCGCACGGTGATCGTCGGAATGGCCCCGATCTGCTTGCAGAAAGCCATGAACATGTCAATCTGGTAATCCTGGAGATCGTTCTGGTCACCCCAATTTCCTCCAGGGAAGCGCAGCGCGGTCACATGGGAGTTCAAAGCGAAGTTCATCATCCCAAACGGGACGGCAGTCCATGGGCCGAAGTTCGAACCATAAACATACGGGCTGATCGGTCCGAGGTCTTTGCCCGCATCGACATACAGCACCCCAGGCGCTGCTGTGAGGAGCACGGATGTATTGGGCAAAGCTGCCGGTGAGGGGATCGAAGTTTTCGTGAGCGTGGGCGCAGCCTTCGCAGGCCCACACGCCGCGAGAAAAACCAGGATAAGAGGAAGCAAGGTGCATTTCCGAGGCATCAGGGACTCCCGGGTGGATTGGATGATATTCTTTTTTAATAGTTTTTACTGGCCAAGAACATAAAGGTTGATCGATTGCTGCGGCAGGCTAAGCACACCGTCGGACGGTATGGATTGGGGACCCAGGTCCGTGGCATTGTGAGTTGCATCGAACAGCCACACCTCCGCGGTCTTCGGGGCCATCCCCTGGAGCTGCAGGGGAGCCCGCTGCTCGGTATCTGACAGGTTGATCACCATGAGAGTCAGAGTGCCATCCGGCTCTTTTGCCGCGTAGAGGCTGACCTCCGATATGCCTGATGAGGCATACACCAGTTCAGTCCCAAAATGGCTGTACATCTGGAAGACGTAATAGGATGGACGCAGGTTGCTGCCATAGATCAATCCCAACCCGCCGGTGCGATCAGCGAGGACCCACTGATTGACCATCAGCACCCCTTGCTGGATAAGCCGGCCGAGCACATCTGCGTACCAGATCGCATTGTAAAAAGAATCGGGTGAAGCCACCCCGCCGAGGACCGGGCTGGGATCGGAATTAACTTCTGTAAAGGCAATGGGAATATCCCTCCCGGTCGTCTGATGGACCAGGTCGCGCAGGTAAATCGCCATATTGCCCCATTCCTGGGTGTCCTGGCGCAATTCGTCTACCGTGGAAGGCGCGCCATTCGCATGATACAAGGGATAGCGGTGGACCGTGACCACGTCCACTAGGTCCCCGTTGGCCTTTAGGAACTCGGTCATCCAATCCCGCCCGGCGGGATCCTTGGGTGTCGTGGCCAGGCTGGTTCCCCACTGGCTCAACTCCGGGCCCATCAGCTTGATCGTCGGATCGACTGCTTTCATGGCCAGTGCAATCGCCCGCCACTGCTGGTTGTAGGTCACGGTATCGATATGCTGCCCATTGTTCAACTCATAGTCGGGCTCATTGCCGATGCTCCAGTAATGGATGCCGTAGCCTTTTTGTATGTTGGCGTACTGAACCCACCCTGCGGCGGCTTCGGGAGTCCCATTCAAAAATCTCACGCTGAGGGTCGGGATGGCGCCCATCTGTTTGCACAAGGCGACGAACATGTCCACGAGGTAAGTCTGGATATCGTTGGTTTCCCCCCACCCCCCGCCCAGGCCGCGCAATGCATTGATATGCGCGTTGTAAGCTGTCTGGAGCATGTCCACGGGGACAGCTCCGTACTCGCTGAAATTCGAACCATAGACGTATGGACTGATCGGACCGAGATCCTTGGCTGGATCGACGTACAGCACGCCCGGGACAGCAGTTGGCATCAGAGTCGGGCTTGGCGAGGATGTTGGAGCCGGAGAAGGAGTTGCCGTGGGAACCGCAGGTGGTTTTGCCGGACCGCATGCTGCCAGGATAAACAAGAAGGAGACCAGAAATATACGCCGCATAATCTCTCCCTTCGCGAATTCAGCCGAATTATAAACGAGTATGTTTCTCAATTACGTCCTCGAGTTGTGGATACCGCAGGCCATCCGCGATTCCTGAAATCAGCTGCCAGGTCTCGCGGTGCTCAACACTCTCGCCTGGAGCCAGAGGAACCGATGGTCCCAATGTTTCGAGCTCAAGGACTGCATCATTGCAGTAAACTTCGACATTGCAGGAACGATCCAGGTGGGCTTGCTGCGGCAGAGGGTCTATACGCTTGACGAAAAGGGTCCCACTCCGCAGGTACGCTGCCCAGCCGGTTGTGTTCAGATAGCCGATCTTTAAGGGAGGCATCCGCGGTTTTCCGGCAATGATCACGTGGTCATCATTAATCTCAAGACGCGGGTCATCCCATCGGGAATAATTCCAAAGCACAAAGTGCCGGTTGGGACGGAATACCGCGTTCGGGTCGCCCGCGGGATACGCCCCGCGGGTCTGCGGGAGAAAAACCCTGCCGCCCAGCGGCAATTGGGTGATCGCCCAAGGTGCCAGAACCATGTTCCGGGAGCCTTCATTGACAAGCCGGTGGATGAGGGACAAAGAAGGGCCGTCTGTTGCCAGTTTGATGCGCAGGCTCTTGCGGATGCCGGTGATCGGTTCCGCTGCAGCGATCAGCTCAACTCCATTCTCCCTTTTTATCACCGCAAGACCAGAATCATCCGGGATGTAGGTAATTTCCGGGTCTTCAGGTCCAACCCACAGACGATGGCCGCCATATATGTGGTATTCCCCGTGGGGAGTTCCCCAATGGACATCTGGAAGCTCGGCGAGCAGATTTTCGCTGCTGCCCGCCAGGCGCAGCCCGACCAGACGAGGTCCGGCTTCAGAAAGGATATCCACCGAAAGACTGTTTGAACTTACTCGAAGTGCAGGATGGCCGTGGTAGTCCAAGTCCATTCTCGCTCCCTTTTATAATTTGTATAATAAAAGATCATTTGTTTTTCTAGCCAGGCTCTCGATAAACTCCTTGACAATCGGACGGACATCCGCCCTTGGTTTGGAGAGCACGCTCCGCCAGATTTCCTGCAGCGAATTGGTCAGCCGCTCCTCGATCAATCCCCACAGCTGCATGGGACGGAAGGATCGTCCGGTCTGCAGGCCTCGCACAATAATCGCGTGGATCGGGTCCGCGACCAGCGCCGCGGATTCAAGAGCCTCCAGCCGAGAGGGCCACAGGCCGCCTTTGCTGAAATAATCCTCCTGGATGCGACTGTCGGTCAGAAAACGGACCAGTTCCAACCCTTCCCGCCAGTGCGGGGCATGGTTCCAAATGACCAGATTTGATCCCCCAATGAATGGCTGCCCGGGCGGAAAAGTAATCCCCACTTCTTGAATAATATCGGGATCACCAAACCGCAGCCAGGGACCACTGATGGTGACAGCGGCATTCCCATCCATGAAAAACAGGTCGGACTGGCTGCCATCCAGTTCGCGGCTTTTCACCCTGAGGTAGCGCCCCAGCTCAAAATAACAACTCAGGCCTTCAACGCTTTCAGGCGAACCAAATAGAACCCGGGTTCCCTCAGGATTGGCGAATTCCCCCCCCGCCCCCCAGACCCATGAGGCGGCATTGTGCAGGGTGTTGCGGGTCTTATGCGTCGGGATGACCAGAGGATATTTTATTCTGGCGCGAGCCATTGCAGTGAGGCACTGTTTGATGGATTGATCAGTGCAAAAGGCATCCTTTTCATCCAGCCCAATTTTTTCCAGGATGTCGCGCCTGTAGTAGAGAAGGCGCCCGTCCACCAGCCAGGGTATCGCCCAGGTCTCGGGCATTCCTGCAATTGAAGTGGTCTGCCATGAAGATTTCAAAAATGCAGATGGCCCGCCAGTGGAACTGATTTCATCCGGGCTGAACGGACGCAGGTTGTTCAAGCCCACGAAGTCGCTCAACCAGGTCGTGCCAATTTCCGAGACATCGTACCCGTGTTTATAAATACTGGCCCGGGTCAGCTCCGGCCAGGCGTTATCCCAGGTCAATTTGTGGACCTCGACATGAATCCGGCTTTGCCGTTCAAACTCCACCAAAGCCGGCGTGACCATGTCAGGAGCACCAGGCGCAGCAATATGGGAGAAAGAAATTGTAGGCGTAATTTCCTCTCATCTCCCCGGGACGACTTCCACCGGGGCACAGCCATCCCCTGATGAGTGGAGCATGTTCCCATACACAGCTTTGCCATGCGGGATCATTTTTCTAACACCTGCCCCGTCATGTTCCGCTGCGGCGAAAGTGCTGATGCCCAGCTGGGTTCCTCCGTGGAAAACGCTTTGACCCTGCACGTCCGACCTCAAGCCAGTTACCGATCCACTCAATATGAAATTGCCGCAGAGCATAAATCTGCCTCGATAAGAAAGGATCTCTGGGTCATTTCACCCAGGAGCCCATAATAAATTTTACATAAGCTCCGCTTTGACCTCGACCGTACTGCCAACCTTGGCCAGCGGCAGGACCGTTCCACTCACGGGCTTGCCATCCATGCTTAGTGAGACAGCGTTGCCGGGTCCCTTGCGCTCGACGCTTATCCGGTAGGTTGCCCCGCGGAACTGGCGCGTGGCAGTGAAACCCGTCCAATCCGAAGGAATCACCGGGCAGACCTCCAGACCATCGAATCCCGGACGGATACCGAGGATGTACTGGCTGATAGCCACATAGTTCCAGGCGGCTGCGCCGGTCAGCCACGAGTTCTTGGCTTCACCCGGGGTAGCTGCATCCCGACTGGCGATCATCTGCGCGTACACATAAGGCTCGCACTTGTGTACCTCGCTGATTTCTTCGCGCGCGGAGGGATTGATGCGCGTGTAATAGTCGAAAGCGTTGTCGCCGCGGCCGAGGATGGCTTCGCCGATCATGATCCAGGGGTTGGTGTGACAGAAAATGCCTGCGTTTTCCTTGTATCCGGGCGGGTAGGAGGAAATTTCACCCAGGTGCAGGTAGTACTTGCTGAAAGCTGGCTGCTGGAGAACAAGGCCATGGGGAGTTGCCAGGCGTTCCCCGACCGAATCCAGAGCCTGAGCCGCCCGCCCGTTTTCCACGCCCAGGCCGGCCAGGATACAGATGCCTTGCGGCTCAATGAAGATCTGGCCTTCCTGGTTTTCCTTCGATCCAAGCACATGGCCGAAGTCGTCATAGGCGCGGCGAAACCAGGCCCCGTCCCAGCCGTAGTCCCAGGTCGTCTTCTCCATTCTCGCCGCGGCCTTCTCCACGCTCTCGAGCTCCTTCCTATCCCCGCGCTTCCCGGAGATCCCGGCCATTTCCTTGCAGGCCAATACAAACAAACCGGCGATGAACACCGACTCGGCCACCTTGCCATCCTTGTTCGTGGTCGTCTGGAAGGACTGGCCCGGTGTATCCGAGAAGCAGTTCAGGTTCAGGCAGTCGTTCCAGTCCGCCCGTCCGATCAGCGGCAGGCCGTGTGGGCCCAGCCGTTCGAGCGTGTACCGGAGCGAGCGCTGCAAATGTTCATAGAGCGGTTTTTCGGTTCCCGGTTCATTCTCATATTGGACGGGTACATCCAGGATGCCCCAATCACCGGTTTCCTTGATATAAGCAGATACACCCAGCACCAGCCAGGCCGGGTCGTCGTTGAAGCCTGAGCCGACCTCGTTGTTGCCGCGCTTGGTCAGCGGCTGGTACTGGTGGAATGCACCGCCGGTCTTCAACTGGGTGGCAGCCAGGTCTAAAATCCGCTCCCGCGCCCGTTCGGGGATCATATGAACAAAACCCAGCAGATCCTGATTGGAATCACGGAAACCCATGCCGCGCCCGATGCCGCTCTCGAAGTAGGACGCCGAGCGGGACATGTTGAAAGTGACCATGCACTGGTAGGCATTCCAGATGTTGACCATGCGGTCTGTATCGCTATCCGGTGTGGCTACCTGCAGCTTGCCGAGCAGCGAGGTCCAATAATCCCGCAGGATATTGAATGCAGCATCTACATTTTTAATCTGGAGATATTTTTAATCACCGGCAGAACAGTTCGCTTATTGATCGTCTGCGAATCAGGCGGGTCGAATTTATCGTCCTTGGGATTCTCGTGATAGCCCAGAAGAAAAACAATCTGCTTCCGCTCCCCGGGGGGAGCTGGACCTTGACATGCTGCGACCCAATGGGCTGCCAGCCGTGCGCTTCGGAATTCGCCGACTCACCTTTTTCGACGACGAGCGGCTGCTCCCAACCCCGGTACGCGCCCAGGAACAATTCACGCTGCGTATCAAATCCGGCCAGCCTCTCCGAACAGGCAAGGTAGGCAAAATAATCCCGGCGCTCGCGATATTCGGTCTTATGATAGATGATTCCATCCAGGATTTCAACCTGGCCGGTGGAAAAATTGCGCTGAAAATTGGTGGCGTCGTCGTTGGCATCCCACAGGCAGAATTCCACCAACGAAAAAATGGACAGGTCGGCGGGCACCTGGCGCCGGTTGGCCAGGGTCAACTGCCAGACCTCGAGGCTCTCGCCGAGAGGGACAAAGTAGCGGATTTGTGCATCGATCCCATTCGCCACCGACTTGATGATGGTGTAGCCCTGTCCGTGGCGACATTCGTAAGAATCAAGCTTGGACCGCGTGGGCATCCAGGTCGGTGACCAGTATTTCCCATCGGCGTTGTCCCGCAGATAGAGATACCGCCCACCCATGTCAAGCGGGACGTTGTTGTAGCGGTAGCGCGTCAGGCGGCGCAGTCGGGCATCCTTGTAAAAGGAGTAGCCGCCGCCTGTATTGGAGATCAGGCCGAAATACTCCTCGCAGCCAAGGTAGTTGATCCACGGCAGGGGCGTATCCGGCCGGTTGATGACGTATTCGCGTTGAGCGTCGTCGAAATGTCCGTATTTCATGCTGCCTCCATGAGTCATGATGACTGGCCTCCCCGGAAGCCGGGTCCTGTGCATCCAGGCAGCCGGCAGGTTGGTAGGATTTTACCAGCTTTTTCCAGAGGTATTTCCACGTGAAGCCCGCAGGTTACCCGGTTTCTTAATGAGGAGAAAAACATATGCCTGAACCAGCCTGCTTGAAATGGTTATAATTCTAGCGTGGCTTCCTCGACTTTCTCCAGGCTGCGCATCGGCATCGACATTGGCGGTACCTTCACCGATTTTGTGGTCTACAACCCCGCCAGCCAACAGATCGAAACTTTCAAGTTGCTCTCCACGCCCGATGATCCAGCGGTGGCCGTACTGCAGGGTCTTCAAAAAATCTTATCCAACCATCCCACAGCGCACGCCACCCTCATCCACGGCTCGACGGTGGCAACAAATGCACTTCTCGAACGGAAGGGAGCGCGCACCGCTCTCCTGACAACGGCCGGCTTTCGGGACGTGCTTCAGATCGGCCGGCAGAACCGGCCGGTTCTCTACGATCTGTTTGCCGACCCGCCCTCTCCGCTCGTCCCGGAAGAGCTGCGCTTCGAAGTGAATGAACGGATCAGCCACACCGGGGAGGTCGTGCGGGCTCTCGATCCACGGCAGGTGCATGCGATCATTCCACTATTAAAAACCCAAAACGTCGTTTCAGTAGCGGTCTGCCTGCTGTTCTCCTTCCTGCGGCCGGAGCATGAACAGGAAATCTCCCGGCAACTGCGTGCGGCAGGCTTCCTGGTCTCCGCCTCCCAGGAAATCCTGCCGGAATACCGGGAGTATGAACGCACCAGTACCACGGCAGTCAACGCCTATGTCTCGCCGGTGTTGGACAAATATCTAGCGCATCTCGAAATGGCTCTCACCCCCGCCCCCTCTTCTCGTGGCCCCCACCAGAAGGGAGCAGAAAAGGGAAAAGGTGCCAGGGTGAGGCTGCGCGTGATGCAATCCAATGGAGGCAACATCAGCCCGGAGGAGGCGCGCCGTTACGGCGTGCGCTGCATCCTATCCGGGCCGGCGGGAGGTGTGGTGGGAAGTGAGGTTGTAGCCAGGGCGGCACTCTCCCCATTCTCCCCGCCCCTCCCTGAGAGAGAAAAAAATTTAAAAATAATTACCTTCGATATGGGCGGCACCTCCACCGATGTGGCATTGATTGAAGGAAGAGCGCAAGTCACCACCGAGGCGGTAGTCAGCGGCTGCCCGATCCACATCCCCCTGCTCGATATCCACTCCATTGGTGCAGGTGGAGGATCAATCGCCAGCGTCGATCCTGGCGGGGCACTGCGGGTTGGACCTGAAAGCGCCGGCGCGATTCCCGGACCGGCCTGCTATGGGGGGGGCGGCGAGCTTCCCACCGTTACCGATGCAGCCCTGGTACTCTCCCGGCTCGCTCCAGATTTTTTTCTCGGCGGGCAGATGCTGCTCGACCTCTCCCGCGCCCGGGCCGTCCTGGCCCGCCTCGGTTCAGATCTTGGCCTGGAGGAGCCGGCGCGCGCTGCCCTGGGCGTGGTCCAGGTTGTCAACGCCCATATGGAGCGCGCCCTGCGGCTGATCTCAGTCGAGCGCGGTCACGACCCGCGCGAGTTCACCCTGCTTTCCTTTGGCGGGGCGGGCGGTCTGCACGCGGCCGACCTGGCACGCGGCCTTGGCATTCCGCGTGTGCTTGTTCCGCCGCTGGCCTCGACTCTCTCCGCCTTTGGCATGCTCTCCGCCGATGTAGTCAAGGATTACGCCCAAACCGTTATGCTGCCCGGCGAAACGCCGATTGCTGAGCTGGCCAATTCCCTCCGGAGGCTGGCCTCACGCGGCCGTGAGGAGGTTCGGACAGAAGGCGTCCCGGCGAATGCCATTCTGATCGAGCGCTTCCTGGACATGCGCTACCGCGGCCAGTCCTATGAATTGACCGTCCCATTCAGCCAGGCTTTCCTTGCAGAATTCCATCAGCTGCATCAGCATACCTACGGCTATGCGAATTTCGGTGCGCCGGTGGAAGTGGTGAACCTGCGCGTGCGCGCCACCGGAAAGGTGACCCCGCCCCCATTCGAGGCGCAGCCTCTCCAGGGAACCTCTCCACGCAGGGCGTTCCTGGAATCTCGCCAGGTTGTGTTCGACTCGGGGTCGCTCGAGACTCCCTTTTACCGGGCAGAAAGCCTGGAACCGGGCAACCACATCTCCGGACCGGCAGTCATCGTCCGCGCCGATACCACTGTCCTGCTCGGATCTACCGACCGCGCGCAGTTGGATGGATTTGGAAATCTGATCATCAAGGTCGGTCCATGAATTACGATCCCATCCGCCTCGAAATCTTCAAGCACCTGTTCGCCTCAATTGCCGAGGAAATGGGCACCGTACTGCGCAAGTCCAGCTACTCGCCCAACATCAAGGAACAGCGCGATTTCTCCTGCGCGGTGTTTGATGCACAGGCGCGGATGGTCGCCCAGGCTGCGCACATCCCGGTTCATCTTGGTTCGATGCCGCTTTCGGTCCAAGCCGCGGTCGAACAATTCGGCAGGGATCTGCAGCCTGGCGATGTGGTGATCTTGAACGACCCATTCCGCGGGGGACTCACCTGCCAGATATCACCATGGTTTCGCCGGTGTTCCTTTTCCCCCAGCGCCCTCACACCTCAAAAAAGGGAAAGGAAAATACCATCGGGTTCGTTGCGAGCCGCGCCCACCACGCCGACGTAGGCGGCATGACCCCCGGCTCAATGCCGGTCGGGCGCGAGATCTACCAGGAGGGGCTGATCATCCCGCCGGTCAAGCTGGTCAAAGCCGGCCGGGTGGATCAGTCCGTTCTCGACCTGATCCTGGCCAACGTGCGCACACCGCAGGAGCGCTCTGGTGACCTCTCCGCCCAACTGGCAGCAAACCAGCGCGGCGCTGAACGCCTGACTGAGATGGCCAGGCGCTATGGCCTCGAGGAGGCTGAAACTGCCATGGAAGCGCTGCTCGCCTACACCGAGCGCATGACCCGGCGGCTGATTGCCTCCCTTCCCAACGGCGAGTACCACTTCACAGACGTCCTGGACGGCGATGGCATCCATGACAATCCGATCCCGATCATGGCCAGCATAACCATCCACGGCGACTCGGCCCGGGTGGACTTCACCGGTTCGGCCCCCCAACAGGAGACAGGCGTAAATGCGGTGTACGCCATCACGCTCTCGGCGGTTTACTACGTCTTCCGCTGCCTTCTGGGGCTGGAGGTGCCCAACAATTCCGGCTGCCTGGCCCCCATCGAAGTGATCGCCCCGCCTGGTACAGTGGTAAACGCCCTCTCCCCCTCTCCGGTGGCCGGAGGCAACGTGGAAACTTCGCAGCGCATCGTGGATGTGCTCCTGGGCGCGCTTGCGCAGGCCTGCCCGGACAAGGTCCCGGCGGCAAGCCAGGGGACGATGAACAATATCACGATCGGAGGGCATGCCCTTGCCCCTGACACCTCTGCCGGAGGGCGAGAAAACCCTTTTACTTATTACGAGACCATCGGCGGCGGTATGGGAGCGCGGCCGGATTCGGATGGCCCATCTGCGATCCATTCGCACATGACCAACACGCTCAACACACCGGTCGAGGCGCTGGAGTATGCCTATCCCTTGTGCGTGGTGCGCTACGAGGTCCGCAGGGGCTCGGGCGGGGCAGGAAAATTCCGCGGCGGGGACGGTATCCGGCGTGACCTGCAGGCCCTGGCGGACTGCCAGGTCACCCTGCTGACCGAACGGCGCATCCATCCTCCCTATGGGCTCTCTGGCGGGGAACCTGGATCGACCGGTGAGAACGTGCTGATCCGGGAGGAAAAGGAATTCCCCCTGCCAGGCAAAGGGACGGTCGAGTTAAAAAAGGGTGATATTCTCAGCCTGCGCACGCCGGGCGGGGGCGGATACGGAAAGAAAAAATAAAGGCAGCGGCTTTCTCACGCCCGGCACGATCGTGATCTTGCGCAAGGCAGGCACGCAGAGCACCCTGGCAAGGGCAAATAGAAGAAAACCAAAAGGGCCAATGAGGTTGATTTTTTGGGTGACGTAATGGGAAAACTTCCTGATGCGGATCAGTCCGACCCCAGGGTCAGGAAATGCCCGTTCTTCTTCAGCCAGGCGATGTGTCGTTTATAGTCAGGGTTGATTGCTTCGACCTGCTTCCAGAAGGCCTTTGAATGGTTTCTCACTTTCAGGTGGACCAGCTCATGAACTACGACGTAGTCGATCACTGCCTCGGGGGCCATGACCAGGCGGTAGGTAAAGCTCAGGGTTCCCTTGGCGCTGCATGATCCCCAACGTGTCCGCGCCGAGCTGATGCGCAGGCGCGGGTAGGGAAAACCATATCTTGAAGCGAACCAGCGAACTCGTTCGGAAAGCACGCTCATCGCCTGGGCCTTATACCAGCGGATGAATACGGCACTGGCCTTCGCCTGGGCGGACCGGGCCAGAAAAAACGACTCCCCCAGTCGAAGCGCCGGTCGCTCCCTTCCGATAAGGATCAACGGGTAGGTCTTTCCCAGATACCAGAACGGCTCCCCGTCGATAAACTGCCGGGCAGGCACCCTGTTCGCATTTGCCTGGGCCTGTTTCTTCCTGATCCAGCCGGCCTTGCTCTGCACGAATTCCAGGATAAGGCCCTCAGGGGCCTTGAGTGGAGCGCGAACCATCAGGCTGCCGTCGGCCTGGATAATCAAGGCGATCGTCCGCCGCCGGGAGCGGATCAGCTTGAATGTCTCACTCATGGGTTGGGCCGGACGCCGTAGACCCAATCGAAATCCGTCCCCTGGGTATTGGCAAGATAGGCCCGCTCGTCCGCCAGGGAAAGAAGAGCCTTGCTCTCCTCAGAAATCAGCGGAATCGGCTTGAGACCGTATAGGCGCCGGCTGACCTGGTGTATACCCTCTTCTTTCCACATCCAGTCATACCGGTCAAGGTGCACAAGATCCAGCGGGCGGGTGTAAGCGCGCAGCGTTTTTTCCTTCTCGAAGCTGGTGTACCATTCGAAGTAGGTCATCGCCAGCTCGCGCAGGTTTCGATAAACCGGTTCGCGGTAGCGCAGCCCGGTGTAATTCGATTTGGCGAGCGCGCCCCAGGCGTCGTTTTGTTTGAAGATCGCCAGAACGTGGTCGTCGTCCTTGCCGGGCTCGGGCACCAGATCAATAATGAGGGCAGGATAGCCGAGGCGCCTCAAGGCCAATGCAGCAAAAATACCGCCATCCAGGCAGTGCGCCTGGCCATCCAGCATCACATCCAGAGGCGACCGATCGCGCTCCTCCGCCTTATACGGGATGCTGTCCAGGTAGGTTTGAATAGCCGGCGGGTTGGTCAGTTCCCGGAATTGGGTGCGCAGGCCGGGGGTCAGGCGCTTTTCAAATTCTGAAATGGTATTCATAATTATTTCCGCAGCGATTATATCAAGACTGCGAAGGATTTGTGTGCAGCCAACTTTTCACAAAAATCTTTTTCCGATCGACTATAATTCCACAGAATAATTATGACCGATCTTTGGAATGATTTTGACTTGAACCTGGATGTAAACGATGTGCTGCGCGGACAAGGCGCAGACCCGGAGGCAATGCGTCGCAGGCGTCCAGCGCTGGTCCAGGCGGCTGAACGCGCACTTGCCGAGGGACGCTCAAAAATACATCCGGTGGCCCTGGTCGGTGAATTCCACGTGATCGAACTGCGCCATGAACGTATTCTGATCGAAGGCGGCACCGCCCTGACCGGACCGCAGGTGACCCGGCACCTGGGAGGAGCGAAACGCATCGCCGCGGCGCTGTGCACCATCGGCCCGGTGCTGGAAACCTTCGCGGCCCGCCTGATGGGCGAGGACCCAGTGCTCGCCCTGGCATTCGACGGGCTGGGCAATGCCGCGGTCGAGCAGGTCGGCCAGCAGGTCTGCGGCCGGATCGGCGAATGGGCCCAGGCAAAAGGACTGCACTCCTCCACCCCGCTCAGCCCCGGAAATCCGGAATGGCCTGTCGAAATCGGGCAGCCCCAGATTTTCGCCCTGCTGGATGCGGAGAAGGCCGGCATCCAGATCACCGCCGGCGGAATGATGTTCCCGCAGAAATCCATCTCCTTCGTGACCGGCATTGGGAGCAGCGTGGCACAAACCCACCCCTGCGAAATCTGCAGCCTGAAGGAGATCTGCCGCTACCGCAATGGCTGAACCTTATACGGTCGATTTCGAACCGCTCGGGCGCCGTGGGAGGGCCCGCCCCGGCACGACCCTTCTGGCCGCGGCACAAGCCGCCGGGATCCAGCTGGCCTCCCTGTGCGGCGGGGTCGGAACCTGCGAAGAGTGCCGGGTGCGCCTGGTCATCGGGAAGCTGACCCCCCTCACCCTGGTCGAGGAAACCGTTTTCAGCAAATCCGAACTCGAGGCCGGGTACCGCCTGGCATGCCAGGCAGAGCCGCTGGGCGATATCAAACTGGACATCCCCCCCGAGTCCTTGACCTCCTCCCAGCGCCTGCAGCTCGAGGGCCAGGAGCTGCCCGTGGCGCTGCAGCCGGCCGTCTCAAACCCGGGAGCCCATGGGCTGGCAGTGGACATCGGCACCACCAAGCTGGCGGCTTACCTGGTCGACCTGGCAAGCGGAAAAACAGTCGCCCGCAGCGGCGCAATGAACCCGCAGGTGGCCTATGGCGAGGATGTCATCAGCCGAATTGCCTATGCCGGGCGCGAAAGCATGGGTGCCCATACTCTCCAATCGGTCCTCATGGATACGCTCAACCGCCTGCTCTCTGAGATGTGCACCCAGAGCCACATCACCAGTGAACAGGTCGCGGATGCCGTACTGGTCGGCAACACCGCCATGCACCACCTGGCCGCCGGGCTGCCGGTCGAGCAGCTGGGACGGGCGCCTTTTTCCCCTGCGACCACCCAGCCGCTGAACCTCCCCGCCAGCCGCCTGGGACTGAAGCTCGGACCCGGAGCGAACGTCTACCTGCCGCCGGTCATCGCCGGATACGTCGGAGCGGACCACGTCGCCATGCTCCTGGCGACTGAAGCCTGGACAAAACCCGGGACGGTCATTGCACTGGATATCGGCACAAACACCGAGATCAGCCTGGTCGCGAACGGGAGGGTCAGCTGCTGCTCATGTGCTTCCGGGCCGGCTTTCGAAGGCGCGCACATTCACGAAGGGATGCGCGCCGCACCGGGGGCGCTCGAGCGCGCCCGCTGGAGCGAAGGGAAAATCCTCTGGCAGTCGATCGAAAACCAGGCCCCGGTCGGGATCTGCGGCTCGGGCATCCTGGACGTGGTTGCCGCCCTGCTCGATGGAGACCTGGTCAAATCGACCGGGGCATTACGCCCGGGGAATGAATACACCCTCATCCCGGCCAGAGAGACCGGCCTCGGCCGTGCCCTGGTGGTCACCCGCAAGGATATCCACGAAATCCAGCTGGCCAAATCCGCCATCCACAGTGCGATTGAGGTCCTGCTCGCGGCTGCCGGGCTGACAGATCAGGATATCGACGAGTTCATTGTCGCCGGGGCGTTCGGTACGTATCTCGACCTGCGCTCGGCGATCCGCGTGGGCATGTTCCCATCCCTTCCGCTTTCCCGCTTCCAGCAGGTCGGGAACTCAGCCGGTATCGGGGCAAAACGGATGCTGGTCTCGACTCTTGAGCGCCGCAGGGCGGAGGCGCTTGCCCGACACATCGGATATGTCGAGCTGACCAGCCAGGCGAACTTTACCTCACTTTTCATGAAGTTTCTTTCATTCTGACATAAGCTAGCCCAAGGTGGGATGACGCCGGGGAATTCACGCGTTTGAGAAAAGCTGACGATTGGCAAACAAGGGCTGACTGTTCGCCATTCCCATGGAAACGGGTCCCTTTTATACTCCAGGCAAATTAATTCTGGAGGAGTAGGACGAGATGTGCCGAAAAAAGTTCCATTTTGCCTTGCCCATCGTATGGTTGGCATTTTCCCTTGCAGGCTGCGCAGGGGCCCGGATTTTGCCAACGGCCTCGCAGGATGCGCCAAGCGTCAACGTGTTGAAAAACGGCGATTTCAAAAGCTCGCTGGAATACTGGTCGACGATCGGCCAGGGCGTCAACCCTTATCATCCTGCCGATCCCGGCCGGGCGGATTTCCAAATCGACCAGGGAAAACTGGAAATTGGGATCACCAATCCGGGGGTCGATGTATGGTCAGTGATGGTCTATCAAAGTGTGGTGTTAGAAAAAGGGTCCACTTATCGGATATCCTTCGAGGCGAGCTCCACGCCTGATCTGACGATCACATCCAACATCACCCAGGATGTCACCTGGACCAATATCTCCGGGGACCATATATTTCCATTGACCAGTATCCTGTCAAATTATTCCTATGAGTTCACCATGAGCATTCAAGGCGCAGCGCTGTTGCAATTCGCCCTGGGCGACATCGGCATCGGCAGGATCACCCTGAAAAATGTGGTCATCGTAAAGGAATAGCATAATTCCAATAATAATTGGAACACTGCGTAGCAGCACCCTTACGGCGGTCTTCCCGTATATCTCTAGAGAAGAGCAGCCAAATCCGAGGCGAGCAGGCATGGGATTGCACGCCCAGAGGATTTGTTCTATACTGATCGGGAATTTGACTGCGAAAGGAACCATCCATGGCCAAAACCTTCAAATGCCCTAATTGCGGTGCCCCACTGGATTATGACGGCGGCGACAAGCTGACCGTTGAATGCCCCTTCTGCTCCAATGTGGTCATCGTGCCGGAAGAGCTGCGGCCGGCAAGAGCCGCTGCAGCACCCACTCCCCCGCTGCCGCCGGTCGAAAAGGTTCCCTCCACTCCAAAGGAAATCCGCACAAAAATTCGGGAAGAACGACGGGCGGCGCGTGAAAAGCGGCGGGAGCTGCGGCATCAGTTACACAACATCCGCCACCATCGGGATGAATAAGGGTCTCTTGCAGTCTATTCCGTCCATATTTTCGCTCAACTAGGCTTGGATTCCTCCGGACTTCATCACGTAGATCTAAAGGAAATGGAATGTCATGGCCCAATCCTTTGTGAAAGAAAATGAAGCTTCACGGCAGAGGCTGCAGGATTTCTGCAGCCGTCTCTCCGAAAAGGATCTGCTTAAACCGGTCTCCGACGGTTGGACCGTGGCCGCTGTGCTGGCGCATCTCGCTTTCTGGGATCAAAGAGCAGCCATCCTGCTGAAGCGGTGGCGCTCGCGAGGCGTTGAACCGTCACCGATCGATAACGACGTGGTCAATGATACCGTGAAGGTATTATGCCTTGCGCTCCAACCACACACTGCTATGGAACTCTGTTTATCCTCTGCCGAATTAATCAATGGCGAGCTGCAAGGGATCGAGCCGGAGCTAATAAACAAAATCGAGGCGAAAGCAACCCACCTGCACCTGAACCGGGGAACGCACCGCACAGAGCATTTGGAAGAATTGGAACGCGCCGTCCTGACCTCATCGTAGTCGGGCCGCGCTGCCTTCGAGTGGAATTTGCCCGATTCTGGTGACATGCTATAGGGCTTCCTCTGCGGTGATAGCAGTCAGGTGACGGCTGATCACAATTGGAACTGAATCGATTGGAATATCGGCTGAAAAGGATTGAACAGGATGAACCATGAACCCAAACAAAAATTGATCGGCCCCTGGCGCAATTTGCATCTTGCAGTCTGGTTAATCGGCCTCGCAATATTGGCATGGCAGGGCTGGTGGTGGCCGGGGATCCTCATTCTGGTAGCAATCAGCTTCCTCGTCGAGGGACTCATCATGAAGATTGCCCCGCATGCATTCGCAGCTGAGGGGAAACAACCCAGCCCGACCCTCTCGCCATCGGTGCAAACCTCCCCTTCGCCTTCTCTAGCACCTCAGATTATGGAGCATCGGGCGGACCTTTTGCCCGTGATCTGTGCCAGGTGCGGAGGACCCGTACGCGGACATGAGGTGAAATGGACTGGACCGCAGTCAGCCAATTGTCCCTACTGCGGCGCAAATCTGCCGATGAAGTCCTAAGAAGCAAAGGTCGGCTTAATAATTATGGAAATGTAACTTCTACCTCTGGCTCCGATCGACGATTCGGAGGTATTAATTTGCTGAATTCACAAAGTGGTTTTAGTTCCGATTCTTATCTCGATCTTCAGGGACGAATCCTGCAGCGTCTCCGTCACGCGAAGATCAATGATCAAGTTTTTGAAGTCTTACAAAATGCGTACGAGAAAGCCCTTTCAGTGGACGAGCTGGTGCTGAACCGCATCGAAAAGAAACGGCTGCTGGGAGATGTGATGAAATCCGTATTCGCAGAGATGAATAAGCAACTTGATGAGGGCTGAATATCGAATTGATTCTGCTGGGCACGAATATCCAGGGCCAAGATCAGCAATACAAGGACACAGCCCAACCCATCACTCCACCACACCGAAGCCAACCCCGCTAAGGAATGCGCACGGTCTGTGCAGAAATATGCAATTAATATCAAAGTCATCATTGCCATGATTCCGTCCTCGGCAGGTCCGCATGTTTGATGTCTAAATATTTTTGTGAGGTGGAGTCGTGGCGCAGCCGGTGCAACCCGATCAAAAATCCAAGAGAACCTTTAAATCTATATGAAAATTATCCAGGATGCGTACGGAAAACAGTTGCTGGCGCAATATCACAGCCAGACAGCAACCGCCGAAATCATCGAAAGAGACGACGGCTATATTGGTCCCGGCTCTGAGCCTGGCATGTACTTCCGCGATTACAAACAATGGTCGAGGCTGGAACGTCGCGCCATTAAATTCGCACGAGGCAGGATTTTAGATATCGGTTGCGGCGCGGGGCGGCATGCTCTCCACCTGCAGCAAGAGGGATTTGACGTGACCGGCATCGACAACTCGCCCGGTGCAGTGAAGGTGTGCGGGTTACGAGGGTTGAAAAAAACATTGGTCAGGCCAATCACCGAGGTAAATAAATTTAGGCCAAAGTCTTTCGATGCAATCCTGATGTTCGGCAACAACTTCGGTTTGTTTGGCAGCGCCATTGGAGCAAAGCGGATCCTCAAAAAGCTGACCCGAATAACAACATCCGACGCCCGAATTATCGCAGGGACGCGTAATCCATACAAAACCAGCGACCCGGATCATCTGGAATACCACCAGTGGAACAAAAGGCGCGGCAGGATGCCCGGACAAATCAGGGTGCGGGTGCGCTTCGGGAAAATTATCGGGCAATGGTTCGATTATCTGTTTGTCTCTCCTGAAGAAATGGAAGATATCCTCAGGAATACCGATTGGCAGATCGAGAGATTTATCGGCCTGGAAGAAGCAAACTATTTTGCCATCCTACGGAAGAAAAGAATACTTTGAGGCACCGATACACGGAAATAACCGGACGGGTATGGCGTTTCCCTTTTTGTCAGCCGCCTACTGGCACCGGTATGCCTTTGAACAGCAGGGCAACGCCACTCCCCGGGTGATAAAAAGCAAAATCTAAGCCCTGCCAATACACCGGATGGTGTGGGGGATCTCAACCCGATTTGGACACCTTTAAAATCTATATACTTTCTACATAAAAATTTAATCATGGGATTATATCTATCCGGTATGATTGATAAAGTTGTTTTTTCAGAAATTTGAACAAGTATTTATCGGTAGTGGAGGCTATGGTATAGGTATGAAATCGATAAAAGCTTTGTCAGCCAGCCTTGGCATATTATGCGTATTCCTGTTTTCTTCGTGTACGCCTTCGGCTCCTCAACCCCTCTCGCCTCAGTATTACTCCCCTTTGCAAAACGCCATATATGTCTCCACCGGCGCAACAATCGCCGTCCGCTACGGTCCGGTCTTAGGCGCCCAGACCGCTGCCGGGGTAAAGTTCACTGTCAAGGGATCCAAAAGCGGCTCCCATGCGGGCCAGACAATCCTTGCAGACGATCACAAAACGATTATCTTCAAACCTGCCCGAAGGTTTACACCGGGCGAACAGGTCCAGGTCAGCGTGAGCAGCCTGCGGCTGGACTCCCAAACCGGCTATCGCCCGCTTTCCTATACCTTTACTGTCGCCGCCAATCAACAGCCGGGCTCAATCGGAAGCTCATCCAAGCCGACCAGCGGCCCGCAAAGCGCCTTCCCTGATTTTCTGACTTTGCCACAGGATATCCCTCATTACTCTGTGTCGGTGACTTCACCGGATACCGGCGAAGGGGACATTTTCGTCGCGCCCTTTTATTGGACCGGGTCGACGGTCGGGTCCTATCTGCTGATTCTGAACTACAAAGGCCAGATCGTTTATTACCAATCTGTCGCTGATGACCTCGCCGCTTTTGATTTCAAGGAACAGCCCAATGGGCTGTTGTCTTTCTTCGACCAAAAGGATTCGATCTTCTATGTCATGAATTCCCATTACCAGGTTATCCACACCTACCAGGCAGGTGACGGCTACACGACCGATTTACATGACCTCCAGATCCTGCCGAGCGGCGATGTGCTGTTGATGGCCTATGATGCCGAGACGGTGGACATGAGCAAAATCGTTCAGGATGGGAAGAAAAATGCCACCGTCACAGGACTGATAATTCAGGAACTCGATCCATCCGGGAATGTGATCTTCGAATGGCGAAGCTGGGATCACTTTTCGTTCTTTGAATTCGACCTCCAGCCTGACCGATCAGCAAATCGACCTGGTGCATGGGAACGCCTTGGCTTTGGCGAACGACGGAAATCTGTTGCTGTCGAGCCGGAATCTGAGTGAAATTACGAAAATCGACCTTCAGACCAGCGAAGTGATCTGGCGTCTGGGCGGTAAAGCCAACATGTTCCAGTTCGTCAATGGACAACCCTTTGCCTATCAACATGACGTAAGACAGCTCCCGAATGGGGACATCACGGTATTCGATAACCAGGGTACCCAGCAAGACCCCGCTGCTTCCATGGGGATAGAATACCAAATCGACGAGACCACGAAGACTGCGACGGCGGTCTGGAATTTTACGAACACTCCCCCCGTCTTTACCACATTCATGGGCAATACACAACAATTCCCGAATGGGAATACCTTCCTGAGCTGGGGTGCGCCGTCGACAGCGAAAGGGTACATGTATAACTCAATGACAGAAGTGGGGCTGGATGGCAACATCATTTTTGATCTCTCCTTCGACCGCCCTTATGTCAGCTACCGCGCCTTCCGCTTTCCCTGGCAGGGAAGCCCGGACACCCAACCTGCACTGGCCGATAAGGTCGTCGGGAACGCAATCACCCTGGGTTATTCCTGGAACGGCGCGACCGATGTGGCAGGGTACCGAGTTTTTGGCGGAAATTCTCCACAGCTGCTGAGCCTGATCGAAATGAAACCAATGACCGATTTCGAAACCCAGTCTCATTTCACCAGCCTGCCCGAGGGACAATGTTATTACCAGGTCGCAGCCTTAGACGGGAACGGTAATGAGCTGGCCCGCTCCGCGGTCCTTTCCACAAACCTGGGTTGCCCCACGGGACAGTGATTGCCTGTCGATGATCGGCCGCCCGTCTGGTCATAGCACGCGAAAAACCTGCAAGGGAGTTTGGTCTCGTGTCCCGCGCGATAAATAAATAAACTGCAGTTACTGCTGACCGCTAAATCCAGCAATAATCAATACGCGGAGAAATCCATTGTGCGGCTGGCGCAGTGCACTATAATTGACGCCATGCCGACTCCAGCCATACAACTTCACGAATTGTGCAAGACCTACCTGGTCCCCGAGCGCGAGGCCGGGATGGGTGCAGCGGTGAAAAGTCTGTTCCACCGCCGCATGCAGGAGATTCCCGCCGTGGACGGTCTGACCTTCGACCTGGCTCCTGGCGAGGTCGTCGGCTTTCTGGGCCCCAACGGCGCCGGGAAGACCACCACCTTGAAAATGCTCTCCGGCCTGCTGCACCCGACAGGCGGCGAATGCCGTGTGCTCGAGCACATCCCCTGGAAGCGCGAGCGGAGCTTCCTGCGTCAGATCACCCTGGTGATGGGCCAGCGCAACCAGCTGGTGTGGGACATCCCCGCGGCGGACTCCTTCGAACTGAACCGGGTCATCTACCGCATACCGCCTGCCGACTTCCGCCGCACGCTGGATGAGCTGACCGAACTGCTTGAGCTGGGACCGCTGCTCAAGAAACCGGTGCGCAACCTTTCTCTGGGCGAACGGATGAAGTGCGAGATCGCCGCCGCCCTGCTGCACCGCCCGCAGGTAGTCTTCCTCGACGAGCCCACCATCGGCCTGGATGTGACCATGCAGCGCCGCATCCGGGCCTTCATCGCCGAATACAACCGCCGCTCAGGGGCAACCGTCCTGCTGACCAGCCATTACATGGCCGATGTCGAAGCCCTGTGCAAGCGGGTGATCGTCATCCACCACGGACGGCTGATGTTCGACGGCGATCTATCCGATCTGCTCCAGCAGTTCACCGCCCACAAGACCATCGTCGTCCAGATCGGGGATTGTCTGGCAGACCTGCACAGCTATGGGGAAGTGATCAACTGCGAGGACGGGCGCTTCACCCTGCGCGTCCCGAAGGAACAGACAGCGGCCATCACCGGGCGCCTGCTGGCTGACCTGCCGGTCATCGACCTATTGGTAGAGGACCCGCCCATCGAGGAAGTGATCGACCTGGTCTTCACCCAGGAGGCGGCGTGAACCTCCTCAAGGAGCTGCGCGACCTGGGCAAACTGTACGCCCAGCAATACAAGACGACCTTCGCTTCAATGGTCCAGTACCGTGCCTCCCTGCTCATCTGGACGATCTCAGCAGTGCTGGAACCGCTGGTCTACCTGATCGTCTGGTCCACGGTTTCGAACAGCAGCGGTGGGAGCGTCGGGGCTTACACCGCCCGCGGTTTCGCCGCTTACTATATCGCCCTGATGCTGGTCAACCAGATCACCTACACCTGGATCATGTACGAGTATGAGTACCGCGTCCGTCAGGGGAGTCTCTCGTTCGCCCTGCTCAAGCCGGTCCACCCGATTCATTCCGATATATCCGATAACCTGTCCTCCAAACTGGTCACCCTGCCGGTGCTGCTTGCGATCGCTGTCGTCCTGGCTTTGATCTTCCATCCGACCGCGTCCTTTTCCCCCTGGGCAGTTGCGGCGTTCATCCCGGCGCTGGTCCTGGCCTTCCTAGTGCGCTTCCTGCTGGAATGGACCCTGGCCTTGGCTGCCTTCTGGACCACCCGGGTAAGCGCGATCAACCAGGTCTACTTCGTACTGATGCTCTTCCTCTCCGGCCAGATTGCCCCCCTGACGCTTTTTCCCTCGTGGCTGCAGATTATCGCGGAAATCCTGCCCTTCCGCTGGATGCTCGGGTTCCCGGTCGAGCTCGTGCTCGGCCGGCTGACCAAAGTCCAGGCGCTGGAAGGACTGGCAATCCAGGGCGTTTGGGTGGTCCTGTGCCTGTTGCTGGTCCGGGTCATGTGGCGCCTGGGAGTGCGCGTCTATTCGGCGGTGGGCGCATGAACACCCTGCGCCTGTTCTTCGTCTTCTTCCGGGTCAGTGTGTTGAATGAGACCGCCTACCGGGTCAACTTCTTTATTCAGCTGTTCCAGTCGCTGCTCGAGCTGGGCACCGCACTGGCCGGACTGGCAGTGATCTTTTCGTACACTACCGCCCTGGGCGGCTGGAGCCCGGATGAGATGCTTGCCCTGGTCGGGGTTTACTTCCTGGTCGGAGGTTTGATCAGCCTGGTGATCCAGCCCGGGATGAGCGCGTTGATCGACTCGGTGCGCGATGGCACTCTCGACTTTACCCTGACCAAACCCGAGGACTCCCAGCTTCTCGTCAGCATCCAGCGCGTGGCGATCTGGAGCCTGATCGACCTGCTGATGGGCTTTGGCGTGCTGATCACCGCCATGGTCCGGCTCGGAGAGAAGGTCGGTGCGGGTCAGGCGGCCGGGTTTGCCGGGATGCTGCTCTCTGGCGGGGTCATCGTCTACAGCTTCTGGCTGATCCTGGCGAGCCTGTCGTTTTGGTTCGTGCGGGTGGAGAACCTGCTGGAGGTCTTCCGCAGTATGTACGAAGCTGGCCGCTGGCCGGTCAGCCTGTACCCCGGCTGGATGCGCTTCGCCCTGACCTTCATCGTGCCGGTGGCTTTCGCCACTACCATCCCGGCTGAAGCGCTCACCGGGCGGCTCGGCAGCGGGACCCTGCTCGTCGCTCTGGGCGTGGCCGCTGTCCTGTTTATCCTGGCCCGTCTGGTCTGGAAGCTAGGCCTAAGGCGCTACTCCGGAGCGTCTGCCTAGGCTGCCCCGGAAACAAGCCTCCTGCAAGGAGACACCCCTTGGACGGTCGTTTTCCTCTTCTGGAGTTCGATGAGAACCGCGAGGCGATTATCGAGCCATCCAGCATCGCCGCACCTCTGGACGTTCCCCAAAACTGCGTGATATGTTTCTTCAAGGAAGTCATCGACAAGGTTGTGAAAAAGCACTCTGCCAAAGTGGTCGCCGGGCACACCTGGGAAGACGGACCGCACCCACTCTATGAGATTGTACACTCAGGGCGCAGGCTGGCTTTCTACCATCCTGGAGTAGGCTCCGCCCTGTCCGCCGGCCTGCTCGAGGAGGTCATTGCCTTTGGCTGCCGAAAGTTCATTGCTTGCGGCGGGTGTGGAGTGCTCGAGAAGGATATGCAGGTAGGCAAGGTCATCGTAGTATCGGCGGCGGTCCGCGACGAAGGAGTCTCATACCACTACCTGCCCGCCAGCAGGGAGGCCTCGGTCGACCGAAAGGTCATTGAGGCGATGACGGCTGTCCTTGAAAAACAAGGGGTGCCTTTTCTGTTGGGGAAGACCTGGACTACGGACGCCCCTTTTCGGGAGACGCGTGGGAAAACAACCGCTCGAAAGAAAGAGGGCTGCCTGACCGTGGAGATGGAAGCCGCGGCGATGATCGCTGTCGCTGAATTCAGGGGGGTGAGGTTCGGCCAGATCTTATATGCAGGGGATGATTTGAGTGGGGAGGTGTGGAACGACCGAGGCTGGCGGACCCGTCCAGGTATTCGCGAGAAATTATTCTGGCTGGCCGCGGATATGTGCCTCGAGCTCTAGTGCGATAAATAAAAAAGGGAGAGGTGGCATGAATTCAGATCTCAACAAACCGAACTATCCTTACCAGGTACGAAAGGCTGTCCTTGCAGACGCCCTGGCCCTGGCCGATCTGATCCGGGACCTAAATCTGTTCGAGCATATCACTGCGGAAGACCCACAATCGACGCGGCAGCGAGTGGCAAAACACCTTGAGCTGTGCCTGTCCGACGACAGCCATGCGATCTTTGTTGCCGAGGATGCCGGAGGGGAATTGACGGGATATACAGCAGTTCACTGGCTGCCCTACCTGATCCTGGCAGGGGTCGAAGGATATGTATCCGAATTGTTCATCGCCGAAGCCCATCGCGGTTGTGGACTTGGAGCTCAGCTGCTGGAACAGGTCAAAGAGGAGGCGGCACGACGCGGCTGTGCCCGGCTGATGCTGCTCAATATGCGCCAGCGGGAATCCTATCAAAGAGGGTTTTATCAAAAGCACGGCTGGGAAGAACGTGAAAATGCAGCCAACTTTATTTTCCGGTTGTCCAAGTGAGACTTTTTAAGCCGCATGTCCAACCCAATCATAGAGGGTGAGGAGGCGGATGGTCAGGCCGTCCGCCGTGCTATAATCCCAGCACCATCCACAGCAAAGCTGGACTGCCTCGACTAATGTCCGAAAGGAATGGATTGCTATGCCTGCTGAAATCAGCAAGAAACTGCTCAAGCGCCTGAGGGAGGAGTCGATCGTCTGGCTGACCACGGTTCGCAACGATGGAACTCCACAGCCGACCCCGGTCTGGTTCCTGTGGGACCAGGGATCCTTCCTGATCTACACCCAGCCGGAGGCGCGCAAGGTCCGCAACCTCCACAGCAACCCGAAGGTCTCGATCCATTTCAACACCGATGAATACGGCGGCAAGGTGGCCGTCTTCTGGGGCAAAGCAAGCATCGAGATGGGCGCTCCCACCGCAAGCGAGGCAAAGGCCTACCTGAAGAAATACCGCCAGGGAATAGCCGATATCGGCCTGACCCCTGAGAGCATGACCGAGAGGTATTCCATGGCCATTCGCGTAAAACCGGAGCGGGTGCGCGAGGATTGAAATAGGATCCCGGACTCCAAATGCCACAACAAAATATTGGAAGAGAAAAATCATGATCGAACCAACTTTGCAAAAACCCGATTACGGGAACTGGGTATCGAAGAAATTCATCTATGTTCCCGGCGTGATCGGGCTGGTATCGATCGGCGTGTCTTTTCTCTTTCCAATCATGGTGATTCCAGGATTGCTGTTCCTCCTGGTCAGCGGCTATTTTGCCTATGCACGCTACCTGTTCGCACCTCAGGGAAAAAACGTGCAGGAGCAGCTTCGTGCACTGGTACTGGCTCATCTGGATTGGGACGGTGAAGGGCGCGCGCTGGACATCGGCTGCGGGAACGGAGCCCTGGCCATCGAACTCGCATATAAATTCCCCAAGGCCGCGGTCACCGGGATCGATTACTGGGGAGAAAATTGGGAATACTCGAAAGAGGTGTGTGATCGAAATGCAAAATTTGATCGGGTCGAGGATCGCCTCGTCTTCCAAAAAGCCAGCGCATCCAAATTGCCTTTCGAGGATGGATATTTCGATGCTGCGGTGAGCAATCTTGTCTTCCACGAAGTGAAGGATTCCACCGACAAGCGCGAACTCCTTCGCGAGGCGCTAAGGGTCGTCAAGAAAGGGGGAAAATTCGCCCTTCAGGACCTGTTTTTTCTGAAGCCGATATACGGAACGCCGGATAATTTGGTCCGCCTGCTGCAAAATTGGGGGATCAGCAAGGTTGAATTTATTGACACCCGGAATTCAGCATTCATTCCCCGAGCGCTGAAACTGCCCTTCATGGTCGGGACGATTGGCATTCTTGCCGGAGAGAAATGAGCAACCTCAGGCGTTTGGTCTACGGCACGAACGATATGGTCAGATACAGCTACTGGGATAAAGCCACTTGGAGATCAAAATCAATACCAGAAGGAGACCACAATGAAAAAAACTTTGAAACAACTCTTCGGTCGGGGTATTTTTGGGACCGGTTGGAAAAATGCAGTCTTCAGTCTGCTGCTGGCTGTTGGAGTGTACCTGACCAACCTGATCTATGCACTGCTGAACCACGGACCAAGGGTCCTTCCCCTCTTAAAGACTCCCCTGGACGCCGCCCTGCCAGTGGTACCCATCTTCGTCATCCCCTACGTTTCCCTCCAGCCGGTCATTTATGCTACCCTGATCATCTTCCTGTTATTTCGCACGCGCATTTTTCAATCAGCCTGCCTAGCAATGATAGCAGCCTGGCTGGTAAGCTATGGCTTTTACTTTTTCCTGCAAACCGAGGTGATCCGCCCGGTCCTGACCGGCAGCGACACACTCACCCGAATGATCCAGGGCGTCTATGCAGGCGACAACCCCTTCAACGACTTTCCCAGCCTGCACACATCGCTTTCCACCATCCTTGCGATCCACTGGTTCCACGTTGACCGGCGCCTGGGAATTGTCATCGCGATCTGGACAGCGCTCATCGTGGCTTCGACGGTGCTGATCAGGCAGCATTACCTAGCCGACGTGGCCTCCGGCCTTCTGCTGGCCTTCGGCGCCTCCTGGCTATTCATGCAACTCCTGCTCAAGAAAGCTTGAATCTGGCGGTTTGGCTTCTTCAATCAGGGCCAGCTTTTCAACGATCTGTTCTGCAGAAAATCGGCGTATTACCTTCCGGCGCAGCTGCTTGAGGCGCAAAAACCGGTAGGGGAAATGTCTTTCTAATTCATCCAGGTATCGACGGGAATACAGGTACCCGACCCGCCCGGCCGAATCGATCATCAGCGGGAGGATGCACCTGCGCATGATTTCCTCCAGAGGCTCCAGCCCGGGTGCATTGAAACGGCCCATGGCATCTAGCAGACCATTCCCGAAGAGGATGGTCCGGCTTGTGACAGTGTCCAGCGGCCAATGATGTGCCATCTGCGAGAACACGGTCATGATCCCGCTGCGGCAGTCCTGTTCCACGTCTTCAAGATCGTCCATGAGCTGGGTAAAGGCGCCGTAATAGAATGAAAACTCCCGCTGGTACGAGGTCATATTCCCGGCCACCAGGTAGCCATCCGCCAAGACCGAGGTTCCACCTTTTTCAAAGACCAGCCCAAGTACATCCACATCATAAGGCGAAACATTCGGGAGCTGGAGGCGCATGCTTTTGGTCTGAGCCCGGAAGATCGCCATTAAACTGGCGTACACCTCAGGGAAAAGGTTCCGGTCGAACTGGTCTTCGATCATCCCCACCAGATCGAATATTTTATTCTCGCCTGCATTCGCGGGCACAACCGGCATTCCCTCCAGCCGCTGTTCGAAACGGCGGTTGAAGGAAGCCTTTTCCTTGGCCTGGATGCCAGGATCGTCCAGGTAATTATCACTGTATGGATAAAGCAAGCTGTACGCCAGCACGGCCGGGGTCACCTCAACAGGCAGGCCCATCAGGTATTGCATCAGGTTCATCGACCAGGCATTTCGGCCGGCCTGGTAGATATCCACGGCGGAAATTTCTGGGTCGAAGCGGCGTGCCTGGAGGATGAATTCCTCGACTAACTCGTCGAAGCCAAAGGAAGTAAGAGCAGCCACATGCCTGTCTTCCAGGCCGAAGGTGGTCTTAAGGAATTCCCCTGCCAGCGGGAAGATCCATTCCTGCATTTTCACCCGTTCGAAGCTGTCCGGTGAGTTGCGCTCCAATTCCTTCCCCAGACGATTCAGGCAGGCTTCCAATTTCGATTCACAGGCTTTTTTCGCGGACAGCCCATAGGTCAGGCCAAGATCAGGCAGTCCAGGATCGTAGCTCCACCAAAGCTCTTTAAAATGGGAAATCAAACCGCGGACGGTATCTTCGAACGGCAGGTCTGCAGTCACCGGATCTTTGATTTCTATGGCAAGCATTGGATTGGCCTCCGGTTTAAAACAACGAGTCATATTGATCTACGCATTCCGCCCGGAAAAGATTCCAAGATCCGAGAAGAGCCTCCCTTTCCTGGATCGAAGCTGTTCATCGGCGGACTGTTCTGGTTCCTCGCAAATGCAGTTTCTTCGGTAAAATAGTTGCAGTGCACCCGTCATAGCCGCTCGGAATCTCCGTTGAGCCCCTAACCATGCCGATACCACCCACCAGCCGCCTCTATCTTCAGGACGATCACTGCTTCGAAACCGAGGCAGCGGCTCTCGCGATACGGGAGAGTTCCATCGCCTTTGATAAAACCTGCTTCTACCCTGGAGGCGGTGGTCAGCCCCCTGACGAAGGGCTCCTCCAACTGGAGAGCGGGGAGAGAATTGAAATCCTTTCCGCCCATGCCGGCCTGGATGGAGTCATCTGGCATGTCAGCAACTCCGCTCCGCTGAGTGTCCTGGGTCAGAGAGTCCGTTTGATCTTGAACACGAAGAGGCGGCTCTCTTTCATGCGTTACCATACTGTCCTGCATGTGCTGAACACAATCACGCTCCGGGATTACGGCGGGTGGATCACCGGGGTGCAAATTGCAGCGGACTATTCGCGCATCGATTTCAAGCTGGAAAAATTCTCCACCGAACTATGCGGGGAGCTGGAAAAAAAGGTCAATGCCGTCCTGGAAGAGGATCATGCATTGAAATCCTATACCCTCACGGAAGAAGAATTTCGGAAACGGAGCGATCTGCTCCGGACGCTCGGCGTCCGGCCGCCCGTTTCAGGCGGACAGGTGCGGGTGGTGGAAATCAGCGGGTTCGACGCCCAGGCCTGTGGAGGAACCCACGTCCGCAGCACCTCCGAGGTGGGTCACTTCTCGATCTTCCGTACCGAGAACAAGGGACGGATCAACAAACGCCTGTACGTGCGTCTCGATTAAGCTGCCCTGGAAAAATGAACCAGGACCTCACAGCCTGGTCACACCGGTATTCCGGTCGCGGATATTTATGGCATTCCTGACGTTTCTTCTCGAAGCTACGCTAATCTCCTTGTCCGGCGTGCTGGCCCCCGGCCCAATCACTGCTGTAGCCGTTGGACAGGGGAGCAGGTCGCCACGCGCCGGAGCGTTCGTGGCGATCGGGCATGGGATTGTCGAACTACCTCTCATGGTGGCGGTATTCTTTGGCGTGGGCAAGCTGATGGGCCACTTGTACATACGGGCCGGCATTGCTTTCCTGGGCGGCGCCGTGCTCCTGTGGATGGGCATAGGCATGCTGCGCAGCATGCGAAAAGCAGTTCCCGGGCAAAGCAGTGCAACGCAATCCCCTGTCCTGTCGGGGATTCTGCTGAGCATCGGGAATCCGTATTTCCTGATCTGGTGGGCAACCGTGGGAGCTGTGCTGATCCTGCACTCGGTCGGATTTGGAGTGTTGGGATTTGCTGCCTTTGCAGCGATGCACTGGCTGTGCGATCTTGGATGGGACACCTTCCTATCCGTCCTTTCTTATAAAGGAGGGACATTTTTTGGAAAGCGGTTCCAACAGGTGGTGTTTGGGATCTGTGGAGTGTTCCTGCTCTTCTCCAGCGGCAGCCTGGTGCTGGAGGCAGCAAAACAAATCTGGAGATGAGCCACTCTATTCCCACCGTGGGCAAAACCGGGGGAGTTCTTGACTAAGCAGCCCAACGATGAAAAAACCTGGCGAAACCTTTTAGTTTCAGCGTCCCTGAGGATGCTTTGAACAAAACGAAACGGTCATAAAGGTCGAGAGAATAAAATGAAGTTCCTCAATTTTATTCGCAAATACCACTCGGCTACTTAGAGTTATTGGATATACTGGTTTATAATTATCAATAATTTCCTGCCGGGCTGAAGCCCATTCAGGGAGATTTTTATGACCCCAGACACGATCCACCTGCTCTACAACTATCACTATTGGCGTGTTGCCCGCATTCTGCAATCTTGCGAATCGCTTACACCGGAACAATGGGACCAACCTCTGGCTCCTTCCTGGGGCAGTGTCCATGCCCTGCTGGTGCACATGGTCGCCGCAGAGCAGATCTGGCTGGGCCGCTGGAAAGGAGTTTCAGCCAAGACCATGACATCCACAGCGGCACTCCCAAAACTGGCGGACGTCCGCCGCGCCTGGAACCGGGTTGAAGCCGAGATACGGGCGTTTATCGACCGATGCGATGAACTGCAGCTGGGCGCGGAGCTGACCTATACCAACACGAAGGGTAAAACATACATCTTTCCGCTCGGCGAACTGATGCTGCATGTCGTCGACCATGCCACTCATCACCGCGGTGAGCTGGTTGCCATGCTGACGATTCTGGATATTCCGCATCCCGATGACGGGCTGGCGGGTTATTTGATCGACCGTTCTCAACAGCGCGATTGAGTTCGTCATGTAAAACTAAGGAAGATGTACTCGCCCCATCACCCAGACCATTTATAATAAAACTTTCCTCAGGGAGAGGATTCCCTGAGGAAAGTTTTATTATTGACTCTCCTGCAAAAACGAGAGGATAACAGTGGTCTGAATTGTACTCTCCTCAATCAGCGGAAAGTTTAATATAATCAAGGCAAACCGCTGTGCGAGGACCAAAACATGTTCAAGGAAAATCACCGGCACCTGCAAATACCGCTCACCAGCCATGTAGATGAACTTCCCGAAAAGCTGCGCAAGCGTCTGGAGAATTCGTGGGCAGGCGTATTCTATCGAGAGTTCTTTTGCCGGTTGAACGAAGCGCCTTTCGAGGTTCTGTATGTTGATTTTCCGTCGCGGCCAAATGTACCGGTGAATGTATTGGTTGGACTGGAGTACCTGAAAGCAGGCAATGGTTGGACGGATGAAGAGATGTATGATGCCTATTGTTATGATGTGCAGGTGCGCTACGCACTGGGCTATCGCCAATTAGGGGAAGGCGATTTTGATTTACGCACACTGTACTACTTTCGAGAGCGTCTGAGCCGGTACATGCAGGAGAAGGGAGTGAACTTGCTGGACCAGGCCTTTGAACAGGTGACGGACCAACAGATTGCGGCCTTTCGGCTCAAGACCGGCAAACAGCGCATGGATAGCACACAGGTCGCCAGTAACATTCGTCGGATGGGACGGGTGCAGCTGCTGGTGGAAGTGCTGCAGCGAGTCCAGCGCATGCTGAAGGAGGGCGATCAGGAGCGCTATGCCGTCAGCTTTGCGCCCTATGTACAGGGACATGCCGGGCAATACGTCTACCATATGAAGTCCGAAGATACGGAGGCGCACCTGCAGCGGATCGGCGAGTTCATGCAGTGGCTGCTGGTGGAGTTGAAGCCGGTCTATGCGGACGAGCCGGTCTACCGGGTGCTGGGGCGGGTCTTCGGCGAACATTTCCAGCTGGAGCAGCAAGGCGTGGTGACCAAACCCAACCAGGCCCTGAGCGCCACCAGCCTGCAGTCACCGGATGATCTGGAAGCCACCTATCGGGAAAAACAGAGCAAAGGTTACCAAGGCTATGTCGCCAATGTGAGCGAAACCTGCGACCCGCAAAATCCGCTGCAACTGATTACCAAAGTCCAAGTGGCGTCCAACCACGTCGACGACAGCCAACTGCTGGCCGAAGCACTGCCCGACCTGAAGAAGCGCACGGAACTGGATACGATCTACACGGATGGTGGGCATGGCGGCCCGGATTCCGATGCGGTTTTGCAGGAACAGCAAGTCGAACATATTCAGACTGCCATCCGCGGACGAACTCCCGACCCTGAAAAGCTGCACCTGGCCGACTTTGTGATCAAGTTCAATCCAGATAACCAGCCGGTGAAAGTCACCTGCCCCCATGGGCAGACCGAGCCAGCTCATCCCGGCAACCAGAAGAATGCCTTCGTCGCCCACTTCAAAGCGGAAGTGTGCGCAACCTGCAAGCTGGTAGACAAGTGCCCGTCTCAACCTGGCAAACGCGATCCACGTCGTCATCTGCGTTTTACCCAGGCCGAAGCGCAGACCTCTGAACGACGACGACGCAGCCGCGAGCAGCAGAAAGAAGGCCGCAACTTGCGCGCGGCCGTCGAAGCCACCATGCGCAGTATCAAGCACCATTTCCCGGCTGGCAAGTTGCCGGTGCGAGGCAAGTTCCGGATGGCCAGTATGGTGATCGGTTCCGCCGCCGTGAGCAACGTGCGGCGTATTGAGCGTTACCTGCAGGCGAAAGCGAAAGAAGAAATGGCCCAGCCTGCGGCTCTTGATGTAGAAAAAGGCACCCGAAAACAGGCCGTGGATTCTCTTTGGGCTTTTTTATGGGCCAGCCTGGCAGCTTTGTGCGGCTTGGCAAAGCCGAAAATGTTAGCCTTGAATTGTTAAAGTACGAGTTGTTGCAGGAGAGTCATTATTTTTATTTTTGTATATAAATTACGCTGTCTTTGCGGCTTCCTCCTCGCGTAGTTTCTCTGCTGAGCGGAAATACTTGATGTAACGCATAGCATTCGCGTCCCGCCCGAGCAGCAGGTCGGCAGCCTTAATCGTCTGGCCAAGCTTGATCGGGTCGGTGATCGAGCAGGTCGCGCCGGCCTGGATGCCCAGGGTCAGGAACGCGGTGTTGACCGAGGGGCGGTCTGGCAGGCCGAAAGAGACGTTGCTGGCGCCCAGGTTGATGTTTGCGCCGAAGGTTCTGCGCACCAGCTCGACGGTCTGCAGCGTCACCAGAGCAGCCTTGCTGTCCGAACCTACGGTCAGCACAAGCGGGTCGATGATGACATCCTCTGCCGGGATGCCCAGCTTGGCAGCCCGCTCAAGGATCTTCTCAGCCACGGCGACACGCTCCTCGGCAGTCTTGGGAATGCCATTGTCATCCATGGTCAGACCGATAACCGCCGCGCCCCGATCCTTGACCAGCGGCAGGACGCTGTCCAGTTTCTTCGTTTCCCCGCTGACCGAGTTGACCAGTGGCTTGCCCGGGGCGGCCGCTAGGCCTGCGGCCAGCACATCCGGGCTGCCCGAATCCAGGCACAGCGGCACATCGACCGCTGCGGCGATCAAGGCAACCAGCTTTCTGACCACGGCCACCTCATCCAGCCCCGGCACGCCCACGTTGACATCCAGCACGTCGGCCCCCCAGGCAACCTGACGCACGGCCAGGTCCCGGGCGTAATCCAGATTGCCTTCGGTCAGGGCAGATGCCAGCTTTTTGCTGCCGGTCGGGTTAATCTTCTCGCCAATGATGACGAACGGCATGTCGATCCCCAATGTCACTTCCTTCTTGTCACTTTTCAAAACAGTATGCATACAATCTCCTCCATGGGCAGGGTGTGGATGCCTTTATCTTATCAAAAAAGGTCCACCAGGGCATGTACAATTTGTTCCGATGGCGCATGACAATCATTCCAAATCCGGCAGGGTGTCCAGGCCGGCTTTTTGACCCAAATTCTCGACCAGTGAATGCAGTTCATTCTCCAGCTCGGGTGCAACCCGCGGCTTTTCGTAGGCCGAAAGCAGCTCGTGGGTACGCGCCCTGGCCCGGGCGAAGGCGTCCCCTCCGCCCGACTGCTGCCAGCCGCGGACCGAGTCCCGGTCGATGACCGCAGAAGGCAGGATTTGTTCTTTGGAGAATAACTCGCGGGTGGCCTTTTGCTTGAGAAAATCACCCCTGAAGTCGATCCCCTTGAAAAGTTCTGTCGCCAGCGTTTCGGTGCGGACCTGCAGACCCTCCATCAGGCGTTTCGCCATGGCGATCCCCTCGGCATCTACGACCAGCTTCTCCGCGCTCTGGCAGGCCAGAAAGTCGAGCATACCCGCGCCGGAGATCATGTTGATCCCGGAGAGCGCACCGATGACGGTGGTAACCCCGCTCTCCAGGCCAGCCTGGGCATCCACCAGCTTGGCATCGCTGGCGCCCAGGTAGGCGTGCGTGGGCAGAGCAAGCGACTTGCCAACCTGGGCGTACGCGGCATCGATCATGGCGGTCTCAATCGCGCCCATCGGGGTGGTTCCCTTGCGCATGTCGAAAATGGCTGGCGCCCCGCCCCATACAACCGGAGCAGCGGGAGCTGCCAGCTGGTGGATGGCAATCCCGCTCAGGCTTTCAGCGGCATGCTGGACGACGCAGCCGATCAAGGTTACCGGCCCGGCCGCGCCTGCGAGCGGCATCGAAACCAGCTGCGCCGGTACCCGGGCGCGCGCCAGTTCGATCAGGTTATCCGCGCCGAATTCACTCCAGATGAGCGGTGGCGAAGGACACACATCGAAGACCGCCTGCGGCTTTTCGGCCAGTGCCTGTCTTCCACCGCTGAAAATCGCCAGCATGTCCAACATCACCCCGAGAGTTGCAGTGGAAAACGATCCCGTGACAATCGGCTTCGACGAGAACAGCAAAACGATATACAGTCGGTACAGGTCGCCGATGGCCTTTGGGACCTCGCTGCACACAACTGCCGTGGACTGAGCGTCGTACTGGGGCAGCATTTCGGCCACCTTGACCAGCCGTACGAGGTCCTGCGAAAGCGAAGGTTTATGTTCAAGCGTCTCCGGGTCGAGCACGTGGACGGCGCATGAACCCGGGTCGAAGTGGACCCGATCACCTCCGTAATGCACCGCCCTTCGGCCGTTCCGGTCGAACAGGTCAAATTCCGGCGGCACGCTTTCCAGCGCCCTGCGGACGAGGCCCTCGGGGATTCGGGCCACCTCCCCATCGATGCGCGCACCCTGCGCTAGGAGGAGCTCGCGTGCAGACGGGGACTGGACTTTAATACCCGGGTCCATCATGAGCTGGAAAGCTTCATCCAGGATGCGGGCAATCAGGTCAGCGGAAAGCAGTTCGAGTTTGGGCTGCATGAGACTTCCCCTCTCCCGAGGGAAAAGGGGGCAAAGCGAAGGAAAATCTATTTCTCCAGCGAGGCGACGATTTTTCCCAGCTCGGCGGACAGTTTCGGGTCCAGCGCATCAGGCTTGTGCGTCGCCAGGACCTTGCGTGCCTTCTCCAGAGCCCAGTCACGGGCGTCGTCTTTTTTTGCCTCCCACTCGTTGTAAGGGCGGCGGTCCATAAACTGCGGCAGGAAGACCTCCCGCATATGCTTGAGGGTGTGCTTTTGGGTGAGAAAATTGCCGCCGGGGCCGACCGCGGCGATCGCCTCCAGGGCCAGTGTCTCCTCATTGACGGGGATGCCCTGCATCATCTTGTGGATGATCGAAAAGATTTCGCAGTCCAGCATCATCTCGGCAAAGGACCAGATGCGGCTGCCGTGCAGCAGTCCAGACCCGAGCAGCATGTCGGACATCACCCCGCAGGCCATGAAGGTGGACAAGCTGTTCTCAATGCCAGCCTGCCAGTTCGGCTCCTTGGCACCGGTGGCAAATGCACCCATCGAAAGCGGGATGTTGTAGAAATCGGCGAGCTGGTTCGTGGCTGCTCCAAAGAGGAAGTCCTCCGGCCCACCTCCGGTATACGCCCCGCTGCGCAGGTCCGAAGCGGTTTGGGCAGCTGCGTAAAAGACCGGCGCGCCCGGGAAAGCCAGCTGCACCAGGGCGGTTCCGGCAATGACCTCGGCATTGCCGACTGCCAGTGTCCCCGCTGCAGTGGCCGGACCGGTGGTTAGGCAGGCCGCCATGGTCATGAACCCGGTTGGGATGCCGGCCTCGGCCGCGAGCAGTGCAGCATCCAGGCTGCCGCCGTCGTGGCCTAGCGGCGAGGCGGAGCACTGCATCAACGAGAGGACAGGGCGCTCCCGGAGAGATTTCTTCCCACCGGCAATCAAGGTTGCCATCCGGATGGCCGCCTCGGCTTCACGAGCGCTGTAGATGCTCTCGGTCTGCACGTGCTTGGAGGAGTTTTCCCAGATGGTGCGGATCTCGTGCAGGCTGCGCGTCTCCGGTGGCTTATCCTGCGCCGAGATCGGCACCCAAAGAAATCCAATCTCTTCGGTTGCGTCTGCCAGGCGGGCAATGTCGGCGATATCCTGCAGGCAGGAGGTGCGACGCTGGAGAGTGTGCAGGTCGATCACCTCCACTCCGCAGCCATCTGTGCCCAGGAAAACGTGATTTCCATCCAGCGCCAGGTCCTGCGAGGGCTCGCGCCCTGCCAGGGTATAGCCGGGCGGGCATTTCTTCATTGCATCTTCGATCAGCTGAGGCTTGGCACGGACCACCTTCTTCTCGCGGTCGATATCCGCTCCACATTCGGCCCAGATTTCCAGCGCCCGTTTGGAGGGAAAGCGCACACCGACTTTCTCAATGATGTTCAGCGTGGCGTCATGAATATCGCTGATTTCCTGGGATGTCAGGACCTCAAGCCGCAGCCTGGGATTCGTGATGGATTTAATGGCCTGGGTCATGGCATCAGTCCGTTACGCCCCGACCAGCTGTTTAGCGACCTTAACCGCCCCAATGGCATCCTCGGAGTAGCCGTCCGCTTCGATTTTCTGGACCCAGTCACGCGTTACGGGCGCTCCCCCTACCATCACCTTGACATTTTTACGCAGCCCTTCCTTGTCCAGCTGGTCGATGACCTCTTTTTGTTTGACCATGGTGGTCGTCAGCAGTGCACTCAAACCGACCAGGTTGGCGTCCACTTCCTTGACCTTGGCAATGATCCTGGCTGCAGGCACGTCCACCCCCAGGTCGAAGACCTGGAAGCCGGAGGAGGAGAGCATCGTCCCGACCAGAGTCTTGCCGATCTCGTGGATGTCCCCCTCCACCGTAGCCAGGACAACCTTGCCGAGCACAGTGCGCTGGGTGCCGCGCCGCTGCATTTCCGGTTCGAGCGTGGCAACGGCAGCTTTCATAGCCTCGCCAGCCATGACCAGTTCGGGCAGGAAAGCCTGTCCACAGGCGAAGGATTCGCCGACCTGATTAACCCCCATGACGAAGCCTTTGGTGATCGCATCCAGCGGGTCAAGGCCGTCCGTGATCGACTGCCTGGCCAGTGCGACCGCGGCGTCTGAATCGCCGTCGATAATGCTCTGGGCCATCTTTTGGTAAAGTTCCTCTGACATGCTGCATTCTCCTTTGTGGGCAGGGGTGATTATAAATCCAACGATAGCAAAAAGGGATTTTTATTGATAAAAATCCGAGGGGAGGGCAAACCGGTTCGTACTATACCTTCGGGAATTTACCAGCAGCATCCAGCACAACCGCACCATGCCCGGGACAAACAATGGTCGCTCCGAGCGCAGCCTGTTTGCGGACCGCCGCGTCCGATTTGGCCTGGTCCCAGTTGTTCATCCCGGTTGAACCGCGCAGACCGTTCTCCCGTGACACGAGCGAATCACCGACAAAAAGTACTCCAGAGGCAGGTGAAAAAAACGACAGGTGACCGGGAGTGTGACCGGGAGTTTCCACAACGCGCAGCCCGGCCAGCAGCGGCAGCACCTGGCCGTCAGCCAGGATTTCGTCAGCATGCACCTGCTTTGCCTTATAAAAAACACCGCTGAAGGAAAATATTATTTTAAAGAAAAAATTGCGCGGTTTAAGCGGCCGCGACGAGTGCCCGGCAGCCATCGCCTCCGCTTCGACCTGGCTGGAAAAAATCCGCGCACCGGTTTTCTTTTTCAATGCAGCCAGGCCGCCGACATGATCCAAATCCGCATGGGTGATCAAGATGCGCTTCAAATCAGACGGGGCGCGCCCCATCCCGGCCAGATAGTTCAGGATTTTTTTGTCGCTTCCGGGCAGCCCGGCATCAATCAGGGTTAGACCATCCGGGTCGATAATGACATAAGGGTTCGCCACAATCCCGGGGATCAGATGGACATTGGGAATGATTTCCACGGACCACCTCCTTGTGAATTATGAGCCGGGTTTCCCCAGCATGCGGTATTTATTTAATCAAACGAATGGTAGCAATGAACCGCAAGGCTGTCAAGGAAGAAGTGTCGTCGCCTGGGAATAACCGAGGCTGTCCCTGGGAAGCCTGCACGGGTTTATTTTTCCTGCAACTCCCGGAGCGAATCGACCAGCGCCTTCAGCCCGAGCAGGTATGAACGCCAGCCGAATCCGGTGATTTTTCCCAGGCAGACCGCCGAGATCAGCGAGCGGTGGCGAAATTCCTCACGGGCGTAGACATTCGACAGGTGGACCTCAACCACCGGGAGGCCGATGGCGCTGATCGCATCCCGCAGTGCAACCGATGTATGGGTGTAACCGCCTGGGTTGAAAACCACGCCCTGTGCCCAGCTGCGCGCATCCTGAAGGGCATCGATCAGTGCGCCTTCATGGTTGGATTGAACGCAGCGTACCTCCACCTCGAGCTCCTGGGCGTACTCGACAGTTTTCCGGTTGATCTCCTCGAGCGTCAATTTCCCATAAATCTCCGGCTCGCGCGTGCCGAGCAGGTTGAGGTTGGGACCGTGCAATACTAAAAATGATGCCATTTCCACCTCCTGTGCTAGCGACGCATGGTCGCCAGCATTAATTCTCGAAAAGCTGAGAGAGCTCCTCCACTGCCACACCCACCTCGACCTTGCCTATTTCAACAGGCAGGGCAAAGCGGACCACGCCAGAAGCTTTCTTCTTATCTACTTTCATACAGTGGACCAGGGCCTCACGCGCCAGGTTGGCGGGAATTTCAACCGGTAATCCTAAACCCGAGAGAACCTCCGCGATGCGCCCGGACAATCCTGGTTTTGCCAGGGACAGGCGCTCGGCCAGCCTGGCTTCTCCTACCATGCCGATGGAAACCGCCTCCCCATGCCGTAAACGGTACTGCGAAACAGATTCAACAGCATGCCCCAGGGTGTGGCCAAAGTTGAGCGACGCACGGACCCCGTCTTCGTACGGGTCGGCCTCAATGACCGCGATCTTCACCGCCATTGCCCTGCGAACCACAGACACCGGGTCGGCAATCAGCGCCTCGAAGCCGGAGGCGCACAGTTCGAAGAGCGCCGGATCGCCGACGACGCCGTGCTTCACCACTTCAGCCAGCCCGGAGCGCAGTTCGGCCTCTGGCAGCGTGGCCAGTACCTGCGGATCCGCAAGGACCAGGCTTGGCGGATGGAAAGCACCAACCAGGTTCTTCCCCTCGGGAAGGTCAAAACCGGTCTTGCCACCCAAGCTGGCATCCACCATCGACAACAGCGAAGTGGGCACTCCAACCCAGCGGATGCCGCGCAGATAGGTTGCGGCCGCGAAACCCGCCAGGTCGCCCGTCACACCTCCACCCAGGGCTACGATCGTGCTCTTGCGGTCGAGACCTGCTTCCAGGGACCCGCGCCATATCTGCATGACGGTTCTGATCGTTTTGGAACCCTCTCCCTCCGGGACGGTGATCACTGCTGTCTCGTAGTTGGCTGCCTTCAAGGAATTCCCAACCCGTTGCGCATACAACGGGCTGACATGGTCTTCAGTCACCACGGCAACCGGCCCATTTATATGTTGCTCGCGCAGCGACACTCCAAGCCCGTCCAGGCTGCCGGGCTGGACAAATACGTTATATTCCTGCCCCATGCCGTGGACGCGGAAACGTCCCAATTCCACCTGGACCTGCCAGGCTACCTGGGACGGCGTCAACCCTTCCGTGTTGGAACGCACTGCGAAGGATTGGTAGTGACCGAGGCGCTTCCCGAGCAGACCGGAGAGCTTTTCCTCCAGGTCCCCCTGCAGAAGCGGGCGCTGGATTTCGTCCGCCTGCAGGCGTTCGACCAGGGTCGCCAGGCCGGCTTCAAGACAGACCACGACCCCGAACAATTCAGCCGCACTGCGGTTTTGATCACGCAGCAGTGTCCCGCCGCCGAGCGAGACCACACCGCAGCTGTCCGAGCACACCTCCATCAAAACCCGCGTCTCCATGTCCCGGAAGGTCAATTCGCCCTCTGTGGACATGATCTCTGGAATGGATTTCCCGGATTGCTGCTCGATCACTTCATCCAGGTCGGTGAAGGCCAGTCCCAGCTTCCCAGCCAGCTCCCTGCCGACTGTGGTTTTCCCTGAACCGGATGGACCGTAGAGGAATATCTTTTTCACTCAGGCCACCAGACTTTCCCTTCATTATCCATGGGCAGATCTTTCAGGTGCATTTTACGCAGGCTTTCGAAGCGCGGCTTCATCTCGGACAGCGAGTCGCCACCCAGCTTTTCGATGAGGGCGTCGGCAATCACAAAGGCGGCCATCGCCTCCAGGATCGGCACCGCGCGCGGTACCGGGCAAAAGTCCGAGCGTTCATATTTGGTCAGGGCTTCCTCGCCTTTCGCCAGGTCGACCGTCGCCTGGGGAGTCAGGGTGGTGGCGATGGGTTTCATCGCCGCGCGGATCACAACCGGCTGGCCGTTGGAGATGCCTGCCTCGATGCCTCCAGCGCGGTCCGTCGGACGGATTAGCAACTCTCCCTTGGGAGGGGATAGTTTTATCGCATCCTGCACCTGCGTGCCGGGCAGGCGGGCATTTTCGAATGCCGGTCCGATCTCCACGCCCTTGATTGCCTGTACCGAGAGCATTGCCGCACCCAGGCGGGCCTCCAGACGGCGATCCCACTGGGCGTACGATCCCAATCCGGCCGGCAGGCCAACAATGACTATCTCCAGCACACCGCCGAGTGTATCTTTGGCGTGCATGATCTGTTCAATGGCATGTCGCATGCGGAGGGCGGCATCCGCGTCCGGGCAGCGAACATCCGATGACTCGGCCAGCTCAAACCGCTTTGCGTAGGACATCCCGGTGAGTTCGGCGGCTACCTCGCCGATGGCGACCACATACCCGCCGACCTGCAGCCCAAACTGTCCCAGGAATTGCTTGCAGACTGCCCCCACGGCCACGCGGGCAGCTGTCTCACGCGCGCTGGCGCGTTCGAGAGCGGGTCGCAGGTCGCGCAAACTGTATTTCACCGCTCCGGTCAGGTCGGCATGACCCGGGCGCGGGGTGGTCATCGCTTCCACCTTTTTGCCGCGCCAGCGAACGGCATCTTCATTGGTGATCATCAGCGCCAACGGCGCGCCGGTCGTCAGGCCGGCCATGACCCCACCGATTATCTGGACTCTGTCCTTTTCGATCTTCATGCGCGGCCCGGCTCCAGTGCCCTGCTGACGGCGGCCCAGTTCGTGATCGATCAGGCTCGCTTCCAGCTTCAGGCCGGCAGCCATCCCGTCCAAAATTGCCACTAATGCCGGGCCGTGCGATTCACCTGCAGTCATGAAACGCAGAGCCATCATCCCTCCAAAGCGGAAAACATCACCTGGCGGTCCGGGGTACGTCCGGTCCATATTTCGAACGAACGTGCCGCCTGCTCCACCAGCATCCCCAGGCCGGTCACGGCCGATAGTCCTTCCGCCCGGGCCTGGCGAACCAACTGAGTCTCGCGCGGGTTATAGACCACATCGTACACGACTGCTGTTTGCGGGAAAGGAAGTTCGGCAGGCCAGGGGGAATCATGGATGTCCGGGGCCATTCCGACCGGGGTCGCATTCACGATCAACCGGACATCCTTCAGGAGAGGGGCCAATGCCTCCGCCTCCAGGAGGACAAATCGCAATGATCCTTCACCGGCAATAGATTTAAAGGAATCCAACAGGGCTTCCGCCTGCGCAATGTCGGCACGGCGTACCGCCAGGGTGATTTCCCAGCCGTTCGACCGCAGGGCGTAGACGACCGCCCGTGCCGCGCCCCCGGCCCCCAGGACGATCCCCTTCCTCCGCCCCTCTCCCATCCCCTCCAGGAGGATCGACCCTGGGAGAGGAGCTTGAGAGGAGGAAAGAGACTTCATCAAATCCGACAGGAATCCCGGCGCATCAGTGTTTTCCCCGATAAGGCAACTTTCCATTAAAACACAGTATTAACTGCTCCGATACGCTCTGCGGTGGGGGAAAGTTTATCCAGCAGAGGAATGACGGTTTGCTTGTGAGGGATGGTGATGTTCAAGCCCTGCAGCTCGGTCGAGCGGACCCGCCCCACCAGCTCGGCGAGGCCGTGCCGGTCATCCGGGGGGACCGGGTAGAGGCGGTATTCGCCTTTCAGCTGGAAGGATTTAAGAGCCACCGCATGCAAGGTGGGAGACAGGCTGTGGGTGAGCGGGTAGCCAGCCAGTCCAAGCCGGAAGGTATTGGCGGGCACGGTTAATCCTCCTTGCTTTCCAGGTATGCGCCCAGCAGGCGCAGCGAGAGGGAGAAGCCCGGGAAGGATTCATCAATGACTTCCGCCGAAAGAACATTCACCGGCTCTTTGGCTGCCAGGCCAGCGACAGCCAGCGCCATCGCCAGCCGGTGGTCGCCGTGCGGGTCGACGGTACCCCCGGAGGGTTTGCCGCGGCCATGGATAATGAAACCGTCGGCGGTCTCCTTGGCATCCACGCCGAGGACGCGCAGCTCCTGGCACAGGGCGGCGATCCGGTCGGACTCCTTATAACGCAACTCCTCGGCGTTCTCGACGACGGTTTTCCCGTTGGCATACGCTGCAGCAACTGCAAAAATGGGGAACTCATCGATCATCCGCACCACCAGATCGCCGCTGACCCGGGTCGCCTTGAGCTCGCTTGACCAGACAGACACGTCCCCAACTGGCTCGCCGCATTCTATGCCAGTTTCCGTCATATGCAGGTCTGCGCCCATCGCGGTCAGCACATCCAGCAGACCAGTGCGGGTCGGATTGAGACCCACGCCATGCAAGGTTATTTCTGAATCAGGGACGATCAGCCCAGCGACGATCAAAAATGCCGCCGAGGAAATGTCACCCGGGAGGGTGAAGTTCAGTGGCTCAAGCCTTCCCGAGGGTTCCAGGGTGGTAACCAGGGTCCGCCCTTCCTGGCGGGAGTTGACCTCCAGCCCCATGCTGGTCAGCATGCGTTCGGTATGGTCGCGGGAGGGACCAGGCTCGCGCAGAGTCGTTACCCCGTCCGCAGCCAGGGCCGCCAGCAGAAGGGCAGATTTAACCTGGGCGCTGGCGACCGGGAGCGTGTAATCGATGGCCTTCAAAGGCCGGGAGGCATCTCGGGCCGAGAGTTCCAGTGGAGCCCCTCCGCTTTCAGAGGTATGGATGGGCACTCCCATCATCTGCAGTGGCTCCGTCAACCGCCGCATCGGGCGCTGGCGCAGGCCAGGAGTCCCGTCGAGCGTGGCAGCGATGCCGCTCTCCGCGACCGCTCCGGTCATCAAGCGCATGGTCGTCGCCGAGTTGCCGCAGTCTAGAGGCGCGGAGGAGGCGCGAAAACTCTTCAATCCGAAGCCTTCAACGGTCAGCGCCTTTCCCCGGATCTTCCAATCAACATCAAGGGCGGCAAGGGATTGCAGCATTCCTTTGGTGACACCCGCCGACAGGAAATTGCCAATATGAGAGTGACCATAGGCGAGCGAGGCGAGCAGCGCAGCCCGGTGCGAGATGGACTTGTCACCGGGCAGGCCGGTTTGACCGGATAAAGAAGTGGAGGGAGAGGCAATGAGTTTCATTGGATCAATTGCCCATGAACTGCTGCCGCCTGCTCGAGCAGCGAGCGGAGAGTGGACATGTCCTCCCCCTCGAGAGCGGCCTCGAAGGCATCCAAGCATCCCCGAAATCGGGCCAGAGCAGCCAGGAGGTTATCCCGGTTGGATGCGAGCACACCCAGCATCATGGACTGCGGGGTGGCTGCAAGCCTGCTGGTGGAGCGGAATCCGGGACCGACCAGGACCGCTGCCTCCGGGGGAGTTGCAAGGACCAGCATACAAGCCACCAGATAAGGCAGGTGACTGGTCGCGGCAATGCTGGCATCATGAGTTGCGGCATCCATCCAGAGCGCCCGGGCGCCCACAGCAGCGATGAGCTGCCCGGCAGCCTCACGCGCCCTGACGGTCGTCCGCGCCAGGGGGGTCAGGACGAAGGGTGCATCGTGATAGAGGTTGATATCCGCATTGCTGATCGACAGTACTTCCTTGCCGCAAATCGGATGAGAGCCAATCGGGTCGAAGCGTTCCGGCAGGGCGGACATAGCCTCTACGACATCCCTTTTGCTCGAGCCGAGGTCGATCACGATGCAAGGCTGCGGAACGAAATCGCCCAGATGGGAAAGCAGCTCCAGGATCGCCGGGACGGGGGAAGCCAGGACGATCAAATCCGCCTGCGGGAGGATGGCCCCCGGATCGGTCGAGGCTCGGGAAACGAATTTCCCCCGCAGGGCGGTATCGAGGGTGGCCTGCCGTGGGCCCACTCCGAGGAGTTCGGCGCACTTCCCCCTCAGGGCCAGTGCCAGGGAGCCGCCCATCAACCCTAGCCCGATGATCGCCACGCGTGAGGTGGCCAGATCAAAGCTAGCTTGGTCCTGGTCCATGCTTATACCTGCTCCGTCCTGCGGAACGGTGCCAGCTTGCGGCCCACCGCTTGGACGACCGCGTTCACCTGGCGGACTAGCTCGGCATATTTCTCCGGTTTTAAGGATTGACGGCCATCCGAAAGGGCTTCGGCGGGATTGGAGTGCACCTCCACGATCAGCCCGTCCGCCCCGGCTGCCACCGCGGCTCTGGCGATGGAGGTGACGAACTCGAAGTAGCCGGTTGAGTGGCTGGGATCGAGGATCACCGGCAGGTGGGTCAGCGACTTGAGCACCGGGATGGCATTGATGTCGGTCGTGTTGCGCGTGGCGGTTTCGAAAGTGCGTATGCCGCGCTCACACAGGATCACCTGCTTATTGCCGCCAGCCAGGATGTATTCAGCCGACATGAGCAGCTCCTCGAGGGTGGCGCTCATGCCGCGCTTGAGCAGAACCGGAATGCGGGTTTCTCCCAGGGAACGCAGCAGGGGGTAGTTTTGCATATTGCGCGCTCCGACCTGGAATACATCCACGTACTCGCTCATCAGCCCAACCTGGGCAATGGACATGACTTCAGCGACCACCGGCATGCCGGTCTTTTCGCGGGCTTCAGCCAGGTATTCGAGACCTTCCTCGCCCAATCCCTGGAAGGCGTACGGCGAAGTGCGCGGTTTGAATATCCCGCCGCGCAGAGCGTGGGCCCCGGCTTCGCGCACCGCCTGGGCAATCTCCAGCAGCTGCTCGCGGCTTTCCACCGAACATGGACCGGCGATCAGGACAACCTCCTCCCCTCCCATGTTAAACCCATCCAGTGGAATGACGGAATTGTCCGGCTTGAACTCGCGCGAGGCCAGCTTGTACGGGTGAGAAATGCGCATCACACTTTCGACCCCCGGCATGATCGAAAAAACATCCGTGCTGACGCTGTGGCTGTCTCCGACCGCCCCGATGACCGTCCGTTCCACGCCTTCAATGACGTGGGAGCTGAGGCCGTGGACGGCGATGCACTCAATCACATCCTGGACTTGCTGTTTGCTGGCACCAGGGTGCATGATGATCATCATATGAATTAACCCTCCTTCTTGATTTTTGACGGGGCAGCCCGAACTGGTTTGACCGGTGCCAGCCTGCGCCCAACGATTTCAGCAATCTCCCCGACCTGCCGCACCAGTTCGGCAAACTTCTCCGGTTTCAAGGACTGGCGCCCATCAGACAGGGCGTGAGCAGGGTCGGGATGGACTTCGATGATCAGACCATCCGCCCCGGCAGCAATGGCCGCCCGAGCCACTGCCGGGACATAGCCCGCATTGCCAGTCGAGTGGCTGGGATCAAGGATCACCGGCAGATGGGTAAGCGATTTGAGTACCGGGATGGCATTGATGTCAGTCGTGTTGCGGGTGGATGTCTCAAAGGTGCGGATCCCTCGTTCGCACAGGATGACACGCTCATTCCCGCCCGAAAGAATGTATTCCGCGGCCATGAGCAGCTCCTCGAGGGTGGCGCTCATGCCGCGCTTGAGCAAAACCGGAACACGGGATTCGCCCAAGGCGCGCAGCAGGGAATAGTTCTGCATGTTGCGCGCGCCGACCTGGAACACATCGATATATTTAAGCATGTCTTCAATTTGATTCTGCGACATGACCTCAGCGACGATGGGCAGACCGGTCTGCTGCCGGGCTTCGGCCAGGTACTCGAAACCCTCCTCGCCCAATCCCTGGAAAACATAAGGGGAGGTGCGCGGCTTAAAAACTCCCCCCCGCAGAGCATGGGCCCCGGCTTCACGGACGGCATGGGCGGCTTCGAGGAACTGGCTGCGCGACTCCACAGAACACGGGCCGGCAATGATGACGATTTCTTCACCGCCCATGGTGAAACCGTTCAGCGGGAAGACCGAGTCGTTCGGCTTGAACTCACGCGAAGAAAGTTTGTAGGGATGGGTGATACGCACGACGCTGTCCACCCCGTCGAGAACCTCGAATATCTCGGTGGGCACAGCATGTGTATCGCCGATCGCGCCGATCACAGTGTGGTCGGCACCGACCGAAAGGTGCGGGGTCAGTCCGTTGGCACGGATGTGTTCAAGCACGTGGTCCAGTTGTGCCTGGGTGGAACCTGGCTTCATGACAATCATCATAGGGACACCTCCTTTAAGATACCGACTACCACTTTATCTCCTTTGGTCGAGCAACTGGCGTTCTCCCGTCATCCTGGGGCAAGCCTCGCCTCAGACCTCTGCAAGATCCGGGCGGAGCTTAACCGCCTGGCGCAAATAGACATGGTGGATAGCATTCTGGGGTACATCCGTATTCCAGTGGAGCAACACGCGGATGCAGTGGGGCAGGCTGCAGGGGACGGGGATCTCCCGGGCACACATCATCGGCACCAGGTCCCAGCCCATCTGCCGGGCCGCGAGCGCTGGATGGACCGAGGTCACATCTTCCGTTACTGTGAACAGGATGCTCCCGATATCCTCCGCCTTCAGGCCGCGGTTGGCTTCCAAAATTGCCTCCAGCAGCTCGCGCGTCGCAAAAAGCACCTGATCGGGAGCATCCTCGTCGATGGTGGTCGCACCACGTATTCCGCGCATAGACATAATCGTTCTCCCTGGAAAATTAATTCGCTTTTATCAAGCAACCACAGCTATCCGCTGATAAACATGAAGAAATTCGACGAGGTTCGAAACGCTGCAGGTCATTCCTAATAATACTCCAATTCATCCGAATTCCGCCGCGGCCTGCTTCCGTCTTTCAAAATATCAAGCAACAAAAAGAGCGAGGCCGTTTGGTCTCGCTCTTTTGGATGTGCAGGGTTTCTGCTGTCCTGCCCGCTTAAGCGCCGCCAACGGCAACCGGAGTTCGGAGACCGTAAAAATAATAGGCATAAAAATAGAAGCGGTTGAATGCAGGCATTGGATATTAGTGGGGCATTCTACACGCCAAGGCTGCGAATGTCAAGACTTTTGAAGCACTGGTTTCGGGAGGGCAAACGCGTCCTGCTTGACATAATCCAACCAGCTTTCATAACGCGGACTCCTGCCGTGAATGGCATCCTGGAAGACGTTTTGGATGCTGCGCGTGACCGGTCCGGTCTTGCCCTCTCCAATCCTGCGAAAATCGATCTCGCTCAGGCCGATGACCTCGGAAGCAGTACCGGAGACGAATACCTCATCGGCGATGTAGAGCTGATCGCGCGAAACAGGCAGCTCGGCAAATTCATAACCCAGATCCTTGATAATGGTGATGACCGAGTCACGTGTAAGACCTTCCAGGACGTCCACCAGCGGCGGAGTAACGACTTTGTTGCCGCGCACGATGAAAACGTTCTCTCCGGTGCATTCGGCAACGAAACCCTGCGGGTTGAGCAGGATGGCTTCATCAAAGCCCAGGCGCATCGACTCGGTCTTGGCCAGGAAGCTGTTGGCGTAGTTGCCGGCGATCTTGGCCTTGGTCATCATCACGTTGGGCTGGTGGCGGGTGAACGAGGATACGTTGGCACGGATGCCCTTGGCCATCGCCTCCTCGCCCAGGTAATTGTCCCAGCGCCAAACGGCGATCGCCAGGCCGGCCTTGCCCATATCCACGTTCAGGTTCCAGCCGCCTCCGGTCAGGTACAGCAGCGGGCGGATGTAGCACTCGGCGAACTCGTTCGCGGCCACGGTCGCCTTGATCGCCGCAGCGACCTGGTCTGCCGTGTACGGCAAATCACGAAAACCGAAGACGAGTGCCGAGTCAAGCAGCCGCTCGGCATGATCATGCAGGCGGAAAACAGCCGATCCCTTCTCCGTGGCATAACAGCGGATGCCCTCGAAGACCGCCGCACCGTAGTGCAGTGCCGGGGTGAGGAAGTGGATGGTCGCCTTCTCGAACTCCACCAGCTCGCCGTTCATCCAAACGTATTTCGATTCCATTCCCATATGCTCTCTCCTTTCAATCGTCACAGACGTGTAATGATTTCATCCGTCATCTGGCGGGTGGTCAGCTTCCCTCCCAGGTCAGCCGTGCGGCAGCCGGAAGTGATGGTTAAATCCACTGCATTTTCGATCGAAGCAGCCTCCGCTTCCAGCCCAAATGAATGACGCAGGAGCAGGGCGGAGGAGAGGATCGTCCCGATCGGGTTGGCGATGCCCTTCCCGGCGATATCGGGGGCCGAGCCGTGGATTGGCTCATACAAGCCAGGGCCCGCTTCCCCCAGACTTGCGGAGGGCAGCATGCCCATCGAGCCTGCCAGGACAGAGGCCTCATCCGTCAGGATGTCCCCGAACATGTTCTCGGTCACGATCACGTCAAAGGCAGCCGGGTTCACCACCAGGCGCACGGCAGCAGTATCGACCAGGACATGTTCTAGCGCCACGTTGTGGTACTGGGCGGCGACCCCCGTGGTGATCTGGCGCCAAAGCCTGGACGACTCAAGCACATTGGCCTTGTCGACCGAAGAGACCTTCCGCCGGCGGTTCTCCGCCAGGCGGAAAGCCAGCTCGACCACCCGGCGGATTTCGTAGTCTGAGTATTCTAGGGTGTCCACGGCGCGCTCGTGGCCGTCAATTTTCTCGCGGCCTTTGGGCTGTCCGAAGTACAGACCCCCGGTCAGCTCGCGGATAACCAGGATGTCCACCCCCTTGAGCTTCTCCGGCTTGAGCGGGGATGAGTCAACCAATGCTGGATGCACCTTCACCGGGCGCAGGTTGGCAAACACCTCCAATCCCTTGCGCAGGGCAAGCAGGCCACGCTCAGGTCGATCCTTGGCGTTTGGGTCATCCCACTTGGGTCCGCCCACCGCACCGAGCAGGACGGCGTCCGCGGCTTTGCAGTCTGCCAGGGTCTCGTCGGTGAGCGAAGAGCCGAACTTGTCGATCGAACAGCCGCCCATCAAACGTTCAGAATAAGAAAAGGAATGCTTGTGTTTTCCGGCGACCGCATCCAGAACCCTCACGGCTTCGGCAACGACTTCAGGACCGATGCCATCCCCGGCGAGCAGAATGATGTTCGCTTTCATGAATTCTCCTAAAAAATGGGCTGTGGACAGCTTCCTCTACTCCATCACCGGTCAATGGTCCGGGTCATCATTTTGCCACCATTAAGCCGTACTCAATCGAATCGGCCAGCGCCCGCCAGCTGGCTTCGATGATATTGGCACTGGCGCCGACTGTACTCCAACTCTTGGTCCCGTTCTGCGTATCGATCAACACGCGCGTGACCGCCTGGGTGCCATTCTCGCCGTCCAGGATACGCACCTTGTAATCCGCCAGGTGGAAAGCGGCCAGTTGGGGATAATGCGGAAGGAGAGCCTTGCGCAGGGCCGCGTCCAGCGCATTGACCGGGCCGTTCCCTTCCGCAGCTGTATGCAGCACCTCCCCATCGATACACACCTTGACCATCGCCTCGGCAAAAATGCCGCGGCCTTGGCGGTGCTCCACGTTAACGAAGAAGTCGATCAGCTCGAATGGAGGCTTATACTCCACCTGCTGGCGCTTAAGCATCATCGCCACGGAGGCTTCGGCCGCCTCGAACGAGAAGCCCCTGCGCCTCGAGCTCTTTGATCTCGTTCAACACCTCGGCCACCTCCTGCCCGCCGTTGACATCCAGGCCGTACTCTTCAGCCTTGCTGAGCAGGTTGCCGCGCCCAGAGAGCTCGGAGACGACCACCCGCGAAGAATTGCCGACCTGCTCGGGATCGATGTGCTGGTAGGAAAGGACGCTGCGCCGCATGGCTGCCACGTGGATGCCCCCCTTGTGGGCGAACGCTGATTTGCCGACATAGGCCAGGTGCTCGTCGGGGGTCAGGTTGGCCACCTCGGCCACCAGGTGTGAGACTTCGTAGAGTTGGGTGAGGTGATTCTCAGGCAGGCACTTCAGTTTGAGCTTGAGCTCCAGGTCAGCAATGATGGAGCACAGGTTGGCATTGCCGCAGCGTTCGCCGTAGCCGTTGATCGTCCCCTGCACCTGGATGGCCCCCTCGCGGACTGCCGCCAGAGTATTGGCGACTGCGCACTCCCCGTCATTATGAGTGTGGATGCCAAGCGGGTGTTTGAGGGACTCCTGGGCAGCGCGGACGATTTCGGCCACCTCCCACGGCAGCGAGCCGCCATTGGTATCGCACAGCACCACGGTCTCTGCACCGCCGCGTACGGCTGCCTTAAGCGTCTCCAAAGCATAGGCGGGATCGGCCTTGTAACCGTCGAAGAAATGCTCGGCATCGTAGATCACCCGCCGGCCCTGCGAACGCAGGTAGGCCAGGCTGGTCTCGATGATGCGCAGGTTCTCTTCATAATTTGTGCGCAGCACCTCGGTCACGTGCAGGGTCCATGACTTACCGACCACGGTGCAAACCGGCGTGTGGGCATCCAGAAGGGCCTGGATGTTTGCATCCTCTTCCGGATTGCCGTCCACACGGCAGGTGGAACCGAAGGCAGCAATCAAGGCATGATCCCATTGAATGTCACGCGCCTGCTCGAAAAATCCGGCGTCCTTGGGGTTGGAGCCTGGCCAGCCGCCTTCAATGAAGGTGACGCCGAGGGCATCCAGCCGGCGGGCGATGGTCAATTTGTCGGCCAGCGAAAGCGACATATTCTCCCGCTGGGTGCCGTCACGTAAGGTAGTATCGTAGATCTGGATCATGGCTGGTCCCTTTTCTGTTTGCCGATTGTTCGCTGCTGATTTCCGACTGGCCCAATCAGCAACCGAAAAAAACCAATCAGAAACCTCTTCAAACTGGTCGGGTAATAATGAGGATGGCGCAGACAAAATTCAAATGGCGCATTGCTCGCGCTTTGTGCATAAATAGGTAGAACCGAACTCGTCCTGATAGTCGGCCTGGTCTATATGGAAGCCGGCCCGTCTCAGCATGCCTTCCATCACCCAATCGAAGGTGCTGTATTCGTCGCGAATATGGGTCTCGACTTCGTTGGCGAACTCGGGACCAACCTTGGCCACGAAGGACTCCACCCAGAGGTCGAAACGGGAGGCGTAATCGCGATCTGCCGGGAATACGACATCGAACAGGTAGAACCTTCCGCCGGGCTTGAGCATGTCAGCCACGCGCAGCAGGCCGACCCATTTCCATAGGTCAGGCAGATGATGCAAAGCGGCCGATGAAACCACTGCATCCACGGGACTATCTTCATGTTCATAAGTCAGGAAGCCGCCCTTGCAGAAGACGATATTGGTCACTCCGGCGGCCTGTGCCTTTTGACAGGTGTACTCCAACATGACCTGTGAAATGTCCACGGCATAGATCGTCTTACAATGCGATGCGGCATGCAGCGCAAAGGCTCCTGTGCCAGCGCCCAGGTCGATGACCGTATCTTCGGCACCCAGGCCCAGTTGGTCGACGATCGCATCCGCAAATGCCTGATAATCGCGGAAGCGCTGATGGCGAGTGTCGTAAGCAGCCACCTGGTCCGGGTCGGTGTAATCAACCCCGGCATATTTGTACTCGTTATAAAACCATTTTGGCCGGTTCATCGCCAGGCTTTGTTCACTCGATCGGGTCATCGTGCAGATCCTCCGCCGGGCCTTTTGCTGCCCCTGGGGCGCGATTTCCGGAAATAAAGATTCATCACCGGGAGGGTGATCCATATCCGCTTACCTTCCATGCTTAACCTGTACTGATCCAGGATCCGCGCCTCAGTCCTCTTCAGCAGGTGCTCATAGCGTGTGTCCATCTCACGCGGGAACGTGATGGAGCTGGCAAAGCTCTTCTCGACTTGGAAACCGGCTTTTTCAAACAGTTCCACCAAGGCAGGCCGCGGGTAGTAGCGCACGTGCCCGTCGTCCTTCAGGGTACCAAATTGATTGACAAAATCCACATCATCGCCCGGTGCGGTCATCGGGTCGGAAATCACACAAAATCCCTCCGGCTCCAAGACGCGGTGAATTTCATGCACAGACAATTCCGGCAGTGGAAAATGGTGGAAGGCGTAGCGGCTCACTGCACCGTAAAATGAGCCGGCCTCGAAGGGGAGTTTCGTCCCGGCAAAGGTCATGAACTTGAGCTGCCGGCCATTCATTTCCTGCGCTTTCCTGAGGTCCGCCTCAATCACCTGCTCGACGATGTCGATCCCGGTGACAAAGATGGTCGGATTCTGCCGCGCCAGTTCGAAGGCAACATAACCGCTCCCGGTGCCGATATCCAGATAACTTCTACCCGGGAGGAGGTCACACAGCTTCAGGATGTTCGCCAGATGCTCGGCGTCCGAGATTACCTGGGAATAGCCCGGCGTGAGCAAATCGCGGCCGAAGCCCGTCTTTGCCTTTTCAATCAATTCCTGTACTTGCGCTCGAGGTGTATCCATGCAATCAAATCCATCAGGTGGCAAATGGTCAATCCACCTCTAAGAGTGGGCAGATTCGAACGCGGTGATCTCCTTTTCGAAGCGGAGGATGTAGCCGAGTTCATCCACGCCATTGAGCAGGCAGTCCTTGGCGAACCGATCGATTGGGAATGACACCTTGTTCCCATCCGGCAGGGTAATCGTCTGGCTGGCAAGGTCAATCGTCAGCTCGGCGGTCGGAACTTCCGCCAGCCAGTCCATCAGCATGTGGTGTGATTTTGCATCCACGATAACAGGCAGCACGCCGTTCTTTAGGGCATTGTTGCGAAAAATGTCGGCGAAAGAAGTGCTGACGACAGCCCGGAATCCGAAGCCGGCCAGTGCCCAAGGGGCATGCTCCCGTGACGAGCCGCAGCCAAAGTTATCCCCGGCCAGCAGGATTTGTCGGCCCTGACTATCAGGCTGATTGAGCACGAAGTCGGGTTTAGGCGAACCGTCGGCCTTGTAGCGCCAGTCTGCGAAAAGGTGGTCGCCCATGCCGGTCTTGTCGGTGGCTTTCAGGAAACGGGCGGGGATGATCTGATCGGTGTCGATGTTGTCGATTGGGAGGACGATAACACGCGAGGATAATGTTGTGAATTTAGCCATTAGAGCATGGTCCTGACATCTGTTATTTTTCCGTTGATCGCAGTTGCCGCGGCGGTCAGTGGACTGGCCAAGAAAGTGCGGCCTCCCGCCCCTTGGCGGCCTTCAAAATTCCGGTTGCTCGTGCTAACCGCGTACTGCCCCGGTTGAAGCTGGTCGCCGTTCATGGCAATGCACATCGAGCAGCCCGCCTCACGCCACTCAGCTCCGGCATCTTTAAATATTTTATCGAGGCCCTCGGCTTCGGCCTCCTTCTTTACGGCCTGCGAACCGGGCACCACCAGCATACGCAGCCCGGAGGCGACCTTGCGCCCCTTCAGCATTGAAGCAGCCAGGCGCAGGTCCGATAGGCGCCCATTGGTGCAGCTACCGACGAATACCACGTCCACCCTCTGTCCAAGCAGGGCCTGACCGGGTTTCAGGTCCATGTAGCGCAGAGCTTTGTCGAGGGCAGCCTTTTGGGATTCATCTTTGAGTGTGTCTGGGGCTGGAATGCGGCCGGTGATGGCCATGCCCATGCCCGGGTTTGTGCCGTAGGTGATCATTGGGGCCAGGGAGGCAGCATCGATGGTTACGGACTGGTCGTAGGCAGCGCCCTCATCGGACGGCAGCGATTTCCACGAGGCGATGGCGTCATCCCATTCGCTGCCCTGCGGAGAAAAGCTACGGCCGGCCAGGTACTCGAAAGTGGCGTCGTCCGGAGCGATCAGGCCGGCGCGCGCCCCGCCCTCAATGGACATGTTGCAAACGGTCATGCGTTGTTCCATATCCATGGTACGGACTGCCTGGCCGGTGTACTCGAACACATGCCCTGTACCGCCCCCGATGCCGATCTTGGCGATGAGGGCCAGGATGATATCCTTCGACGAAAGCCCTGCGCCCAGTCTTCCTTCCACGCGGACCTCATAGGTCTTCGGTTTTTTCTGCAGCAGGCACTGGGTCGCCAGGACATGCTCCACCTCGCTGGTGCCGATGCCGAAAGCCAGTGCCCCGAAGGCACCGTGCGTGGCGGTATGGCTGTCGCCGCATACAATAGTCATGCCGGGACGGGTCAGCCCCAGCTCCGGTCCGATGACATGGACAATGCCGCGCTGCGGGCTGGTCATCCCATACAGATTAATTCCAAATTCTGCAGCGTTGGTTTCCATTTGTTTAATCTGTGCAGCAGCCATGGCATCCGCGATAGGCAGGGAAGGATCATGGGTTGGAATGGAGTGATCCACCGTGGCGACAGTTTTGTCCGGCCGGCGCACCTTCAGCGCCCGCTGACGCAGGCCGGTGAACGCCTGGGGCGAGGTCACCTCATGGACGAGATGCAGGTCGATGTACAGCACGACCGGGCTGTCCGGTTCCTGCGCAACCACGTGCGCATCCCAGATTTTCTCGAAGAGCGTCTTTGGTTTTTGCATTGAAGTATGTTTCATTGGATCCATTCGGCGGAGGATACCCTGCGATTAGGCATGGGAAGGGAAACCGCCTTCTTTCTGTAGTTTTTTTATGGAGAGATTGACCCGGTTACAGGGCGGCTCTCTCCACCCCAGGTTCAACACGTTCCTGCCTTCTGCTCAGGAGAAGGGGCTCCTCGCCAGGCCTCTCTCTCGGAGGGCCTTTTGGCTCTCAACCGCCCTGGCCTTACCTTGCGAGAGGCTTGAAACCCAGGGTTGCAGGGAATGGGACTGGAAAACCAGCTGAAAGCGCGACCTGTGACCTTTCTTGAAAATGGAGCCCGATCAAGGCCCCTTTCTGCCTGGCCTTTGGGGCTGGTCAACTTCGCACCTGAGCAGGCGAGCCTCAAACAGAAGCCCGGGGATGGCTGAGCTGCGCTTGAAGCGGCTCCACATCATAACCATCCTTTTTTTCATCCAGGGCCGAACCAGCATCGAGGCGTATTGCGGATAAGTCCCAGCCCGCTGGAATGGTCTGCGGCTTGACGAACGGGTCATGCCACTCCGGAAATACTTCGGGCAATGGGGGGGTAGGTTTGGTGCTCATAGTCTCTCTCCTCTCATAGAAAAAGACGAAAATTAAGCCGGGACCGGGTTGTCTTCCTTGGCAGCCTCGGTTTGGGCAATAATGAGCTTGTTGAGTGCAGAAATATAAGCCTTGACACTTGCAACGATGATATCGGTGTCGGCGCCGTAACCGCCGTAGATGCGCATATGCTCGAGCTCGTTCTGCGCATTAATCATTGGCTGACCGTCCTGCGGCTTGATGCGCACTGTCACCTCACCCAGGGCGTCGATCCCCTCCGTCACCGCATGGACAGTGAATTCGAGCAGCGTATTGTCAGTCTTGACAATGGCGTCAATGGCTTTGAAGGCTGCATCCACAGGACCGGTGCCGACCGCAGCCTGGGTGTGAACCTGCCCGTCCGGCCCTACCAGGCGGACGGTGGCGGTAGGCATACCGATTGTCCCACAGGCCACCTGCAGGCCTTCCAGCTTGAAGACCTCGCGCGGCTGGTAGAACTCGTCAGCGATGAGTGCTTCCAAATCCGCATCCGTGATGACCTTCTTTCGATCAGCCAGAGCCTTGAAGCGTTCGAAGGCCTTGATCAATTCCGCATCGTTCAAGGCATGGCCCATGTCGGCCAGTCGGGCGCGCAAGGCATGCCGGCCGGAATGCTTGCCGAGGACGAGCTTGGTTTGGGTTGCGCCGACAGATTCCGGGCGCATGATTTCGTAGGTCTGCTGGTGCTTGAGCATGCCGTCCTGATGGATGCCGGCTTCGTGGGCAAAGGCGTTGGCGCCGACAATGGCCTTGTTAGGTTGGACGGGGATGCTGGTGAAATTGCTGACCTGCTTGCTGATGTGCATGATCTGGGTGGCATCGATGCCCGTTTCCATTTTAAAAACAGCCGGGCGGGTCTTCAACGCCATGACGACTTCCTCCAGCGAGGTATTCCCTGCGCGCTCGCCGATGCCGTTGATCGTGACCTCGGCCTGGCGCGCCCCTGCCTGGATGCCGGCCAGGGTATTTGCGGTTGCCAGCCCCAGGTCGTTGTGGCAGTGGACAGAGACAACCACATTTTCGATCCCGGGAGTGTGGGCGAGGATACCCTCGATCAGTTTTCCAAATTCCTCGGGCGTGGTGTACCCGACCGTATCCGGGATGTTCAGGGTGGTCGCCCCGGACTTGATCGCCTCGGCCAGGACGACATACAGGAACTCCGGGTCCGAACGCCCGGCATCCTCCGGCGAGAACTCGACATCTTCGCAGTAGGATTTAGCATAGGCCACCATCTGCGAGACCTTCTCGATGACCTGTTCCCGGTCCATGTTGAGCTTGTACTTCATGTGGATGTCGGAGGTGGCCAGGAAAGTGTGGATGCGCGGATGGGCAGCATGCCGGACAGCCTCCCAGGCCTTGTCGATGTCGTTCTTGGTAGCGCGCGCCAGCCCGGCGATGACTGGGACGCGCGCTTGCGGGTCACCCTTGGGCGGATTCCCGACCTCGATGGCGATCCGGCGGACCGCCTCCAGGTCGTCGGGCGAAGCGGCCGGGAAGCCGGCTTCCATGATGTCCACGCCCAGGTGCAAAAGCGAGCGGGCCACCTCCAGCTTTTCCGCCGAGGTCATTGTCGCGCCGGGTGACTGTTCGCCATCACGCAGGGTTGTGTCGAAAATTTTGACATAATTGTCCATAAGTCTCTCCTTGCCCCTTTCCGACTGGGAGACCTGAAAGAGGCTCCATGAACGGATTGGGGAGGGTGTTGATTTGCTTATTTCTTCCAGTTTTCAGGCCGCAGCGAGCGGACAGCCGCCCCGGCTCGCCACATCTCGGACTCGCGCATCTGCTTCAGCTCGGCGTCCAGCTTGACCTTGTAATCTGGAGCGCTGTTGGCTTTGAGCACCACGGCCGTCTCCTTGCCATCCACAACACTTTTGTACAGCTCATCGAAAAGAGGCGCAACCGCGTCGCGGAAGCGGGGATGCCAGTCCAGGGCACCGCGCTGGGCGGTTGTGGAGCAGTTAGCGTACATGAAGTCCATGCCGTTTTCGCCTACCAGGCGAATCAGCGACTGGGTCAGCTCCTCCACCGTCTCGTTGAAAGCTTCGCTGGGAGTATGGCCGTGCTTGCGCAGGACGTTGTACTGCGCCTCCATGATGCCTGAAAGGGCGCCGATGAGCACGCCGCGCTCACCGGTCAGGTCGCTGTGAACCTCGTTCTTGAAAGTGGTCGGGAAGAGATAGCCGGCCCCGATGGCGATGCCGAGGGCCAGGGTCCGCTCGGTGGCCCGGCCGGTGGCATCCTGGTGGACGGCGAAGCTGGCATTGATGCCTGAACCAGCCAGGAAATTACGCCGCACGCTGGTTCCCGAGCCCTTCGGCGCGACCATGATCACATCGACATCCTTGGGAGGGACGACCCCGGTCTGTTCCTTGTAGACAATCGAAAAACCGTGCGAAAAATACAGGGCATCGCCCTTCTTCAGGTTCGGCTTGACCTTTGGCCAGAGCAGCATCTGGGCCGCGTCCGAAACCAGGTACTGGACGATCGTCCCCTTCTGTGCGGCCTCTTCGATTGGAAAAAGAGTCTTGCCAGGCACCCAGCCGTCGGCGACGGCTTTATCCCAGTAGGATTTGTCGTTAGGTGCCTGGCCAACGATCACATTGAAGCCATTGTCCTTCATGTTGAGGGACTGGGCCGGGCCCTGCACGCCGTAACCGAGCACTGCGATAACCTCATCTTTGAGGACCACGCGTGCTCGATCAAGAGGAAACTCGTCGCGCGTGACCACATCTTCCACGACACCACCAAAATCGATCTTTGCCATTGCTCGCTCCTTCGTAAAATGATTTCAATATTCACGGATAGGGGTTGCTCATCCGGATTGACCCAGGCCGTCAAAGCCGGCCGTTGCCATTGCCATTCCCGTTCGCATAGGGAATAGGGCCGCCGCGTGCCATGGCAACGATGCCGGTGCGCACCATCTCAAGGATCCCAAACGGGCGCAGGACATCGACCAGGCTGTTCACCTTGTCTTCATCGCCCGTGGTCTCGATGATCAACGATTCGTTGGTCACATCCACGATGCGGGCGCGATAGACATCGACGAGCTGCATGATCTCACTGCGGCGCTCGGAGGGCGCGGCCACCTTGATCAGCGCCAGATCCCGGCTGACCATCGGTGCTTCCATCAAATCAGCCACCTGGATCACGTTGACCTGCTTGTACAGGTTGGCAATGACCCGTTCGGCGTTGGTCTGGGTGTTGTCGATCACGATCGTCATGCGTGAAACACCGGGTTGCTCAGTGTGGCCGACGGTAAGCGATTCAATGTTAAACGCCCGCCGCCGGAACAGTGAGGCCACGCGGTTGAGCACGCCGGGTTTATCTTCGACAAGGGCTACCAGGGTATGCTGCATAGGTCCTCCTAATTCTCCGAATCGGCGGTTTCCGCCAGCACGTTCTTCACCGGGCGGCGGATCATTTTGTCCAGGTCGGCCCCGGAGGGAACCATCGGGAACACGCTGTCCTCCTGCTCGACGCGGAAATCGATCACCACCGTCCCCTCGGTCTCCTCCGCTTGCCGGACAGCCCCCTCCACTTCCGAACGCTTGGTCACGCGCAGGCCGGTCAGGCCGTGCGCCTCCGCCAGCTTGACAAAGTCGGGCGACTTCATCGGCGTGGCGGCATAGCGACGTTCATAGAAAAATTCCTGCCACTGACGGACCATCCCAAGATATCCATTGTTGAGGATGGCCACGTTGATCTTGATGCCTTCCTGAGCAGCCGTGGACAGCTCGGCCTGCGTCATCTGGAAGCCGCCGTCGCCGGCGATTGCCCAAACCTCGGAGTCGGGACAGGCAAACTTGGCCCCGATTGCCGCCGGCAGGGCGAAGCCCATCGTGCCCAGGCCGCCGGAGGTGAGGTGCCGCATGGGCTTGTCGTGCTTATAATACTGCGCCGTCCACATCTGGTTCTGGCCGACGTCCGAAACAACCAGTGCTTCGCCCTTGGTGCAACGCCACAGGTCGTTGACCACGTGGGCGGCATATAGATGGCCGGAGTCTGGCAGGTTCTGGATATCGCGCACCGCGCTGTCGCCGCGCATCTCGTCGATGTGTTCCATCCAATCCCCATGGTCCGAGCTCTCCACACGGGGTATCAGCTGATCGAGTGTTTCCTTCAGGTCGCCGATCATGGCCAGGTCCACACTGACGTTTTTGTTGACCTCCGACCGGTCGATCTCGAAGTGTATTTTCTTGGCCTCGGCGGCATAGGTCTTGACATTCCCTGTCACCCGGTCATCGAAGCGCATGCCCATCGCCAGGAGCAGGTCAGCCTGCTGGATGGCATTGTTGACCCACGCCTCACCGTGCATACCCATCATGCCCAGGTTGAGCGGGTGACTCGCCGGAAAACAACCGATCCCGAGCAGCGTGACCGCCACAGGAGTGCGGGTCTTCTCGGCAAATTGTCGCAACTGCTCCGCTGCGCCAGACATCATCACCCCATGCCCGGCCAGGATCAGGGGGCGCTTGGCCTGCCGGATCATCTCCAGGGCCTGCTCGATGGACTTGGACACGGGATGGGGATTCGGCCGGTAGCCGGGCAGCTTGATCGGGCTGTCATCGTACTCCCATTCAATTGCAGCCTGCTGCGCATCCTTGGCAATGTCAATCAGGACCGGGCCGGGACGCCCGGACCTGGCAATGTAAAAGGCCTCGCGGATGACGCGGTTCAGGTCATTCACATCGGTCACCAGGTAATTATGCTTGGTGATGGGCAGGGTGATGCCGGTCACATCCGTCTCCTGGAAGGCATCGTAGCCGATCAGCTTGCTGGCTACCTGGCCGGTGATGAAGACCGTCGGTACGGAATCCATCTGTGCATTGGCGATCCCGGTGACCAGATTGGTTGCACCCGGACCCGAGGTGGCCATCGCCACGCCGACTTTTCCGCTGGCCCGGGCATAGCCATCCGCCATGTGTGCCGCGCCCTGCTCGTGCCGCACCAGGACGTGATGGATCTTGTAATCGAGCATGGCATCATAGATCGGCAGGTTTGCCCCACCCGGGTAGCCGAAGACAACCTCCACCCCTTCTTTCGTCAGGCATTCCCATACAATCTGAGCTCCGGTACGTTTCATAAAACATCTCCTCGATTTGGCGTCTGTCCTAAAATTAATCGTTAAAATCTGAAACCAATACTGCTCCAGTATCGGCAGAGGTCACGAAGTGAGCGTAGCGCCGCAGCCAGCGGCTGTCGATTTTCTGTGCAAATGGCGGCACTGCGTCCAGGCGCGACTGGATCTCTGAATCGGACAGGCGCACATTCAAAGTGCGCGCTTCCAGATCGATGTCGATCATGTCCCCCGCCTTCAGGGCTGCAATCGGTCCCCTCGCGGCCGCCTCGGGGGAGACATGGCCGATGCAGGCTCCGCGTGTCCCGCCGCTGAAGCGGCCGTCGGTGATGAGCGCCACCTTGTCGCCCAGGCCCATGCCCATGATGGCGCTGGTCGGGCTGAGCATTTCCTGCATGCCGGGGCCGCCGCGAGGGCCTTCATAGCGGATCACGACCACATCCCCTGCCTTGACCTGGCCTGCCAGGATGCCCTCCTGGGCTGCCTCCTGCGATTCGAAGATCCGGGCAGGACCAGAAAACTTCTGCATGTCTGCGCCTACACCGGCGGCCTTGATGACCGCACCTTTCGGAGCCAGGTTGCCGAACAGGATGGCCAGGCCGCCGCGCTTTGAGTATGCCTGCTCACAACGATGAATGACTTCCTCGTCCATGATCTCTGCGCCCCGAATCGAATCACCCAGGGTTGTACCGGAAACCGTCGGCCGATCCATGTGCAGCATTCCGGTGGCGCGCTGGACCTCGTTCAGGATGGCCGGGATACCCCCGGCGCGATGGACGTCATCCATGTGCCATTTCCCGGATGGGCTGACCTTGCAGATGTGCGGCACACGCTCGGCAACCGTATTGATTCTCTCCAGCGGGTAATCGACGCCGGCCTCATTGGCAATCGCCAGGGTGTGCAGGACGGTGTTGGTCGAGCCGCCCATGGCCATGTCGAGGGCAAAGGCATCATCGATCGCTTCGGGCGTGACGATGTCTCGGGGACGGATATTCTTATCTAGGAGAACCAAAATTTGGGATGCGGCTTTTCGTGCAAGTTCTTCACGTTCGGGCGTGCGTGCCAGGGCCGAACCATTATAGGGCAGCGCCAGCCCGAGGGCTTCCATCAGGCAGTTCATGCTGTTGGCCGTGAACATTCCAGAGCATGAACCGCAGGAGGGACAGGCGAAACGTTCCAGGGTAGTCAGACGGGCTTCGTCGATCTTCCCGGCCTTGTAAGCCCCGACCCCTTCGAAGACCGCGATCAGGTCCACCGCTTCCCCCTCCGGGGTCCGGCCGGTGGCCATTGGCCCGCCGGAGACAAAGATGGCCGGGATATTGACCCGCATGGCAGCCATCAGCATCCCGGGCACGATCTTATCGCAGTTGGGGATGCACACCATGGCATCGAAGCGGTGGGCTTCGATCATCGTCTCGACGCAGTCGGCGATCAATTCCCGGGAGGGCAATGAATACTTCATTCCAAGATGCCCCATGGCGATGCCGTCGTCCACGCCGATGGTATTGAACTCGAAGGGAATGGCGCCCGCAGCACGTACGGCATCCTTGATCAATTTCCCAAATTCCTGTAGGTGAACGTGGCCAGGAACAATGTCTACGTAGGAATTGACGATGGCGACGAAGGGCTTGCCCATGTCTTCTTCTTTTACACCGGTGGCGCGCAGCAGCGCGCGGTGGGGTGCCTTTTCAAAACCTGCCTTAATCATGTCTGAACGCATTCTTCTCGTCCTCCGTTGGTGATTTCCATAAAGAAAAGCCGCCCTTAGGTTGGGCGGCTCTTTGGTGTTTTTTTTTACTACTTTGCTATCTGGTAAGTCTGTAATCCGACCTTCACCGTGTCCGTCCAACCTGAATTTGGCTCTCAATAAGGATGAGAGCCGCAAGCAGGACAACTAGGACGAGGGATGCCAGGGTTATGTTCATGTCAGGATAATTCGTGCAATTATATGCAGAATTTGGTAAAAGTCAAGGGTTGATTCGATGTCCAGACAATGTTAAATTGAATGTATGTTATTCCTGATGTATACTCGAATGGGGCTGCCGGCCTCGCTCAAGGAGTTTAAAATGTCATACGAATTGTTGAAATCAAATATCGCCGCGCTCATGCAAAAGGAAATGAAAAGGCTGCGTGTTCCCGGCGCCAGCCTCGCCCTGGTCGACGGACAGGAAACGGTCTGGGCGGCAGGCTTCGGTTTCGCAGATCGACCGGGCCGCGGTGCGGCCACTGCGCGGACCGTTTTCATGATCGGCTCGATAACCAAGCTCTTCACCGCCACGGCCATCATGCAACAGGTCGAGCTTGGCCAGCTCGATCTGGACCGTCCGGTGCAGGACTATGTCCCCGAGTTTTCCATCAAATCCCGCTTCCCTGACGCCCAGCCCATCACCGTGCGCCACCTGATGACCCATCATTCCGGGATCCCCTGCGACAACCTCCGCCGCATGTGGACAAAGAGCATCGACGAGCAGCCCGAATCCTTCCATGCCGTGCTGGATTTCCTGCATAGTCAATATGTCGCCAGCCCGCCGGGGCGCATCTTCGCCTACTCCAACCAGGCGGTCAGTCTGCTGGGAGTCGTGCTCGAGAGGGTCAGCGAGGAGCCGTATGCCGGATATATCCAGGCGCACGTCCTGCATCCGCTGGGAATGGAAAGCGCTACATTATTGCCGGACGACAGGGTCCGTCCGTTGCTCTCCAAAGGCTACTCGAAGGCGGCCGGGGAATGGGAAGGACGGATACGCGATATTCCTGCTGGTGGCATCTACGCCTGTGCCAACGACATGTCCCGGTTCATCGCCATGGTCAACGGCCAGGGCAGCCTAGGCCTAAACCAGATCCTGCGTCCGGAAACCCTGGCGGAGATGTTCAGGCCTCAAAACGAGGGGATGCCGCTGGACTTCGGCTTCAAGATCGGGCTGAACTGGATGCTCTCCTTGCCCTCCCTGGAAGAGGCCGGGAAGGTGGGCTGGCACGACGGCGGTACACGCAACTTTACTAGCAACCTGATCGTCCTGCCCGAACAACGCCTGGGCGTAGTGATCCTGACCAATTCCCCTTCCGGTGGCATCCTGACCCACCGGATCGCCGAAGAAGCCCTCCAACTGGCTCTGCGGGAGGGACGTGGGATCGATCTTGGGCAAAAAGAGACTATCCAGCCTGCTCGTCATGCCACCGGGAAAGAAGGCGTAGCGGACCTGGATGATTTCGTCGGCGAATATCCTTCCTTCACCCTTGGCATGATTACTCTCCGGCCAGGCGGCAGGCTAAACCTGCGCGGCTTCCCTTTGAAACTTGTCGCTGAGGCAGGAGGCTGGTACAGTCTACTCCTGGGTCTGGGTCCGCTGACCGTGCGCTTGAAACTGCTCGGGAAAATACGGGTTGCTTTCAGGAAAATCGAGGCGAGGAAAGTCTTTGCGGTGGATCAGGAGGGTTTCCGCATGGCCGTGGCGGAACAGGCTCCCCGGCATTCTATACCGCAGGCCTGGATCAGGCGGATCGGCCGCTACGTCAACCTGGAGGAGGATAATCCCAGTATCCAGCAGGGTATGCTTAAGTACGCGCGTGGCCTGCTCTATTTTGAATCAACCGTGCGGCGGATGGGTAGGATCAGGATCTTTCTCCAACCGGTCAACGACGAGGAAGCGATCACCGCTGGGTTAGGTCGCTTTGCCGGTGAAACGGTAACAGTCCGCGAGATCAACGAGGAACCGCACCTGGAAGTCAATGGCTGCCTGTTCAAGCGCAGGCAATAGGGTCACCCACAGGCGGATAAACATGACACATACTGATCACGCTGGCTGGAAGCGGGGGTAAGAACCGAGCACCCGCAGCATTTGGGCGTACTCGCCCAGGTGGTCCAGGGCTTTCCGGACACGCTCATCTTCTCCAGAGCCTGCAAAATCGATGTAAAAAAGATACTCCCAGGGCTTCCCCACCAGCGGTCGGGATTCGATCTTGGTCAGGTCGATGTCACGCAGCGCAAACACACTTAAAGCCTTGAACAGGGCCCCAGGTTGATTTTGCAGTGAAAAAACAATCGATGTTTTCGCATTGGGAGCTGAGGCTGCCGGCTCTCGTTTGACTGCCAAAAAACGGGTGTAATTTTCAGAATTGTCTTCAATTCCCTCGTCGAGGATGTCCAGCCCATAAATCTCCGCGGCGCGGCGTGAGGCGATAGCGGCAGTGCTGCGGTCGCCGGAAGTTTGCAAAATCTTCACACTCCCGGCCGTATCATAAACAGGTTCCGGCCTGACGCCTGGGAGTGCCCGCAAATACCCGGCACACTGTCCAAGCGCCTGCGGATGGCTGATGACACGCTTGATTTCGGTTTTTTTCACTCCTGGGATGGCAATCAGGCAGTGGCGCACCCGTAAAAAATATTCCCCGGTGATCCACAGCTTATGACGCAAGAGCAGGTCATAGTTCTGGTGAATGCTGCCAGCCAGGGAATTCTCAATCGGGATTAATCCGGCTTCTGCTTTTCCCGCGGTTACTGCGTCGAAAACCGCATCGAACGTTTCGCAAGGCAGCGTCTTCGACGGACCAAAATAGCCGCGAACCGCCTCCTCGGAAAATGCTCCTGGTTCTCCCTGAAAAGCCACGACCATCTCGATCTCCCGTATTCTGCTTTTATGCCCAATCAGGTTTTGAGTTATCCCCACCCCCTTTAATTGCAGCTGGGGTGGAAATCACTTTCTACCTGCACTTTCCCGGAACAACAGGTATTTGCGAGGAGAAAATAATTGCCGCATTATAATCCCATAAACATCAGCCTGAAATTATTTTTTAAAAATCACCCCACAGGATTTGTTAATTAATCCGAATTTTGACGCTCGAAGTCAAGAGCAGCTCAATACCGCTCGACATGAATTTCCCCAGGTTCTCGCTTCTTATGCTCTCTAAAACCTTCCTTAGCAAGTGTGGCGATCATTTCATCAATCATAGCGGGATTCCCGCATAAGAAAATATGGGTGTTTGCCGGCGTCGGTTGAAACCCCCAGGCATCAGCAACGAGATGCCTGTTCCACAATTCCTGCACCCAACCCGTCGAACCGCCCCAGGGTACGGGCTCTTCTTCAGGACGGTCAATGGTCGCAATATAGGTGAGGTTATTGCACAGATGCTGTATGTTCAGGAGCTCGGAACGGTAACCGAGGTCCCAGGAGTGGAAGGCGCCGTGCAACACGGCAAACCGCCGCGGACCGCCGCATCTCATTTGAGAAGTCAACATGCTCATATAGGGAGCCAGGCCTGTACCTGTAGCGATGAAAACAAAATTCATCCCTTCAGGAACCTCATTGAGGGTGAACATTCCGGCGATTTTAGGAGATAACCAGAGGTGATCGCCGATATTCAAGGCAAACAGGCGCGGGGTGAGACTGCCGTCTGTAACCAGGCTGATATAAAATTCGATAAACTCCCGCCTCAAGGAGGAAGAAGCGATGGAGTAGGCACGCCGGATCAATTTATTGGGATCGCCTGGGGCTGTCTCCGGCCCGGACCATTCACAGCGCGGCGCCGAACCCGGCAGACCTAAAACCGCAAATTGGCCGGGAAGAAAATCGGGCATCTGCCAGCCGTCAGCGACGACACGGATAATCGTTAAGCGGGGGGATAAATCAGTTCTTGAGGCCACCACCGCATTCAAGGCTACATCCGCTTTAACCATTTCCTTCCCTGTCCGGGTTTCTTCGATCATCTCTATTCAACCTCTAGATGCTGGATCAGGCCAATCGCATGATCCGGCGTGCCTCTCCCACGATTCTTTTTCTCATGGAAGGGATGCAAATTGAACATATAAAGAGCGATTCTAATCTTTCCCCAGGCTGATTCTCGGAAGAGGTCATGAACATTCATTTATAGATGTATCGAAACGACTGGGTGGTACTCCATCCATTCGTCTTCCCGTGAAGAGAAATTATACCCATCCCCGGAGGGATTATCAAGAGCATTATTCTGCTATATGTCATAATATCAATTAATCCCTTTCCAGCAATCGATAGACATTCCCTAATATTAAACAAGGATAAAGGTTAACCTAGGGAGTTTATCCTGGTAGGCCAACCCCAAACATCTCGCGATAATCTGCGATGGCGGCCTCAATCACGCGCAAGGCATGCGCCTGACCATACGTTTTCCGAAGTTCTATCTTTGACCTTTCGCCAGCCACCAACTTGTATGTGCTGAAATAGTGCTCCAATCTTTCAATGAGCACGGGAGGCATCTCATTGACATCTTCGATATGACCCCAAACATAATCATTTTTTAGAACAGCGATGATCTTGTCATCCGCCTCATCATCATCGATCATTTGGATCCCTCCAACGACCTTCGCCACCAGGACGATCTCTGATTTTGTAATTGGCCGTTCACTGATGACGCAGATATCCAGCGGATCCCCATCTCCATGATCGGCATGAGGCGAAAGCCGGCTGAAGTGCTCGCCGCACAATGTCCTTGGGATAAAACCGTAAAGCGCAGGAGGTTGGGACGAGGTGCGTTGTGGCCGGTCGATCCGCAAATATCCCGTCTGTTTATCGATCTCATATTTGACCAGATCAAAAGGAGTGATCTCAATAAAAGCATAGACAAGCTTTGGCGGCTCGGGCCCTATTTCGAGGCCGTGCCAGGGGTGGGGACGGGAACGATTAAATGATTTATTCATTCGTGATCCTTGTTAGAATGTGTACCCGCAATGAGTCTTATTATATTTTTTCAAGTTAAAAGACTTACAGCTCCAAGTTTACCATGGGAATATTCATGCACCGGGCAGCGATTGGCTCGAAGGATGAGCAAAATGGTGACGATTCGCTGTGGATATTGCCACGAACAATCATCACTGACAAAAGCTTGGGTCCATGCTATGATAAGGTTATCGATTCGACACGTCTGCTGTTTAATTAACTTTTGATCTCATGGACGGCTTTTTTTCTCTCGCAACCACCGGCGTATATTCCACCTCAATAACCGAATTACGTTCCCTGATTGATCAACAGGTTCAGGGCCATCTAACCGGTGTAATTCATGGAGCTTATTCCTCCGGCCATCAATTCGCTTTATTTCTTATTCAAGGAACCCTGATCAATGCCTATGTCAGAACGAAGGGGGCTTGGGCGAAAATTCCGCTCTTAGATTGGCTAAGTTGTTTTGAGAAAACAAACTCCGAAGTGAAGGCCTTCAACCTGCCGGTCGAGGGAATCCGGGTCACCAAAATGTTATTCGAATGCCCTGAAACACAGGGGATATTCCAGCTCCAAACATCCGACCTGGCAAGGCGCTTCGATGGGTGGAGCACATCTCCTGAAACCATCGTGGTACAGATCCAGTGGCCGCATGCCGAGGCGGTCCTGGTCTTTCCGGGAGAGGCCATGCCCGTTCAGCCTGTCATCTTCATCAATGATAGCCAGATCGCCACTGAAAAAGAGGCACTCTCCGCCATCACCTCCTGGAAAGATCCCGCTTGCACTGTCTCGGTCTTTGCAGATCATTCAGGCAGGGATGCCTGGGCGGAATACCGGCTTCATCTTATATTTACTAAAACCACAGAGTTGTTATTGACCCGATACAATGAATTGGCCGGTAAAAGCCTGGTCAGTGTCCTAAATCAAGATGTAGATGATGAAACCCTGCGCAGAGGTTGGAGGATCAGCTGTGTCGGAAATGGCATCCTTGACCATCATATCTTTTTTTCCCCAAAAGAAGCAACAAAGGCGTACCGGAATCTGCTCACCTTGATCCAGGCACATATGGAAACGGTTGTCGGCCGAAAAATCTCGAATGCGATCATCCGGGAAGTTGTCGAAGAGCTCGGAACCAACGGCCAGGAAGTTCTGCGAACGTATCGGTTGCTTGAACGTGCACAGGATGCCAACAAGATGGAGAGAGAGGGCAACCATGAATGAACCTCATCGCCGTGCGGTCAACATCATCCGCTGGAGCATTTTTTGGGGGGCCGTGCTTCTTGGCGTTTATATATTCATCTATCTATTTCAGCCAATCCCGGGATTCTGGCGCAATGTGCTGACAAACCTGATCGGGTGTCTTGCGGCAGGTCTGACAGCCAGCCTGGCAACGGTCATCTGGCGGCGATATAAGAAATCCGAAGCCGCTTATCCAATCTGGATGTCCTTTGCTCTTGGGTTATGGGCCTGGTGTATTGCCGATGTGGTCTGGGGGATCTATAACCTGACAGTGGGGGTGGTGCCTGAAGTTTCGTATGCCGATTTGTTTTATCTCCTGGGATACTGCTTCCTGCCGGTGGCGTTGCATCGCCAATACAGGATATTATGCCATCCCTCCCGCCGCAAAGACATCCTGACCACCAGCGCAATTATCGGTGCCGAGTTTCTGATCGCCTTGGTGTTCACGCTGGTAATTGCAAATTTCGTCCCCCGCGACTTGAATTTGGGCAATTTTCTCGACGTCTTTTATCCGGTTGCAGATATCGGGATTGGCTTGATCGCGATCCTGTTTGTGATAAACTTCGGAAGCGGTGCCCTTGCGCGTCCCTGGATTGGATTGGCCATTTTTGCGATCTCAGACAGCCTGTACGCCTGGCTGTTCGGGAGTGGAAATTATTCCTACTCAGTTGTATTCGTAAATTTTCCCAGCCTTATCGCCGATACAATCTATCTGGCTGCCTATCTGATTGTCGCAGTGCTTCTGCTGAATCACCTGCTCCTGCTGATAAATGGTCCTTCCATCCTGGGCTCCTTTGAAAGGGATGTAGAAGCTTAGGGTGCACGAGGTCAATTTGCACGAAGGTGCTCTCACAGAAAATCTTTTTGAACATGTCTTGGCCCACGCCCGGGAGGCGGGCGCCAGGCGCGTCACGCGGGTTAAAGTGACGATCGGTGCGCTTTCAGATGCCACCCCTGAATTGATAGAGTTTTATTTTAAAACCCTGTCCCCAGGTAGCATTGCCGAGCAGGCTGTGTTAGAATTCGATACTGCCCCGGGTCAGGCTAAGTGCCCCAAGTGCGGCAAGGAGTTTGAAATCGATGAAATCTATTCAGCCTGCCCCGCCTGCGGAACATTTCCGGTGACCATTTTGGGCGGGAACGGCGTATATCTCACCAGCCTGGAAATCGAAGCGGACGACGACCGGCACGAACATCTCGATGAATGAAGTCTCCAATAGTGGTTTATTGGGAAAGTGTTTATTATCCCATTAGAGGTGAATGATGTGTCTTGGTATCCCCGGTAAGGTAATTGAATTGTACGAATCCAATGGAATGAAAATGGCAAAAGTAGACTTCGGCGGGGTGGTCAAGGAAGCCTGTATGGAATATCTCCCTGATATCAAAGTCGGCGATTACACCATCATCCATGTCGGTTTCGGTCTCAGCATCCTTGATGAAAAGGAAGCCTTCGAAACAATGGAACTGCTGAAACAAATCGATGCGCTTGGAAGTGGGCTGGAGGGCTGAAGATCCACAGGGTGAAGAACGCGAACATGGGGTGAGAAGAAGAGGGATCGCAATCTCCCCCGTTTTGCAAGAACTCTGAGAGACACCTGATGAAATACATTGAGGAATATCGCGACGCCGATCTCACCCGGAAACTGCTCGAGGACCTGCGTGCCATCACCACAAAGTCCTGGACTCTGATGGAGGTCTGCGGGGGACAGACCCATTCGATCATCAAGTCCGGCCTTGACCAGATGCTCCCGCAGGAGATTTCCCTGATCCACGGTCCGGGCTGCCCGGTATGTGTCACTCCACTGGAACTGGTGGATAAGGCAATCGCGCTCGCCTCGCAACCGGGCGTGATCTTCGCCTCCTATGGGGATATGCTGCGGGTCCCCGGTTCAGGACGGGACTTGTTCGCTGTCCGGGCCGCTGGGGGTGACGTCCGTATCGTCTACTCGCCCCTGGACGCGTTGAAGATTGCCAGGGACAACCCCGACAAGACCGTCGTCTTCTTCGCCATAGGCTTTGAGACCACCGCTCCTGCGAATGCCATGGCGGTTGTCCAGGCCAAGGCCCAGGGACTCAAAAATTTCACCGTACTGGTTTCGCATGTGACGGTCCCGGCCGCCATCCAGGCGTTGATGGAATCTCCGGATGTAAGAGTGGATGGTTTTCTGGCCGCAGGCCATGTCTGCACGGTGATGGGTTACTGGGAATACGAACCACTGGCTAAAAAATACAAAATCCCGATCGTCGTGACTGGCTTCGAGCCGGTGGACCTGCTGCATGGAATCCTGGATTGCGTAAGCGAGCTGGAAGCAGGCCGGACCGAGGTCAGCAATGCTTATGCCCGGGCCGTGAGCCGGGAAGGGAATCAGCCTGCCCAGGCGGTCATCCGGCGTGTCTTCGAGATTTGTGATCGGAGCTGGCGCGGCATCGGTGTCATTCCTCAATCCGGCTATCGCCTGCGCGAAGAGTTTGCCTTTTACGACGCCGAAAAACGCTACCCTGAAATTCAGGTGATCAATACGAAGGAATCGCCTCTGTGCATCAGCGGGCTGGTGCTGCAGGGCATCAAAAAGCCCATTGATTGTCCAGCCTTCGGCAAGGAGTGCACACCGCAGAAGCCGCTTGGCGCGACCATGGTGTCTTCGGAAGGCGCCTGCGCAGCCTATTACCGCTATGGGCGGTACGGGAAACTCTAACTCGAGGAGAAGCAAATCAGTGCGCGCAGCAGACCTGCTACAATTTTCGCGTTCTTTCTCTGTGGTGGCAAACCATGAATGAAAAACCCAATCTCGTCGGCTGGACCTGTCCCGTCCCCCTCCAGGACTATCCCACCATCGTGATGGGCCACGGCGCGGGCGGTAGAATGATGGCGGACCTGATCCAGCACCTGTTCACACCAGCGTTCGACAACAGCCTGCTGGCGCAGATGGGTGATTCGACCGTCCTCGAGCTCCCTCCCGGGAGGGCAGCCTTTACCACAGATTCTTTCGTCGTCAGCCCGCTGTTCTTCCCTGGCGGAGATATCGGCGAGCTTGCAGTGAACGGCACGGTCAACGATCTGGCGATGCGCGGCGCGAAACCGCTGGTTCTTTCAGCAGGGTTTATTTTGGAAGAAGGGCTGCCGATGGAGAGCCTTGGCAGGGTCATCGATTCGATGGCTGCGGCCTGCAAACGGGCAGAAGTGAAAATCGTCACCGGCGACACCAAGGTCGTCCAAAAAGGCCATGGGGACGGGATTTTCATCAACACTTCCGGCATAGGCATCATCCCCCCGGGCGTCGAGATCGCTCCTGATCTGGCCCGTCCTGGAGATTTCGTCCTGGTCAGCGGGACCATGGGCGATCATGGAATTGCCATCCTGTCAGTGAGGGAAGGGTTGAAGTTCGAGACACAGGTCGAATCCGATACCGCCCCACTGAGTGGACTGGTCGATGTCATGCTGGCTGCGGAAGGCAGGTCCGAGAGCACGTCGCTGCACTGCCTGCGCGATGCCACCCGCGGCGGTTTGGCTGCCGTATTGAACGAACTGGCAACCACCTCGAAGGTTGGCATCGAATTCGACGAGAGGCAGGTGCCGATCAGACCGGAGGTCAATGCTGCCTGCGAGATGCTGGGACTGGACCCGCTGTACATTGCCAATGAGGGCAAGCTGGTGGCTATTGTCGAGGAGAAAGTGGCCGAGAGGGTGATAAAGGCCATGCGCGGTCACGAATTGGGAAAAAACGCCGCCATCATCGGAAGAGTCGTTGCCGAGCACCCCCGGTCGGTCACAGCGAAAACGGCAATTGGCGGCATGAGAGTTGTTGATCTACCCGCGGGGGAATTACTGCCAAGGATTTGTTGAACCGAAGGTAAAAAAAACAACAGTGAGGCTACACCCGACGAATCCCGCCTGGACCGTTTCGAGGTGCACTTAATTCATCATTCCTTTTGTCTGGGGGGTTAAATCACAACCTCTTTTTCCATGGTGAATGAAGGTCGCCAGAGATTTACAACCTAAAAAAACAGTTAGTGCTGCACAGCCTCTGCCAGGGCAGCCAGGCCGTCCAGGTCATCCAAATCGAGCCACTGCAGCATGATCCGCTGCAGGCCGGCTGTCTCCAGTTCGGCCAGCTGTGCTTTGATTTCCTTCCCAACTCCGACGAGGACCCCCTGTTGGCGCAGCTCCTCGACTGTCCGGCTGCGGGCAGCCAGTTTTTCAGCAAGTTCCTTTTTCGTTCGTGCAAAGCGCAGTCCGGTCATCATCGAGCGCCTGACCGACTTCGGATCGCGCCCGCGGGATGTGAGCATTCCATCCAGGAGGGTGTTAAGTCGGGCAACCTCCTTGGGCGGCAGGAAAACTGCATTCCACTCTGCCGCGTATTTGGCTACAACCCCAAGCGTCCGGTTTTCGCCGTTGCCGCCGATGAGCAGCGGAGGTCCCCCGGGGCGGTTCGGACGCGGCAGGAGCATCGCCTCCTTTAGTTGAAAATATTTCCCATCGAAGGTAACCGGATCCGAGCTCGCGAGCAGCGCCTGGATCACCCGCAGGCCTTCCTCGAAGCGGTCAAAGCGGGATTTTTTATCCAGCAGGTCGAAACCGAACATTTGGTGCTCGCGCTCCTGCCAGCCCGCACCGAGACCAAGCGTCAGCCTCCCGCCGGACAGGTCGTCCACAGCGGCGGCCATGCGCGCCGTCCACACCGGGTGGCGGAAAGAAACCGGCGTGACCAGCGGGCCAAACTCAATGCGCCGGGTATGGCTGGCGAGCCAGGTCAAAGAAACCCACAGCTCGAGCGAATCTTTGCCCGGCGGCTCAGCATTGGTGAAATGGTCGGAACGATATAATCCGGCAAATCCCAGGTTATCGACCAATTCTGCAATTTTCTGCCAGCGCGGCCAGGTCAAGCCGTTCTGGCCTTCAAGCATGATACAGATTTCCATGATTTACCTCCGACTCCGAGAAAGATGGGAAGATGTACCGATAGTCATCAAAAAACATCCAGTCGAACCGTCTGAACCTGAGCAGAGCTGGTCCCGACCATGACATCAAAATTACCCGGTTCGACCACCCGTTCCATATTTTCGTTTAAAAACGACAGCTCTTTGATGCCGAGGGTGAATTCGATCGTCTGCGCTTCACCCGGCTGAAGGTGAATGCGCTTGAAACCTTTCAGCTCCTTGACCGGCCGCGTTACCGAACTGACGCAGTCCCGGATGTACAGCTGCACCACCTCATCGCCGGTGCGCCCTCCGCTGTTGGTCACTTCCACGCTGACCGTGGCCTTGCCGTCCGGTTTGATCCGGGCCGGATCCACCCGCAGGTTTTTGTACTCGAAGCTGGTATAGCTCAACCCGTGACCGAAAGGATAGAGAGGCTCCTTGCTGCTGAACACATAGCCTCGGCGGGCGGAGGGCTTGTGGTTGTAATAAGCCGGGATCTGGCCAACCGAACGTGGGAAGGTGATAGGCAGTTTTCCGCCTGGACTCACCTCGCCGAAAAGGACATCCGCAAAAGCCGCTCCGCCCTCCTGTCCAAGATACCAGCCTTCGAAAATAGCGGGCACATGCCCGGCGACAAAATTGATCGAAAGCGGCCGACCGTTGATGAGCAGGGCCACGACCGGTATGCCGGTCTCGACCACGGCCCGCACCAAATCCTCCTGGCGTCCAGGCAGGTCCAGACTGTCGCGGTCGCCAAGATGACTCGCCCCCCAGCCTTCACGGCAGACTGATTCGTTCTCTCCGATCACAAGCAGCACTGCATCCGCTTTCCGGGCAGCCTCGACTGCCCTGGCAATCAGGCGTTCGTCCTCTTCCCGGTCGGGCAGTTCAACAGCATCCTCGTGCCAGCCGCGCCACCCCTGGAGGCCAAAATCATTGGCGGTGATTTTGCAGCCCTCGGCATAAATGACATTGACACGCCTGCCCACTTTCCGGCGGATGCCCTCCAGGATGCTGGTACTTCGGCCCGGCTCGGCGCTGTAACCGCCCAGGTGAATCCCGGCCGCATCGGGGCCAATGACCGCCAGGGTCTTGAGCCTGCTCACATCAAGTGGAAGCAGCCCGTCATTTTTGAGCAGCACCAGGCTTTCGTGGGCCGCGCGGCGTGCCAGTTGGCGGTGTTCGGCGCAGTCGGTTACATGGCGCGCCTCCTGAGGATCGACGTAGGGAGTGTCAAACAGGCCTAGCAGGAACTTGGCGCGCAGGATGCGCCCGACAGCAGCGTCGATCCGAGCTTCAGGGACCAGTCCGTCCCTCACCTGGTCCTGCAGGCTGGCGAAACACACATCCAGCTCGAAATCAATTCCAGCTTCGAGCGCCTTACGGGCTGCCTCGGCCTTTGAAGAGGCCACGTGATGGACGCTCTCCAACTGGGTGATGCCGTTGCCGTCTGAGGTGATCAGCCCCTGGAAACCCCACTCTTCCCGCAGGACCTCCTGCAACAGCCATTTGTTGACATGGACCGGGATGCCGTTGATCTCGTTGTACGAAGCCATCACCGAGCCAACGCCTGCCTCCACCACCGCCGCCCGGAAGGCAGCCAGAAAATTTTCGCGAATCTCCCGCTCGGCGATGTTGGCCGGAGCGGCGTTCGAGCCCGCTTCGGGTGCCCCGTGGACGGCAAAGTGCTTGGCCGTTGCCAGCACATGCTGCTGATCGATCGGTTGAACCGGCCCGGCTTTTTGCATCCAGGGTTTGGACTTATCCGCTCCGACCGGAAGCGTCCCCTGGAGGCCGCGAATCGCCGCCACGCCGATGCGGGAACCAAGAAACGGGTCTTCCCCATAGGTCTCCTCGGTGCGCCCCCAGCGCGGGTCGCGCGCCAGGTCAAGCACCGGGCTCAAGGCATAGTTTTCGCCGCGGGCGCGCATTTCCCTTGCTGCGGCGGCAAATACCTGCTGCACCAGGTCAGGATCCCATGTGCTGGCGAGCCCGATCGCCTGGGGAAAGCTGGTGCTGCCTTTGGCCATCAGGCCGTGCAGCGCTTCATCTACGAAAAAAGCCGGGATGCCCAGGCGGGTCTGTTCGCACAGGTATTTCTGGATGGCATTCGTCCAAAGTGCAGTCGCCCTGGGTGTTGAATGCAAACCCGGCCGCCCGAAGGCCCCCACACCATTCATCATGAGCTTCCTGACCTCGTCATCCAGGATAACCTTCTCAATCGGGAGGTTATTCGTCTTCATACGGAAAATTGACATTTGGGCAAGCTTCTCTTGAAGGGTCATCCGGCGGAGCAGATCGGAGACCCGTTTTTCAACGGGGTAAGCCGGGTTGCGGTAGACAAGGTCTTCTTTTGGGGGCATGCTCTCCTCGATGAAATAGGAATGAAGTAAAAAGATTTATGAACCAATCTGCAAGCGGAGGCCGAGGCCTCCTGCTGCAGGCTCAATCCACCAATTCGGGCAGCGCCAGCCACTCCTTGCCCTGCTGCGGATGGGAAATGCCTTCCTCCAGAAGGCCGGCCTGCACCAGCCTCCCCACCGCGCGGCCGGCGAGCTCCACTGGCCAACCGAAGAGTTGGGTCACGTCCCGCAATTGGGCTGCTCCAACCGAGCGGAAAAAGAGCTCCACCAGCTTCTGCCTCGCCTCGGCCTCGCCGATCGGGCGCGCCTTTTCCGGCAGGTCGGGATAGTGGCGTGCGGTCAGGTCATACTGGTAGGCGTAGTGCCAGGCGCCGGCCTCCGCCACCCCCACCGGTAGAATCTTGAAATCCGCCTGCAGGTCGTCCACCGCCCGGGTGAACTCGGCATCACTGGATCTGCTGGCCAGGTGGGCTTCGCGGCGCAGATCAATGGTATTCATTTTCCCTTCCTTCAAGAGTACGTCGTATACCAGCTTGGCTGCCAGGGTCAGGTGGCCGGCCTCGTACGGCAAAACATGATCCTGCTCGACATCGCCGTAATTCTCCGAGAGGGCATAAAAATATGGCACAACTTCCAGGGAGATAAAAGTCCCTTTGCGCCGCAGGATTTTACCGTAATACCAAATGCGCTTGTCCAACGAGCTGTCCTTCCATCCCCAGGTAACATGGCCCGGGTCATCATGCTCGTCCGCCACCGGCCGGTCGCCGGCGGCAGCCGTCCACAGGCTGGGCAGGGTGATGCCTTTTACAGGCCAGAAAAAAGTGTACCCGCGTTCGTCGACGAACTGGAGTGCCTGGGCGGGGCTCGCGACCCGAAGCGAACGGCTGAGCCGGAAGGTTTTAGTACGCAGCGCCTTCAAGCGTTCCAAATCCAGGGTTGGCATAGGACAATTCTACCAAAACAAAAAGACTTCCATGTGTTAAACTAATCATGTGGAGGTATAAGATGATCATCGCAACTGGGATGCTATCTAAACAAAGCCTTACCGGAAAAATCGCCGTCGTCACCGGAGCCGGGGGTGGCATCGGCTATGAAGCCTGCCGATCACTGCTCTGGCTGGGATGCCGGACGGTCATCGCAGAGATCAATAAAAGAACCGGCCAGCAGGCTGCGCAGAACCTGAACTCGGAATTTGGCCCGGACTCGGCTTTTTTCATCCGGACAGACGTGGGAGAAGAGTGCAGCATCCGGCGTCTGGCAAAGGAGGCAATCCGCCATTACGGGAAGGTCGATATCATCATCAACAACGCCACAGTAGCCACTCTCGGCCCGGTGGCCGATGTCCCGGTCAAAGCCTGGGACGCGAGCTACCGCGTTAATCTGCGCGGGCCGGTGCTGATGGCCCGTGCATTCGTGCCGGATATGAAAAAGCGGAGCTATGGGGTCTTCGTCTGTGTTTCATCGCTGGGGACGGCATACATGGGCGCCTATGAATCCTTGAAAGCAGCCCAGGTGCATCTCAGCAGCACCCTGGATGCCGAATTGGAAAACACAGGCGTGTTCGCTTTCACCATCGGGCCGGGTTTCGTTCCCACCCAGACGGCATTATCCGCTTTGCCTGCGCTGGCCTCGCTGATGGGCACCTCCATGGACGAACTGCGTGTTATCCTCAAGGAACAGACCATTTCCGTCGAGGCAGCCGGAGCCGGATTTGCCGCAGCAGTGGCGCTTGCAGAACGCTTCAAAGGGCAGGAGACCGCCTCCCTGCCCGCCCTCGTGGCTGCCGGCATTGAGATCCCCAAAGAAGACTCGACAAAAGTGAGCTTCACGGATCAGCAATGCGCTGCAATTCTTGGCCTGTCCAGGAAGGTGCGCCAGACTCTCGCTGAACAATCGGCAGGATGGAAGCAGCGCTCGATCTTCGAGCAGCAGTGGCTGATCCGCAGCTTTAAAAAGCATGCGGGCATGACCGTCGAACAATGGCTGGATCTTCTCGGCCGTTTGGAACAGGCAGCGGCAGCCCATTCCAGCGATGGATTAGGAGCCATCCATGTGCCGCCGGGCGGACTGGCTGGCTACTATGCCAACCTGTACGAAATGGGAAAAGGGTATATCAAAGACCCAGCCGAGCGCGAAAAGAATCTGGCGATCGTGCGCGGCTGGCAGGATGATGCCGAGGAGTTGGAAAGGTTGTTAAAGATGGAATAACCAGAAAGCTCCGGTTTTTCAAGGGCAGTTTCAGCGAAGGGTGACCTTTTCCAATAACTGCCGATAATAAACATAGTTTTCAAAAGAGATGTCTTCCCGCACCCGCCCGTCTGCCAGCGGTACGTAACCGCCCTGTTCAAGCAGCGGCGGGACCTTTTCCTCGACCTCCCTGCGGATGGCTTCCCGGTCCTGACGCAGCACATCCAGATCGATCCCGCCGATCAGGCGCAGGCCGCGGCCGAATTCCTTACGCAGCGAGCGGTATTCCATGGCGGCAGTGTTAACCTCGCAAGCCCACAGACAGTCGATGCCCTGCTCCATCAGCACGGGAACAAGGAGTCTGGCGTTGGCGTACGTCCGCAGGATGATGACTTCCACGGAGTGGCGATGCAGCACATCCAGGATCGGCAGGTAGCTCGACAGGACAATCTCTTTATACATTCCGGGGGAGATCAGCGGTCCATGGTTGTCTCCGATGGGTTCGCTGAAGACCGCCGCATCGATCTCGACCTCCTGCAAGGCACGCTCGGTCAGGGCGGCCACGAACTCACCCTGGATCCGCATCATGTCACGGACGAAGCCGGGATCGTGATGAAGTAACACAATCAGCTCGTGCAAACGCGCCCATCCGTCGACGCCCATCAACTCGAAAAAACCAATGTGGACCCGCAGCATCAGCACGTGTTCTCGCTGCTTCCAGCCCGTAAGGCGTTTCTTCCAACCCTCCGGCAGCCGTGACCGGTCGTCTGGGTCCAGTCGGCGTGCAAAGAACTCCAACTCCTGCCGCGTGGACGGCCATTTCCCGGGATAAGGATGGGGTTCAACATCCAGGTAGATCTCCTCACGCGGGTCGGTCTGGAACCTGTTCGCCAGATTCGCAGCCTCGGACAGGCCTTGTTTGCGCCAGGCCTTCAGGACTTCATTCCGAATCCCCTCTTCAAAATAGGGCACGCGGTCGGGTTTGCCGAAACGCATCGTCTCCCTGAAGCGTTCCCGGCTATTCATATCTGCCCCCTTTTTGGTCGCCTCGGGTTGGAGAACCACCCAGGCCGGGCAACCGGTGGAGGCGGGTCAATTGCTCTCGCAATGCCCGCCTGTCGCGGATAAATTCCAAAGTAACCGCCCTGGGAGCTGCCCGCACCAGCAGGGACTCGAGGATATGGTAGTCCACCAAGTGCAGAGGAGCATGGACGTCCACCAGCTGCCCCTGTCTGCGGCGCGGGCTGCTGACGTGAATCTCCATGATGCATTCCAGAGGCAGCTGGCTCAGGTAAGTATCCATATCCATGTCCAGCCGGTCTGAGGAGACGCGCGCATGACCGGTATCCAGCAGGAATCCGCAGCCGGATTTATCAAACACCTTGCAGATAAACTCGGGCCGTGACCAGAAGTCGTAGCCTTCAAAGGGCAGCGGTTCCACATTTTCAACCAGTACGGGGATGGAGGTCAGGCGAACCAGCCGTTCAAGCCGATGAAGGAGTACCTGCAGGGCTTTTTCAGGCTGCGGGAGGGGCAGACGCTCCCCCTTGCGGAGGCGCGCCAACATGCCTGGTCCCCAGATGGACAGGTGCACCGATAACCACGGACTGAGGGTGGATTCCAGATATGCTGAAATGCGCTCTTCGGCTCCGGGAATTTCCCCGACTTCGTCGATCAAATCCGCGGCATGGAAGAAAAATGGCAAGGCCGGAAGTTTTTGACGATACGCTCTGACCTGCTCAAGAGTGAACCACGGCCCCACCTCGACCCCATCCAGGGATACTTCGCCCGCCTCCATGCACTCCAGGAGGGCTGCTGAAAGATCCACAAGCAGGAGGGGAAACTCTTTTGCGCTGGCCATGCAAAAAAACAGATCCCGGGCCGGACAGGTTAGGGGTTGATCAAACCACGCCTGGCGGCAACAGCGATGGCAGCCGCCCGAGAATCGACACCTAATTTATTGTAAATGCTGGCCAGATGCGCCTTGATCGTCCTCTCGCTGATTCCCAGGCGAGCAGCGATCTCCTTGCTACGTTCCCCCTGCGCGACCCCGTGGAGCACCTCCAGCTCCCGGTCGGTCAGATCGGATTCCACAGCAGGAGCACCTGGTCCACTCCATTTGGATAGAACTTTCGCCATGATCTCCGGCTTGAGCAGCATCTCCCCGCGCACGGCCGCCCGGATGGAATTAAACAGGGTCTCCCGATCCGTGTCCTTCAGCAGGTATCCTTTCGCGCCGGCCCGCAGGCCGCGCATCATTAAATCATCCTCATTAAAGGTGGTCAGGATCACCACTGCTATCTGCGGCTGCTCGAGGTGCAGACGTTCGATGGCGGTCAGGCCATCCATACCAGGCATGCGCAGGTCCATCAGGACCACATCGGGGCGGAGCTCGGCACACAGGCGGATGGCCTCGACGCCATCCGAGGCTTCGCCCACCAGGTCAAAGTCTGCCTCGGTCTCCAGGATCAGCCGCAACCCCTGGCGGATGATCAGGTGGTCATCCGCGACCAGGACACGGATTGGCTTATCCAAGATGTTCTTTCTCCAGCGGGAGGCGAATCACAAGCTGCGTTCCCCGGCCGGGACTGCTGAGGATCTCGAGCTGTCCACCTGATAATCGGACGCGTTCGCGCATTCCCAGCAACCCATAGTGACCCGCCTGGACAGTTTCCGGGTCGAACCCGACACCGTCGTCAAAGATTTCCACCTGGAGAGCACGGCCCTGGGCAGCGATGCACAGCCTGGCGGTGTGAGCCTGCGCATGTCGGGCAATGTTGGTCAAGCCTTCCGCAATGGCCCGCAGCGCTGTCTCCGAGACCGCCTCGGGGACCGGACAGGCGAGGGTGATTTCCACCTCGCAGTGGATACCGGTGGAGGCAAAAAAGTGATCGGCCTCCAGACGGGCAGCTTCGGTGAGGTCACGCGGTGTGGGGCTGCGCAGGTCATCGATGGCCCGGCGGGCGTTGGTCAGTGTGGCGCGAGCCTGTTCCATGGTTTCCTCCAGGATGACCCGGGCTCGATCCGTATGCGCGTTCGCCAGATGCGCATCCACAGCCTCAAGCTGGAGGATCAAACCGGCCAATCCCTGAGATAGGGTATCATGCAGCTCGCGTGCCATCCGCTGGCGCTCGGCAGCGATAGTCAGATCCTCGACACGGGCAGCATACTCGCTCAGCTGCAGGTTGACCAACTCCAGCTGTTCGAGCAAAGCGTGGGCCTGGGAGGTTGCCTGTGCCTGGCGACCGTACAGGATCACATAAATCGCCACGAAGATGATCATCGGGATCATCCCGAGCGCCCACCATGCCGCACTTTTCCATCCCAGAATGAAAATGAGATTCACCAGGGACATGATCAGATAAAAAACTGTCGTTAAAACCCCAACGACACTTATGCGAAATAAACCGATCACTTCGCCGATCAAAGCCATGTAAAGACAAAATACCATCCCGATATTCCCGGAGAGCTGCGTAATTACGAAAGCCAAGCCTCCCTGGACCAGGATGTACAAGGCCAGCCAGCGCTTATGATCCTCAATGCGGATGAGCCACCAATGCAGAACGACGTGGATGCCAATGAGAATTGTAAAAATAAAAAAAGGCAACAGCTGGTGGAATCTCTGGTTAGAGATGATTACCCAGAGATACATTCCGAGGATTGTCAGAGATAGGAACCAGAAGAACAGGTAGATATCTGTCTCCATCCTTGGCAGGCGCAGGCGAACTCGGGAGCGATCCGATTTCATCACAGCTTGATTGTATATCAGTTGGTCGACTTTGCCACTGTTCAATCGGACACTGTCCATAGGGTCAGGGTTGGCTCCGGCAAACGGACAGGCAGAATCCTCCCGAAGGCGCGATTTATTCCCTGCTACGAACGTATATACTTGTGACAATAAAGATTGGAGGCCTTTTTATGGAAAAAGCAATCGAAGTCCTGAACCTGCACAAAGCTTTTGGTGAAATCCAGGCCGTAAATGGCAGCAGCTTCGTCGTGGAGCGGGGTGAAATCTTCAGCCTGCTAGGCCCGAACGGCGCTGGAAAAACCACCACGATCTCCATGCTTTCCTGTCTGCTGCATCCGGATGAAGGCGACGCGCTCGTTCTCGGCCATTCCGTCCGCAAGGACCCGATGGGCGTCAAATCCGTCCTAGGTGTGGTCCCCCAGGAAATTGCATTGTACGAGGACATGACCGCCCGAGAGAACCTGGATTTTTGGGGAAAGATGTACGGGCTGCGCGGCCCCGCGCTTAAACAGCGCGTCGATGAGGTGCTGGAGGTCATCGGGCTTACCGACCGGGCCAAGGACCGCGTCGGGAAATATTCGGGTGGGATGAAGCGCCGGGTAAATATCGGCGTGGCCCTCCTGCATAAACCCAAAGTCATTTATATGGATGAACCCACCGTCGGCATAGACCCGCAGTCCCGCCGCAGCATCCTGGATAACGTGATCAGCCTCAAAAACCAGGGCATGACAGTGCTTTACACCACTCATTACATGGAAGAAGCTCAAGAGCTCTCCGACCACATTGCCATCATGGACAACGGCAAGGTGATCGCCAACGGCACCAACGAGGAACTGGTCCGGATCGTCGGAGAAATGGATCGGATCGTTGTGACAATCAACACCGAATCAGGGAAGGTGATCGAAGCCTGGAAGGCTATCCAGGGGGTGAAAAATGTAACCGCCGAGGACGGCACGCTCATCATTCTCGCTGAGGACAGCAACCGCATTCTGCCTAGGCTTTTCGAAGCAGCAGCCGCGAGCGGCGTTCGCATCACATCGGTGGATATCCAGGCCCCAAACCTGGAAGCCGTTTTCCTGCAACTTACAGGAAGGGCGCTCAGGGATTAGGACATCCGCCCGTGAGAGTTCTGACGAGATCATTCCCTGCTTCCCTTCCAAGGAGACCTTTATGAAAATATTAGACATCGCCTTCAAAGACATGACCCATTATTTCCGCAGTGCGTTCGCCGTAGTTTTCATGTTCGGTGTCCCGCTGCTGATGACCGGGATGTTCTACCTGATGTTCGGCGGAACGGGGAAAAACAGCGGCACCTTCAATCTACCAGTCACCAAAGTGGTCCTCGTCAATCTGGATCAGGGCAGCCCTGCCTTCGACGCAGTCAAGGCTCAACTCCCCTCGGGGTCAAAGGCAAGTTCAATGGGCGAGCTCATCACCTCCATCCTGCAGGAAAAGAACATCGCAGACATCATGGAAGTAACCCTCATGGACAGCGCTGAGCAGGCACGCTCGGCGGTCAATGACCAGAAGGCCGGTGCTGCCATCATCATACCGACAGATTTCTCGGCCAGGTTTTCCGACCTCTCCAGCCAGGCCACAATCGAGCTGTACAAAGATCCCACCCTGACGATCGGCCCAGGCATCATTCAAGCGGTATTAAACCAGGTCATCGACAGCATGTCCGGCGCTAAAATCGCTATAACCGTCGTCACCTCGCAAACCAGCAGCGTCGATCCAACCCTGATCGGCCAGGTTGTGCAGCAGTATATGGCTTCCGAAACAAACACGGATCCGACGGCTGCACTCCTTGATGTCCAGAACATCTCCACGACCCAGCAGCAGCCGAATATCCTGGTCACTATTATCGGCCCGATCATGGGCTGGCTGACGATTTTCTACGCGTTCTATACCGGGTCCACCACAGCGCAATCGATCCTGAGGGAGGACGAGGAAGGCACCCTGCAGCGCCTGTTCACCACCCCGACCTCGCATTCCACTATTCTCGGCGGAAAATTTTTGGCCGTCGGTTTAATCGTAGTGGTCCAGATGATCGTATTGTTCCTCCTTGGCCACTGGATATTCGCAATCGCCTGGGGAGCACTCCTGCCGGTTGCGTTGGTGATCTTAGGTGTGATTCTGGCTGCTGCTGCCTTCGGCATCTTTATCACCTCGCTGCTCAAGAGCACCAAGCAGAGCGGCCTCATCTTCGGCGGACTGCTGACGGTACTCGGCATGCTGGGTGGGATCCCAATCTTCGCCAGGGCCTCCTCCTCAGCGGATTTGTTTTCAAAAATATCCCTGATCGAGCCCGTCGGCTGGGCCGTGCGCGGTCTGCTACAAAACATGAACAACGCCCCGCTCGGCGACATCGCAGTGACATTCGTGGTCCTGGTTGCCTGGAGCATCCTCTTTTTCATTATCGGCATACTGCGCTTCCAGAGACGATACGTATAGGAGGTACTCATGAACCATATTTTTGATATAACCCTTAAAGATCTCCGCCAGATAATGCGGAACCGCATGACCTTCCTGTTTCTGCTGATCATGCCCATCGCCTTCACGCTGCTCTTTGGGCTGGCCTTTGGCGGGGGAAGCAGCAACACCGACCAGCGTCTGCCGGTCGGCTATCTGGATCAGGACGGCGGACAGATCAGCCAGGGCTTGAAATCCCTGCTTGTCAGTTCCACGGTTATCCGCATGGACGAGAATCCCCAGCACAGCCGTGCCGATCTCGAAAAACTGGTCGGAGAAGGGAATTTGGCCGCCGCGGTCATTGTCCCGGCCGGTTTCAGCCAGTCGCTCCAGACCGAGGCCCCAATGAAATTAGTCTTTTTGAGCGACCCGGCCAACACATCCGCTTCCACCATTCAGACTGAAATCCTGGTAGCCACGAACCGGCTGATGAGCAGTGTCCATACAGCACAGATCGTCGCCAAGGCGATCAATAATCCCGGCGATTTCGCCTCAATCTTCAACGCGGCCCTGACCGCCTGGCAGAAGCCTCCGATCCAGGTGGCGGTCACCAGCAGCGAGGCGATCAAGCCAAAGAGCCAGACCATTCTTTCCCTGGCACAGTCCTCGCCCAGCATGATGCTGCAATTTAGCATTGCCGCCCTGCTCACCGCTGCAACCATTATTGTTACTGAACGCAAGTCGCGCTCTCTGCAGCGCCTGCTGACCACGGCCACCTCCCGGATCCAGATCCTGGTCGGGCATTACCTGGCGATCTATGCCATGATTTTCGGGCAGTTCGTTTTGCTGATCGCCTTCGGCCAGCTGATCCTGAAAGTCGATTACTTCCGGGTCCCCCTGGCGACTCTGCTCGTGGCGGTGGCCGCGGCAGCCTGTATCGCCGCCCTCGGGCTTCTGATCGGGGTGGTGGCCAAATCAGAAGAACAGGCTGTTCTTTTCTCATTGATCCCGATGTTCATTTTATCCGGTCTGGGTGGAGCCTGGGTGCCGCTGGATGTCACTGGACCGACCTTCCAGGCTGTGGGACACGTTTCGCCTGTCGCCTGGGGCCTGGATGGTTTCAAAAACATTACCGTGCGCGGCCTGGGATTCTCCTCCGTGCTGCTCCCCGCGGCTGCGCTGGCAGGCTATGCCATCCTGTTTTTCTCCCTAGCCGCATGGCGGTTTTGGGCCACCGAGGAGAAGTGAATCGATCCAAGAAAGACAACAGCAATCAACGGGCGGGGAGGACCCCGCCCGTTGCGCTTTAGTACCCTGAAATGATTCTTATTGATTCATTTGCTCGAAGACCACGCCCTTAGAGAAGGTGGGTCACTGCAGTCCCCACTCGAGCAGTTGATTTAACAACTTGTGTTTATCTCCCTCGCGGGACAGGCGGCTCTCGCCACGGATCTGCCCATCGCGCAGCACCAGAACACGGTCGGCATAAGATGCGGCGCGGAAATCATGCGTGACGATAATAATAGTATTTCCTTGCTCTGTGCAGATCTTGCGCAGCAGCTCCAGGATGCTGGTGCCTGTTTTAGAGTCGAGATTCCCGGTCGGCTCGTCGGCCAGGATCAGCTCCGGACGGTTCGCCAGGGCGCGAGCGATCGCCACACGCTGGCGTTCACCACCCGACAGCTGCCGGGGCAGGTGCCGCGCCCGGTCCGTAAGCCCAACGACCTGGAGCAATTCCCTTGTTCGCGCCTGGCGCTCGGCACGCCCGATCCCGGTGAAACGCATGACAATCTCGACGTTCTCAAAAACGGTCAGCATGGGCAGCAGGTTGAATGTCTGGAAAATAAAGCCGATGTGTTTCGCCCGCAGCTCGGTGCGCCGCCCATCGTTCATCTTTGCCAGGTTGCATCCATTGAAAAGCACCTGGCCTCCGGTGGCCCGGTCCATTGCACCAAGCAAGTGTAGCAGACTCGATTTGCCGCTGCCCGAAGGACCGACAATGGCAATAAACTCACCCTTGCCCACCTTTAAATCGATGCCACGCACGGCCTCGACAGTCACGCCGTTCATGCCATAGGTCTTGGTGACATTTGTGGTTTCCAATATCATATCCATTTTATTATTCCTTCTTCCATAGATTTCGATCTTTCACTCGTACTGCAGTGCCTCGAGCGGATTCACGCGCAGCGCCTGCCAGGAAGGCAGGAGGGCAGCCAGCACGCCAACCACGCAGGCGACAAGCATGGTCTGTCCCCACCAGACCACCAGCAAGCTGGGAGGGTTGCTGAACTTGCTCATCCCAAACCTTTCCAGGAAATAAGCGACCGGCAGGGCAAGCATGGCGCCGAGCAGGCTTAAACCTAGCGACTCGCAGGCAATCATCAGGAAGATACGCCACCGGGCAGCGCCCACTGCCCGGAGGACACCGATCTCTTGACGCTGTTCCAGCACGGCCACTACGACAACAATCGTGATGACGATGATCGCCACAACAATAAAAGAATTCATAATCACGGAAAAGAACTTATCCATGGTGTTCAGGATGCCATTTGCTCCCCTGGCCAGGTCTTCCTGAGTCGATACCTGCAAGCCGGTGAAGCTGGTCGTGATCCTTGTTTTCAGATCCGACACAGCCTCCACATGGGCCGCAGTCAGGATAACGGATGAGACAAAATCCGGTCGATCAAAGATCGTCTGGGCGGTCTGCAGCGGCATGATCGCGGCGTTGTCGAACAGCTTGGATTCCCCTTTCAAGATGCCGACTACTTTTAAGGAATGACCCTGGATACCGATCATTTCGCCGATAGCGAGAGCAGTGCTCCTGCCCTTCGGCTGGTAAAATCGGGCAGCACTCTGGCCAAGAATAACCTCTTCCAACCCGGTAAATGCGGTGACTCCTGATGCTGCTGCATAACTGCCCAGGAAGGCCGTCTCATGCCCGGGCTGGACGCCCACGGCCAGTACATCCGGCGGCATGTAGGGCATCGACGAGGGGACAATGGGAATGAAAACCATGGCCGAGCTGGCCGCTCGGTCGATCCCGTTCACCGCCAGGAGTTCCCCGACCATGGTCATCGGGAGGCTGCTCCCTGAGGCGGTCAAATCGGTATTTCCCCGATTTGATTCCACCGGCTGCTCCACGATTATCTTCCCCGCAAAGGCCCTCAGCTGCCGGCCAGTCTCATCCCGGTAGGTGACCAGCACTCCGTTGAAGACAAGGTAAAGCTGGACTGCCACGGCAACCCCGATGATCGTCAACAGGGTTCGCAGTTTGTTTCTCCATAAAGTTTTCAAAGCAACATCCCACAACATGCAATCCTCCTTAAAAGCTGTGTCAAGCAAATGCTAAAACTCACCTGGACTGGAGCGCTTCCAGCGGGTCGACGCGTACCGCCTGCCAGGCAGGCAGCATTGCCGCCAACAGACCAACGATAGTGCAGGCTCCCATGGTCGCCAGCCACATCCGAGCCATTTGTGCTGTGGAAAAAAACGTCCCAAAATTCAGATAACGATTGACGATCAGAAAAACCGGCAGGGCCACCACACCTCCGAGCAGGCTCAAAAGGATGGCCTGTCCCGCCACGAAAATGAGAATGCGCCAATTCTTTGCTCCGAGCGCTCGCAATGTTCCGATATCTTTGCGCTGTTCCATGACTGCAATGACGACGACAATCATGATTACCATTGCCGTTGCAAGGATCACCGAATCCTCGATCATGGCGAACATCATCCGCTGGCTTGTCATCATCTCGTCAACGTTCCGGGACAAATCTCCCTGATCGGATACCTGCAGCTCCGGGTATCGGCTCTGGACCGCCTCCTTCAGGTCGGCCAGGTTATTCAGGCTGGCTGCAGTAAGAACGACCGCAGATATCATAGACTGCCGGCTGAAAACCTCCTGGACGGTTGCCAGGGGGAGGATCACTGACCCATCGTAAAGGGTAGAAGCTCGCTCCAGAATGCCTTCTACAACAAAACTCCTTCCTTGAATCTCGACCTGGTCCCCTGGCTGGAGTTTCCGGCCCAGATTCGCTGGCTGGTAGTGACTGGCAGCCGATGCCCCAAGAATGACGCGGCCACTGGCGGCCAGGGACATGGATCCGTCTGCGACTCCCAGGTTCCCCAGGAAAGCCAGTTCATGACCAGGTTCGACACCCACAGCAATATATAAGGGAGGCATGTTTGGCCGCGGCGAAGTAGCCAGGGGCACAAACAGGATCGCCGAACTGGACTGTGTGTCCGTGCCACCCAGCTGGAGGATCGCATTTGCCGTATCCATGCGAATGCTGCTGTCCATGGAAGGAAAATCCGCTCCGGAACCTGTATTTTGCACACTCTCCTGGATGAAGATTTTCCCGGCAAACTGATTAATCCGGTTCTGGATATCCCGGTTATATACACCCATGATATTATTGCTCATCAGGTATAACTGGACGGCAGTCGCCACACCCAGGATGGTTAATAGTGAGCGAAGTTTGTGCCGCCATAAAGTCTTCACCGCCAAATCCAAAAGCATTGCCAGCTCCTTTCAAAAATCCTTCAAAATGATCAATCCTGTGCACCGCGCCCATCGTTCTCCAGGCGTTCCTCGCAAACATCCAGCCAGCGCAAGTCCGCCTGCAGGTGCAGAATTGCCCCCTCGATCAGAAGGGAGACGAAGGGATTGTTTTCCTTCTGTGCGGACAGCGAGGTGAAACTGTGCAATTGGTACAAATACGCCTGGCGTTGTTCGTGAATGGCAGTCTGGGTCTCCCCATAACCCGCCATGGAACGGATGATCAGCTTGATGATGAATTCATCACGCAACTGTCGTGGATTCTCGATCGTCCGGTTGAGCCACGATTCCAGTTCAGCACGCCCCGCAGCGGTGATCATGTAAACCTTCTTCCCGCGCGCATCCGTTGACTTGTCTTCCGCGGATATCAGGCCATCCCGTTCCAGACGCCCCAGGGTGGTGTAAATCTGGCCGAAGTTGATTTCCCAGTTATTGCCCAGGGAGTGCTCGACCTCATTCTTGAGATCGTACCCATGGCTGGGTCGTCGTGCGAGTAATCCGAGCAAGGCATATCGAAGCATAAGTGGATTTTTTAATGATCAGAGGAATAATATATACTAAGTATATATCCTGAGTATATATCAAGAGAGTAAGCTTGTCAAGCTGAAAAAGCCGGGTCTTTTTGCCTTTATTAAAAACCACACCCCCATCGGTTTGTTGCTCTATTCATAGGCAGCCAATGCTGGGCATTGATTTCATCAGCCTCACCGGGCTATCTCAACCTGAAAAGCCTCCGACCTTGCCTCCGATCCAGTTTCCTTTGCCCCTGGCAACATGCCTTTTGGATGCAATTTTATAAGACGGTTTAGATACGAAATTTATAGACTTTTCCAGGTACCAAATAAAAAGACCTAACCCCAGAACTGACACAACTTTAAAAATTTCACAACCCTATTGAATTTTTATCCAATTGTCTGTACAATACAAGCAGGAAGTGCAGAGTCAAGCGGGGTAAGTTCTGTTCAATCAGGAGGGATGATTATATTTAAACGACCATTGGTTACAACTTTTTTCTCCATCGTGTTGGCTCTTATGCTGGCTGGGAATAATGTCGCAGTATCCTTCGCAGATGGAGGCCAGGGGGCTAACGGATGTGGATGTCGCGTTGTTCAGACTGAAGTATTAGCTGGGGGGTTGCAAGTGCTACACATCGTTGATCAGAACGGCGTGGAGTATCGTGTCGCGACGCTGTTGCAGAAATATGGTGCAGGGCATCGACTTCTCTTTTGGAATATAAAAGATGATGCTCAATTGCAAGCCCTGCAAAATGCGATCAGCCAAGCGGGGAGTTCCTCTGGAAAGGGATCGTCGCCATCCATCGATGCTTACCTAGGAATTCCAGGTGGAGGCTGGATCTATTACACTTCCACTACGATGACGATCTACATCTCACATGATGACGCAGTAACATGGGAAACCGGGTTCGGTTTCGTAGCAATGGTATGCGCTTTGATCGCGATAATACCTCCCGCAGTGTGGGCTGGAGGTGTTTGCGCCTTTATGTCGGGATTAAGCGCACTTGTAATCAACTACTATGACAGCGCAGGGGGACCCGGTTTCTACATTAATGTCACAAAGTCACCATTCAGGGTGTGGTTATCACCATAAAATCCAACTTCTTTTTCCTGCCCTGCTGAGCTCTGCTAAACACGTGGGGGTGGGTAGGTTTTTTCTGACTACTCACCCCTGCTTAAGGAGAATAATATGTTTAATTATTTTGCTCTGCCCGAAATGTGGAATTTTAAATGGACTACTCGTTCCGTCGCTTTAGAACTAATCACCTTACTCAGCGCACCAGCCGCGATTGGCTGCGCAATAATCTCCGCTATCTTGATCAGGACTGGAAAATGGCCAATTATGCCTGGTGCTTTGATAGAATTTCTATGCTTAATTTATGCCATCTGTGCATTGGGTTTACCTATTTTGCCTCGAAATCAGAAACTTGATTGGAAAGGATTGATCACGCAATCAATTTGGATTGTAATCCCTGGATTGGCATCTGTAATCGTTTGGGTTATGCGTGGCATCAATAATCCCGAGCTATTTGTACATTTAGCATTAATCATTGTCAGCACCTCTATTGCATTGGGCGTACAACGAAAATTGTTATTTATCTCGTCGTCTGTTTTACCTCCATTATGGATTCGGAGGGTAGATGGCATTCGGCTCGGAATACTCGTAGCCTTAATAGCAGGGGCGGCGATGTTCTATATTTTGCTGTCTAACTTTGTGGTTATCCGAGCGTAATTCTGAACAGGGTAGTAAAGGAAATTAAGCACTGGATATTTCTATTCAGTGCTTTTATTGTTAAAACGACGTGATCAAATGAATACCCTTCTGCTCGACCCTCCCCGTCATCGCAGTCCAATCAATCTTGCCGTCAACGCCAGCACTGGTTTAATTGCTTTTTGCCATCCACCCAGGAAATCATCACTGAACAATAATCGTTATCAGCCTTTGCTCGTAGCATCTCCATCGCGGGTGTTGTGTTATCCTTTTATTTTACAAAGCGGTGTTTCAGCCCGACAATATCCCGGTAAGTGACACAGCCGTACATGACATGATTGTCATCACTGATTGGGATCGCCCGGTAATCATAACGCGCAAAATTCTCGTAGGCTTCTTTCAGGGTGCTGTCAGGCTCCAATTTGTTTACATGTACTTCCATGATGTCTTTCAAGAAAGCCTTGTCTTCCGCCAGGAGCAGTTCCTTGATATCAATCACACCCAGGATGTGCTTTTGTTCATCCAGGACATAGATATACATGACGACATCCTTGCCTTTTGCTGCGGTGCGGTATTCGTCCTGGGCCTTCTCCACCGTGTAATCCGGCGGAAAGGCAACGTACTCCTGCGTGGCGAAATCCAGGATGTTCTCTTCATGGTGCTCCATGATGGCGTGGATCTTGGCCGCATTTTCGGGATCGAGCAGCTTAAGAATGTCGCTGGCTTCTGAAGCTGAAAGGATCGATAAGACGTCCGCCGCCTGGCCAGTGGTCATCTGGTCGATCAGCTGTGCCACTTTTTCGACTTTCATTGATTCGACCAGGTCGCGCTGCACGTTAGGATCTATTTCTTCCAGGGTGTCCGAGGCCCGCTCGGGGTCGAGTTCTTGAAAGAGCTCGACACGCTGGTCGGGATCCATCTCCTCCAGGATATCCGCCAGGTCGACCGGGTGGAGATCGGCCAATTTTTCCTTCAGCACTTTAAACTGCAGGTTCCCGCGAAAACTGCCGATATCCTCCGGCAAAGGCTGGATGTAAGTCCAGGAAATAGTCTGTTCGCGTATATGTTCTGCCAGAGTGTAGATAAAATTTGCTAGTTTTGTGAGACCCATACGACGTAAAAGCCCGTAACGGCTTAGGTCGACTTCGCTGACATAAAGCTTGTTGTTCTTCACTACTAGTTTGACATCGTAAACGACCTCCATCTCCCGGCCATCCATATCAATGGCTTTCTTATCCAGGATATGATCCCTGAGCAAGATCGCTTTTTCATCTGGCTCACAAACGAAAGGAACAATGCTATCCACACTGAGGATCATTTCCTTGGGGTTCAGGCTTCCTACGGCCTCCCAGGGAACCACAGCGCTTTCGCCGAAAGGCCGGGAGATAACAAAATGGGTCACGACCGGTAAGGTCCCGTTTTCATGGATGATCAAATCGTTCAACTTGCCAACTCTTCTCCCTGCAATCGTCACCCTGACTCCGAGGATCTCGCTCAAAAATTGGGACTGTTCAATGGGCAGCGCGGGAATTTTTGTATTTTGGTCCATGTGGCTCTCCTAACGAATCTGGTGAATCACAGTCATGACGAATGTATACAACAATAAAAGCAACATGCCGATCAGATAAATCCTGAGTATTAATAAAGAGATGCTGACCATGCGCGTTGTCTTTATTCGCGGGGTTTTATATTTTTCATTGATCTCCCGGATTGCCTGGAAAAAATTGTGAAACCCGTTCAACAATCGCTCCATCCTGTATCTCCTGAAATAAAACTAATGCAACCAATTCGGGAACAATGTGGTCAGGCTATAGCCGGTCGACAGGATGATTAACCCGATAACGATCGTAAAAGTGACCACGTTCTGGAACCGGCTGTTCTTGAATTTTCCCATTAGCTCTTCATTATTCAAGAGCAGGATCAGGAACACTAGTGCAGCAGGAAGCAGTGTCGTCGCTGCCACCTGGACAAATAATGTTATTGTGACCAGCGGCGCGCCCGGGATCAGGACCACAATGCCGGCTGAGAGGAGCATGAAGAAGTAAAAAGCATAAAACCAAGGAGCTTCCTTGACCTTGTTGTTTAACGAGTGCGCCCAGCCGAAGACCTCCCCCACTGCCCATGAGCTGGAGAGTGAGATGCAAATTGCACCCAGGAAGCCGGCATCGAACAGACCGATCGCCATAAAGGTCCCGGCATACCTGCTGAAGTGCATTAGCTGGACCGCGGCTTCGCCAGCGCTCTGAATGTCGACCCCTTTTAATACTGCCCCGGTGACCACAATACAGAAGACGGCTACCACTACTGTAAAGAATGCCCCAATGGCCGTATCCAGCTGACTCCAGGGGATGTCCTTTTCCTTTACATTTTTATCAACCACGGCGCTCTGCTGAAAGAAGACCATCCAGGGAGCGATGGTTGTGCCGACATTTGCCATCAGGAAAAAGAACATCGTCCCGGTTAATCCCCCCGGAAAATGAGGAAACCAACCAGTTCGTAAAACATCCGACCAGTTCGGGTGAACCAGGAACGCTGCCGGAATATAGATCAAGTTAACAATGCAAAAAGTCAGGGCGATCTTTTCCCATGTCCAATAGCGACCTTGAATGACCATGATGGCCATCAGAAAAATAACAATTACGACGGTGACCCAATGCGAAATCCCAAAGATTCCCAGAGCCGCGGTCATGCCAATGAACTCGCTGACCAGGGTCAGCCAGTCGGTCAGGCTTAGGTCAAATAGAGAAAACCAGCCCCAGAACGGTCCGAAGGCATCGAAAATAGCCTCCGCGTGACCGCGCTTCGTAACCGATCCCAAACGGACAGTCATCTCCTGGACAAAATAAGCGATCGGCCCCAACAAAACCAGAAACCATATTAAGTCATATCCATACTTGGCACCAGTCGCCGTATAGGTGGTTATGCCACCGGCATCATTGTCTGCCACCATGACCAGGATGCCTGGTCCGGCGATCAGTGCAAAAAGGCGGAAGAATTTTATTACTCTTTGATTGGCATAATAGAGTTTTGAAACCGCATTCATTTCTCATCGCCTCGACCCTTTAAATTTTGGCAATAATCCTCACCCTTGAAAAATCAGCTTTTCTTTATTGAAAGACGCTAAGCCACCTCAAAAATAGGATGTGGCGAAAAAAACGCCGCCTGCTCTAATGGCAGAAGGCGGCGTCCAGAAAAGATACTTGACCTGCCCGACATTGGTCCGGCCGGCACCAGGGTTCTTCATTCCACGCGAAGACGAGGCACGCCCAAGAGCCGCACATCCGGCCCAAAAATCTGGCTTTCTGCCAGTACATTGATAAATCTAGCGAAATACAGTCTGTGTGCACACCATCACTTCTTTTCTCTGAGAATAAATATTCGATAGAAGCCGGGCAAATCCAAACAAAAACCTCCTGATATACCAGAAGGTTTGCATAACAACCATTTCCAGCCTTTGGCTTTTCCGCCAAAGGCACCTCCTGGTCGGGGTTTGGCACTGCGCGTCGTAGGGGATTTCCTTCCCAGCCACTTTGAGCGGGGCCTTAATCCGGCCCGGCCTGGTCTACCCCTTGGCGTCTTTCGACGTTTCGGGACAATGGCCTGTTTATCACGCAGACGCCTCGCCTAACGAGGTATTTAATTCGGCGCAACTATACTACCGCGAATTGAGCCCGTCAAGGAATGGATAGGTTACATTTGCGTTACAAATTGTCTGAATAGGATTTCACAATGATCGCTTCAGCCTATGGGGTGGGAGTCTGATCCCCTACCGGAGTAGGCTCTTCGGCAAAAAGATTAAGGTACCAACCGCACTAATCGAAAAAAAAGACTCCCATCACTGAGAGTCTGTTCCTGTCGGGTCAGGACAAATCTGTCGGGGCGGGCGGAATTGAACCGCCGACCTCTGCGTCCCGAACGCAGCGCTCTAACCGGACTGAGCCACGCCCCGGACAAGCAGGCGGGATTATACTCGCCGCGTCTCAAATTGGCAAGGCAACCTGGCATGGGGTATAATCTTTTCGCTCTTATGAACATCTTGAAGGGGCGACGGATCCGTCGCCCCTAAATAATGAGGATGATTATGGCAGAACCTGAACCCGACGGCTCCGCACCGGAACCGGTCAAACAAGTCATCGGCACCGTGCAGATGGCAGACATCGACGAAACGATGCGCACCGCCTACCTGGACTACGCCATGTCGGTCATCGTGGCACGCGCCCTGCCGGATGCGCGCGACGGACTTAAACCTGTCCACCGGCGCATCCTGTACGCCATGCAGGATATGGGCATCCGCGCCAACTCGACCTACAAGAAATCTGCACGCATCGTCGGCGAAGTATTGGGCAAATATCACCCCCACGGCGACGCGGCTGTCTACGAATCCATGGCACGCATGGCCCAGGATTTCTCCATGCGCTACCTGCTGGTCGACGGCCAGGGCAACTTCGGATCAGTGGACGGTGACGCGCCGGCCGCCATGCGCTACACCGAAGCCCGCCTGGGCCGCATGGCCGAGGAGATCCTGGCTGACCTGGAAAAGAACACAGTCGACTTCACCGACAACTTCGACGGCTCGCTCCTGGAGCCGACCGTCCTCCCCTCCCGGCTGCCCAATCTGCTGCTCAATGGCTCCTCCGGCATCGCCGTGGGTATGGCCACCAACGTCCCACCCCACAACCTGAAAGAGCTGGCCGCAGCTATCAATCATTTGATCGACCACTATGACACCATCGACGATGTCCCCATCGAAGACCTGATGAAATTCATCCCCGGTCCGGACTTCCCCACCGGAGGCATCATCGTCGGTACAGAAGGCATCGAAGCCGCCTACGGGTCCGGGAAGGGGCGCATCGTGCTGCGCGGCAAGGCACATATCGAGGAGATGTCCGGAAACCGGCACCGTATCGTCGTCACCGAGATCCCTTACCAGGTCAACAAATCCACGCTGATCGAGCGCATTGCCGACCTGGCGCGGGAGGAAAAATAGATACGATCTCTGACCTGCGCGATGAATCCGACCGGCGTGGCATGAGCATCGTCATCGAGCTAAAGCGCGGTGCCCAGCCCAAAAAAGTGCTCAATCAGCTCTACAAGTACACTAATCTGCAGACTACCTTCGGCGTGCAGATGCTGGCCCTTGTCGACGGCGAGCCGCGCCTGCTGCCGCTCAAGAAAGCGCTGCAGATTTTCATAGATCACCGCCAGCAGGTGCTCACCCGGCGCACACAGTTCGAGCTCGATAAAGCCCGCGCCCGGGCCCACATCCTGGAAGGCCTGCTCAAGGCGCTTAACAACCTGGACGCGGTCATCCAGACCATCCGCGAATCGCCCGACGCCGACGTCGCCAAGGAGCGACTGGTGAAGCGCTTCAAGCTGAGCGAAATCCAGGCCCAGGCTATCCTCGATATGCAGTTGCGCCGCCTAGCTGCCCTCGAGCGCCAGAAGATCGAAGACGAGTATAAACAACTCGAGGAGCAGATTACCCGCCTGGAGGATCTGCTCGCCAACCCAAAGAAGATCCTGGCGCTTGTGCAGGACGACATGCGCGATCTGGTCGAAAAATACGGTGATGAGCGCCGCACGCATATCGCCGTCGAGGCCGTCGAGAACCTGAGCGACGCAGATCTCGTGCCGGACGAGGCCGTGCTGATCTCGCTCACCGCCCGGGGCTACATCAAACGCGTCGCGGCAACTTCCTACCGCTCCCAGGGGAGCGGCGGCAAGGGCGTGACCGGGCATGCCACGAAGGAGGAGGACGAAATCCTGACCCTTATCCCGGCCCGCTCGCTGGACACTATGCTGTTTTTTTCCGATCGCGGCAAAGTCTATTCCGAAAAAGTCTACCAGATCCCGGACGCCGACCGGTCAGCCAAGGGCATCCCGCTGGTCAATGTGTTGTCGCTTGAAGCAGGCGAGACGATCACCGCGGCCGTCTCGGTGCCCTCCTTCGATATCGCCGAGTACATCACCCTGGCCACCCGCAATGGGAAAATGAAACGTATGTCACTCGGAGAACTCTCGACCGTGCGTCCTTCCGGCATCATTGCCATATCCCTGGAGAACAAGGACGAGCTCGGCTGGGCGCGGCTGACCCTTGGCAATAACGAGGTCATCCTGGTTACCGAACAAGGTAAGGCCCTGCGCTTCGCTGAGGACGTCATCCGCTCAATGGGACGCACTGCCGGCGGCGTGACCGGTATCAAGCTTGCGGCAGGCGACAAGGTTGCCAGCATGGAGGTCGTTGAAAATGGCGGCGAGCTGATCCTGGTCACCACCGAAGGTTATGGCAAACGGACCTCGCTGGACGAATACCCGGCCAAGGGCCGCGCCACCGGCGGCGTACAGACCATCGCTAAGAACGCGGCGGATAAGATCGGCGTGATCAGCTCGGCGCGCGTCGTCCAGGAAGCGGATGATGTGACCCTGATCTCTGCAAACGGCATGGTTCTGCGATTGAAGGTAAAACAGGTCAAACGAGCTGGACGCGCTACGCGCGGCGTTCGCCTGATGGATGTCAAGGAAGGTGACCGGGTAGCTTCCATAGCGCGCATCGCCACTGCTGATCTGAAGAAGGCCGGTGCAGTAACGAACGGGGATGCGGCCTCCGAATCAGGAGACCAATATAAGCTACCCTTGAAATAAGAGAATCCCCGAAGACATGCAAATTAATTCTCAATTCTCAGAACCTAAAGGATAGGGTTTTTCAAAAAGGGGTGACGATCGCTGATTGGCTCTATTATTAACCACGAAGCAACCAGTTTTTATCTTGAGGTTTAACCCAGCTGCTTCGTGGTTAATTCATTCCGGTCATTCACGGCATCAGCTGCAGAAGATCTGAAGCGTTTTTCAGGACGGACTGCTCATCCCACAGCATTGGATAATATTTCCCCTGCGCCCACAATGGGGCCAGGTCGATATAGTGTGGATTAAATGCATGCCCGGACTTACCGGTGGTATGAACGGTAAGAGAGTTGTCCAGGTTGCTCAAATCCACAATCATGCGCATCGACGGAAGCCAGTTGACCTGGAATGATTTAAACACATCCCAGCCGGTGGCGTTGACTATCGAGGCGCCGCCCGCGGTTCGGAAAGGCCCACGGTTGAACAGGGCCTCGATCGGGGCGACCCCGGACTGACCCAGCGAAAGGTTCTGGAAGGTTGCAGTGTGCACATCTCCCCATGCCGGCCATTTTGCCGGGTCCTTGCCATACTGTTGATCCAGATCTGCAATCGATTCCGTAAAGGCTCGAGCAAATATATCATCCCGGGTTTCGACTTTGCCAGTCGTAGACGGGTCATCCCACCATGGGCTGTTTGGCTGCTGGACCAGCTCGCGCATCACTTCGGCCCAGCGATTATCCCCTTTCGGCCAGTAATCCTCGGGAATGTTTTTCGTTGTAAACGTATCTTTGAGTAAATACCACCAAAAATTTTCAAAGATCAGAGCCGGTTTCGAATCCATTGTTTCGCGAAAATCCCAGTGGTTCAACATATCCAGGGCAGCCGCCTGCTCCTGCGTGCCCCACTGGACTTTCAAGCTGGTCAGGATCGGCACGAGCGTCTCGGCATTCAGGCTGGTGCTGTCATACTGCATCTTCTGGATATAAGCCAGGTCTATTTTTCCAGGAGCCTGGGTGATCATAGAGGTGATGCGCTGGGCGCGAAAGCCGTAATCCCAATCAGTGGTAATCAGATAGGGATAGGTCGGGCTGACTACGGCATTATTCGCCGTGACGATATATCCCGAAGGCGGGTTGAAGGCAAACGGGAGCTGCTCGAAGGGAATGTAGCCTGTCCATTCGTAGTCATCGGTCCAGCCCGGGACGGGCAGGCGGCCATCGCCATTGGCGCGGATCGGGATCAACCCGGGCATCTGGTAGCCAATATTCCCGTCCACATCCGCGTAAACCAGGTTCTGTGCTGGGACAGAAAAGGCGCGCGCTGCCTGGCGGAAGTCGTCCCAGTTCTGCGCCCGGTCGAAGCCCCAGACAGCATCGAAGAGGTTGCCCGGCTGGAGTGCCGTCCAACGAAGTGAGACGACATAGTTATCCGGCAGGGGAATCCCGGCCTGCTGGGTGAACTTGTCTGGAAGATAGACGTCTGAGACAACCGGTCCATGACGTGTGGCTCGCACGGTAAGCGTCACCGGCTTACCGCCCGAGACCTGGATGGTCTCTGTATGCACAGCCATGTCTACCCACTGGCCGTTCACCTCGTATTGGTTCGGATTTGCCGGGTTGACCTTCTCGATGTACAGGTCCATCACATCCGGGCCGACGTTGGTAAAGCCCCAGGCGATGCGGTCGTTGTGCCCAATGATCACGCCCGGCACACCAGCAAAGGAGAAGCCGGCGACTTCATAGGGACAGGCATCAGTTTTTTGCCGGCAGTGGAGTCCCAGCTGATACCAGATGGAGGGCATCTGGATGGCCAGGTGCGGGTCGTTAGCCAGGATCGGCTTCCCGCTGGTGGTCAGCGCGCCCGAGACGACCCAGGAGTTGGAGCCGATCTGCATGCCCGCCGGTCCGAGCAGGGTATCCAGCGCAGTAAAGTTTGCCTGGACATCCGCAAGCTCAGCGTCAGGGAAGGAGGAGAGGCCAGACAGGCTGGTTGCAGGTCCGGAAGAGATAAGGTTAAAGCCGGGCACAATGACCGGGTGATCTGAAGGATAAGGCGGGAAAAGCTGGTTCACCTGCTCCAGGGAAAGGGTCTTCAAGAGCATTGCCCGCTCAATTTCCTCGTCGATGTTGCCGCGCAGGTCCCAGGCCATGGCCTTAGCCCAGGTCAGCGAGTTTACCGGTGTCCAGGGTTCGGGGGAATAATGCGGATTGAGCAATTTCAGCACGCCGTACTCCAGGCTGAGCGCAGTCCCCCGGTGACCGGACAGGTAGGCGTTGACCCCATCGGCATACGCCTGGAGGATGGCCCGGTCCTCCGGGCTGGCGTTCGCCCACTCCTGCTGGGCAATTTCCGCCCAGCCCATAGTACGCAGGAAGGAATCGGTACTGACCTGCGACTTGCCAAACAGTTCCGACAGCCTCCCCGCCCCGATATGCCGCCAGAAATCCATCTGCCAGAAACGGTCCTGGGCATGCACGTAGCCCTGGGCCATGAACAGGTCATGAGCGTTTGCGGCATAAATATTCGGGATGCCCTGGGCATCGCGGTAGACCTGCACCGGGCCAATTAATCCAGCCAGGTGAAGGGTTCCATCCACCTGCGGGAAGGAATGGCGGGCCGTATAAATACCGAAAACGGAAAGCAGGACGGCCAGGATGATCAGACCGCTACCGATCCAAGTCACAATGCGCAACCAGCTCTTGGATTGATGCATTTTTCCTCCGTGGATGATGGATTCGAGGATATTAACCCCCAACTCGATGAGGAGGTCACGACTTGTTGTTACCCTATCCGCTGTAAGGCCCTCGGCTTTTAGGCGCTGGGGAGTTTCAGCACGTGGATTCACCCGGTGCAGGTGTCAAACTTAATTCCAACAGGGAGGTGCTCCTGATGATTCCTCTTGACAAACAGCCTAAATAGTTGGCATCGACCCGTTTGACGGAACAGTATGGGTTGGAGTAGATCGAGCAATGATCAAGGTGTGCGAGGCGGGCAGGACCTTGGAGAATAATGATCACCCGTCAGATGTAATGCCATAATCATTTGATCGGCTTACTGAAAGCGGCATGAATTTGACGGACATATTCAACCCCCTACCCGGTGGGCTGTCCCGGCGGGTGCCCCTCGCGAATCTCTTTTAGCAGGCCACGCCTGAAGCGTGGCTTGCACGTTTAATGCGCTATCCCTAGAAATCGCGGGTACCAGTACCACAGTTCATCGGCGGCAGGTTTGCCGTGCAGCGAGGCCGAGGCGTCCTGCAGCACAGCCGGGGGATAGTAACCGCGGCTGACGAAACCGCCAATCCAGCTGCGTTCGTTGACTGCGGCAAGCAGACCCTGGTAGATATCCGCCTGGGCCTGCAAGTTGACCGCTGCCGCGGTGCTGCCAGGCTGGAAGAGAACATCTGCAGACAGGCTGGCCTGCGCGCTACCGTCGGCCGAAGCGTAGGCGACAGCCAGGATGACCGGCTTCTGCAGGCCCGCCTGGAAGGGCTGGATGTCGCTGTCCATCAGCTTGCCGGCGGCGGTGTGCAGGTCATCCGGGCTGGTCGAACTGCCCAGTGGGGCTGACCAGAGCAGGTAGACGCCATCCAGGTCATTCAGGAAATCCGGGGCGGACTGAAGGTCGCCCGGGTAGGAAAGCGCCCAATACAAGCTGCCCTTGAAGCGGCTGCGCACATCGGCGAAGATTGTCCTCCAGCGGGCATCCGCATCCGCGGGAACCCCCGAACTGCTGTTATCGGCGAGGGTACCGCCGGGCAGGGCAGGGGCCAGCCAGCCGCCGCCCAGAATCAGCATCTGCGCTCCGGACTTCGTGGCCAAATCAGCGTGATAATCGGCGAAGGCCTGATAGCGGGCAAACCAGGCATCCCACCAATCCGCTGTGCGCGGGGCAGACGCCCACCAGGCATTGGTGTCGGCAGGCAGGTTGGGCTGCGGGAAGAGAGCTACAGTAAGACCGCCGGCGCGGGCTCGTGAAACTGTATCCGTCGTGTCCAACCACAGCGGATCCTTGCCCGGCACGGGCGAAAAGACGAACGGCGCGGTCCCGCTTACCGTCCAGGAGGGGGTCAACACCAGCAGGTTAGCCCCCATACCCTGCACATTCTGGATGGCCAGGGGCAGCCAGGACTGCCAGGTCGGGTTGTAACCGGGCCCGAACTCAACCCCGGCCTGGAAGCCGGCGGCGCGCGCCGTCACTGACAGACCGACCATAGAACCAGAGCCCGTAGATTGCAACCACTCCCAGCTGCTCACCGTGTCCTGCATGTCCTGGGAGGTCAGGCTGGTGGACACCGGATGCCCGTTGGAACCACCTGCAGTCTTCGCCTCGTCGGCGATCCCGCACTGGTCGTTGCGGCAGTATCGATACTCGAATGTGCCCAGCATGTTGAGCGGGCTGTACAAGATATAGACCCACTGGTTGTTGCCCTTCGACCACATCGGGATCGGCTCGGTCCAGCCGTAAGGGTTGAACTGGATGGAAACGATGTCAGCGGTGGGGGTATTCGCCGGGACGCTCACATCGAACTGGATTGGCCCCGAGGTTCCTGATGACCAGGTAGCGACCACGTCCTGGACCTGGACCGGGTTCTGCGAGTTCGGGACGATCAGATGGCGGATGACGAAGTTGCCGCTGGCATCGTGCTCGGCGTTCCAGAACCCGTCACCCAGGGTGTACTTATACTCCACGTCCGCGCCGGCCGGCAGTTTGAGTGTGAGGGTATACCGGCCGTCCTGCATGGGAGTGAGTATCGGCATACGCGCTGCCACGCTGTTCATACCCCCGTCAAGGTCGGCGAAAGTGTTGCCCAGCTGATACAAGTTACCAGCCAGGCGGATCGGCACCAGGGGAATGGTCCCCTGGGGAACGATGACCGTAAAGACAACGCTGACCAGTAGTGGGGAGGGGGTCAGCGAGACGCTGACCGGGGTGAGCTTCCCGGCTTCGATGCGGGCGCCCTGCTGGAAAGTCTGATACATCCCATCTATGGCGTAAAGGACCATGTTGTGCGTTCCAGCGGGCAAGCCCTCCAGGATGAAATTGCCGTCCGAGTCGCTCAAGGTCTGCTCCCCTCCTGCGGCGACCAGGATGTTTGGGTCTGGGTTACCGCTGATTAAGTCGACCACCTTACCGGTCAGCCTGCCCACGTCCCCGGAAAACGGCGTACCAGACCAGGCAGCGACCACATCCTCCACCGTACTGGGGGCACCCACGTAAACCATGCGGTAGCGAACTGGCCGGTTGGACGAGTCGGTTTCCTGGATCGGCAGCGTCCCCTGGCGGATATAGCGATATTTGATCACGCTGTTTATGGCAAAGGGGATGGTGACGGAGTAATGCAGCGTATCCAAACCCTTCAGGGGGTAATTGGTCGGGTTAAGCGCAAGGCCAGTGACCTCGTCCACAACACTCAGCACGAGCGTCTCCCCCTGCAACAGCGGTCCTGGGATGGTCACCTGGAAGGTTATGCCAGCCATCGGCTGGGGAATGGGGGTAGGCGGCAGCGGGTAGGAACGGGTAGGCGTGGTAGGAACGATATTGGGCAGGTTTGCCAGCGAAAGTGTGCAGCCGTCAAGCGCAGACATTACCAGGCTGGCCAAAACAAGCAGGATTAAATGGCGGAAGATGGGGTGGTCTCTCATTCCCCCTCCTTTCGTTGGCGAGGGTCGGCAAATATGAAGGGCATTAACTTATTTTACAAGTGAAAGGCATTTAATGGATAGAGGCAGTTGGTATCCTATGCGCTGTGAAGGAGCACGCCTGAGGCCACCTCCAGCTTTTTTTTAGCATCTGCTTTGCCAGCTTGCAAGGGCGGATCCTACCGACAGCGGTCAGGATAATTAAGAGCTGTTCCTGAGGGTCCATTTCAGAAATTGCCATCAACCGGTCACCTTATTTCTCCGCCCGCAGAAACTGAACAATCTCATTCTGGTGTTCGGCCAGGCTGCCCAGCACCCCGTTGACGAAACGCGGTGCGCTGTCCGAGCCATACTCTTTGGCCAGCTCAACCGCTTCGTTTATCGCAACCTTGACCGGGGTCTTCCTCTGAACGGTGAACTCCCAGGCGGCGATACGCAGGATGTTGCGGTCGATCGGCGCAATCTGATCCAACGGCCATTCTGGCGCATAACGTGCAATGACTTGATCCAATTTTTTTCGCATTGGGAGAATGCCAAACAGGATCTGGCGGGAGAATTCCGCCAGATCATCACTCAGTTTTTCCTCCTCCAGACGTTCCTGCAGGACCGGGACTGGAGAGTGGTCAACCAAATCGATTTCGTAAAGTGCCTGCAGGGCGATGCCGCGTGCCCTGGTGCGTGCTTTCATAAAAGGTTCACGCCTCGGACGGGTAGTCGATATCCTCGATATGAATGTTGATGTGACCGACCTCCAGGCCGGTAATATCAGCGATGGAGCGGGCAACTTTTTGCTGGACCATCCGGCTGATCTCACGGAGATTGACGTCGTTTTTGACAATCAGGAAGAGGTCGACAAAGACATTGTTGTCTTCAATTGTCATGCGCACCCCTTCGATGCTGTGGCCAAACAACCGGTTCACGCTGCCTCTGACGGGAGCCATCCCGCAGACGCCTTCGACCTCCAGGGCCGATTGGTGCGCAATGGTCAGCAAAACTTCCGGGGAGAGGGTGGTCTTGCCAGCTGAACTATGCTCGCTCATCGTGCCTCCTTGATACCTGTTCCTGGATTATAACACCCGGGGTACTGCCACCAGTGTTCCTTGAGACAGTTCAGCTCAGCGCGCTTTTGGCTTCAGCGCCAATCCCAGTGTCAGGCCAATGGCAACGTCCAGCAAGCCAATAAAGAGGAAGACATCCTCCCATAAGGGCAGGGGGAACAGGCGGATGAGAGTGTCGGAATAGTCAAACTGCCAGGAATTTCCCGTGAAGAAGAGGGCATGAAAATCTGCAAAGAATGTCCAGAAACTGGACGCGGCGAAAATGGCGATCAATGCTACCAGCCCTATGGTCAACCAGCCGCCGCGGCGGATGCCGCGCAGGTATTCCGGCCACCAGTTTCCAAATCGCGCCCACAGACCGAGAGCCAGGAGGACAAACCAGATGCTGTATCCGGCGATCATCCCTTGTTTGACGACATTTTTGACATCATGCATGTGGCTCAGCTCACGCGGGTTATACAGCGGCGAGCCGTCCGGGAAAGTCAGGTCACCAAGATAACTGATGCCGGCATTGTTGGTCTCGTAATCCCAGGCGATCGTTGACCAATGCAGGCGGTCGGACAGGGAGAAGCCGTAGGTATCCGGGGGGAAGCCGGGTAGGCGATACTCGATCTGGAGAAAGACATGCGTCAGGACCAGGCGCATTCCCAAAAAGGATAACGCCACCGGAAGCAGTAGAGTGACCAGCCAGGAAAGAATAATGCGAAGTATTTTCATTTTGTGTTCTCCGTTTATATATTGTTAACCATGTACACATCCAAAAGACTTCAAAGAGACAATCTGTCCGATCAATGGAGTTCGGCCCACGCACAAATAAAAACTGTGCGACTCACCTGTGATGTCTACGCGGTTGGGATAATCCTTCCTACGACGAGGATCCCTGGTGAATTCACACGCTGCGTGAACACCCGCCAGACCATATCGTTGATAACGGCCGATTATTTTTTCACACCAATCCGCAACGGGCTCCTCCAGCGTGCTATCCATCGCACCCGGAGCACCATTCGGCCAGGGCCCAAATAGGAAGCGTGGCCTTCCCAATTTCACCGCTTCAATTTTGCGAAAAAATGGCTGTGTTATTTCTCCTATTGCAGCGTTTTAATCCCGCCGTTGAGCAGGAAATTCAGGATCATGTTGTTCGTGATCCATTCAATAGGCGCCCGGTCGTCGGTAAAAACAATGGTTTTCTGCGGCGCGGGCTGGAGGTTCGCCCAGGTCAGGTTCATCGATTCAATCAGCAGCGGGGCAGTATCGCCGCGGCCTACCAGGCTGGATAGATTGGCAGCCAGGTTCTCTTTGGCGGTTGGCTGGAGGGTGGCATAGAGGATCGAATTGAACGTGTTGGGGATGTCCATCACGTAGATGGACGGGAAGATCGTACCGATGGTGGTGGCCAGACCGTCGATCAGCCTGCGGTCGCCAGGGGCGCGGCCGATGTTGATTGCCAGGGCGCCGTCCGGATTGAGATGGTTGGCGGCAATGCGGAAAAACTCCTGCGTGGTCATCTGTGGAGGGATGTACGGCGGGCGGTAGGCATCCACCACGACCAGGTCGTACTTCTCGGGACTCTGCTCCAGACCCCAGCGCCCATCCTGGATGATTACGTTCAGGTTGGGCAGATCAGCCTGGTTTAGGCCGAAAAACTCACGGCCGACCTGGACAATCTTCGGATCGATCTCGTAGCCATCGATGACCACTCCCGGGAAGACGGCCGCGGCCTGGCGGGCAGTGGTTCCCGCAGCCAGCCCAACAATGGCGATGCGCTTCACGTCTTTGGGCTGCCGGTCCGGGTAGAAGAACGGGCCGACCAGGAACTGCTGCCAGGGCCCGCCGTAATCCAGCGTCTGCGGATTGTATTCCGAATGGATGCCCTGGCCATCGTTCAGTCGCAGATACCGCGTCCCGTTGAACTCGAGCACCTGGATGTAGTTGTAGGCTGATTCGGTCTCATAAATCTGCCCTTCGGAGGCCTTGATCCCACCTCCGCTCAGGGCTGCTACCAGGGCCAGTCCCGGCACCATCAGCAGGTAGGGAAGGACGGCCCGCCGCCCTGCGCTTATCCCCAGACCGACCAGTGCCACGCAAAGCAAGGCCAGGCTGAAGACCAGAAAGGTGTGAGTGGTGCCAATCGTCGGGATGAGCAGCAGGGTGGGCAGAAAAGTACCCAGGAACGATCCAATGGTCGAGATGCCATAGATTGTTCCAGAAACGTTGCCGGCTCTGCCCGCATCGTCCATGCTCAGGCGGATGGCGAACGGCGAGACCATCCCGAACAGGGTCACGGGAACAATGAACAACACCAGGACCCCGGCGAACGCCCCGGCCAGGATGCCGATTTGAAGAGTATCGAAGGCATTCGCCGCCAGGCGCAGAACCGGCCGGGCCACGTAAGGGACGATGCCGAGGGCGAAGGCTCCCCAGGCCAGAATAGTGTACAGGGTGCGTGGATGCGGGGAGCGATCTGCCCACCGCCCGCCAAGGAAGTAGCCCAGAGTCAGGTAAACCAGGATCAGGCCAATGACAACCGCCCAAACCGGGTTGCTGGTACCGAAGATATTGCCGAGCAGGCGTGAGGCCCCAAATTCGGCAGCCATGGAGGTCATACCGGAAACGAAGACGGTAAAGAAAAGGTAGCGGCGCATAGGAAATCAGGAAAGGTGAATTTGGATTAGGAGGAAAGCAAAAAATAATCAGGCACTCTTGCTGTTTGTCCGATCACATTTACGTATTCTACACGACTTTGATGCCGTCTGAACATATAATTCGTCCTAAATATCACCTCAAAGGTTCCCGCCCCCCTGACCCGGATCTGAGCTCCCTGCGGAAGGGTCGCCCTTTCCCTGGTTTCACGATCAGTGATCAAGCTGGGCAAAATGCCCATGCAACTGATTTTATCCCGCGATTCTTGGAACCAACAACCGCAATCGGCGCCAAAATCAAAGAAGCAGGAATTATTTGCGGTCGTGATATACTTCGTTGAACGCATTACCTCCAATCCTCTCATATTAATAGAAACGGAGCGTTCCTTTGATCACTGACCTTGCTCATCTCGCCTTCGCCTCGCACGACCTCGATCAATCCCTGGCTTTCTATCAGAAATTGGGCATCCAGGAGGCCTTCCGCTTGAATTATCCGGACGGCACCCTGATGCTGGTCTACCTGCACGTCGGCGGCGATCGGTTTATCGAAGTCTTCCCAGGCGGACCTGCGCCTGACCCCAAACGGAAAGGCAGCTTCATGCATCTTTGTCTGCGGACCGACGACCTGCATGCCATGGTCGACCAGCTGCAAAAGGCAGGTGTGGAAATAGAGCACCCACCTTCCATGGGTCTGGACCACAACTGGCAGGCCTGGATACGCGATCCAGACGGTAACCCCATCGAGCTGATGCAGCTATCGGAGGAATCACCCCAGCGCGGATTCGTCCGCAAGGCGGAAGGCAGTTAGAGGCTCATCCCTGCCGGTAGCCGTCTCCTCTCAAACCCATTCGAAAGATCGATGCCCTATCAGTTCGCCCTGGAACGACCCGACTTCTCCGCCCTCGCCAGCGGCATGGTGTTCTACAACCTGCCGGGGCACCCGGCTTTACCCATCCGACTCACCAGCGAGATCTTCCAGCGCTGCGTGGAAAAGCGCAAGGCGAGCGGAGCTACTGGACGACTAACGGTTTACGATCCCTGCTGCGGCACGGCATACCATCTCAGTACCCTGGCCTACCTGCATGGAGATTCCATCCGGGAGATTATTGCCTGTGACATCGATGAGCGAGCCGTCCGGCTGGCAGAACGCAATCTGGGGTTGATCTGCGGGGAGGGGATGAACGAGCGGATCCGCGAGCTCGATGAAATGCATAAAAAATACGGGAAGGAATCGCACCTCCATGCGCTGAAAAGCGCGCGCAAATTGCAGCCGCGAATTGAGGAGTTGAAAAAAGAGCAGCCGGTAAAGACACGGGTGTTTCAGGCAGACGCATTGGACGGTAAATCCCTCCAGCCCCAGCTGGCAGGGGAAAGCGTGGACATTGTTCTAACAGATATTCCCTATGGGCAACATTCCCAATGGCAGGGCCGCACCCCGGCAGGCCGCAGCCCCTCCTGGGCTATGCTCGAGGCATTATTGGCCGTCGTCCGCTCAAACAGCCTCGTCGCCGTTGTTTCGGATAAGTCTCAAAAGGTCTCGCATGATGGATATGCGCGGTTGGAGAAATTTCAGCTGGGCAAACGGCAGGTGTTAATTTTAAAACCGGTTTTGGGATGATGCATGGGACAAGTATTAAAATTGTCCTGGCAATCAGCATCAGGAGTTTTCGAAAGATCCATTATCGACATCTGAAAACCTAGCAAACATCCCAAGGATAGGAGGAGGAAATGAATGGTAACGAAGTTATTTTGATCACCGGAGCGAACAACGGGATCTGCCTCGCCATCACCGAAGAGCTGGTGAAAACCGGCCGCCGGGTAGCCGGCATCGATCTGAGCGGAGAAAATCTGCTCCAGCTCCAGCAATCATATCCGGGTCATCTCTGCTTTTATTCCTGCGATGTCACCAGGCGCGATGAGATTGACAAGGTCGTAAAGGCAGTTGTGAGTGAGTGGGGAACCATCGACATCCTGGTCAACGGCGCCTGTATCGCAATTTTCGCTCCCTTTGAAAGTAAACTCCTTGAGGATACCCGCCGGGAATTCGAGGTAAACTACTTTGGCTATCTCAATATGATCCAGGCAGTTTATCCGGTCATGAAGGCTAAAGGTCGGGGAGTGATCCATAATTTCAGTTCCGGCGTCGGCGTCACCGGATTTCCGGGAATTTACGGTTATTCTTCCACGAAAGGCGCCATCGAGGCTCTCACACGTACCCTGGCAATCGAGTTTAAGCCCTTGGGGATAAGTGTGAACCTGATGCATCCGCCTTTAACGCGGACCAAGTCCGCTTCCCCGCTTGGAGTGCCGCAGCAAATGATGGCAGATCCCCAGGTGGTCGGGAAAAGGTTGGCGAAGAAGGTCGGATCGAAAAAGGACATCCTCACACCAGATTTCACGACCAGATTGGGATTATTCCCATCGCGGCACTTTCCGGAATTCATGGGGCGTATGCTTGCCTCGATGACCCAGAAGTCAAAAACACAAGCTGCTGAGAAAAAATAATATTTCAACATGGAAACCATCGAATTGATCGCAGCGATGCCGCAAGAAATCAAGCCGCTCCTGCAGGGAATCGGGAAGTGGGAACATGTCCGGATCGGAGCATTCAAGGGTTATCATTTTCAGATATTCAACTTGAACTGCCTGCTGGTCGAATGCGGGATCGGCTTCAAACGGGCTGCCCAGGCCACGCAGGCGCTGCTTGCGGAGACAAAACCGCGGCTCCTGATCTCGTTCGGTGTATCCGGGGCGCTGGAGGCAGAGCTTCAGGTGGGGGATGTAGTCCTGATCGGCAGTGCCTGCACGCTAGAAGATGGGAGCCCAGGGAGACTCCTGCCTCTTGCTCCATTTTCAAAGGCGGCCGGGCAGGCAGTCGCACAGGCATTGGAACCGCGTGGTGTAAAATGGGTTCCTGGCACGACCATCACCACGAAAGGATCCCAGGCCGTCCGGCTCAAACCGGGTGAGTTAATCCACCCCGTCCTGGATATGGAAACCTCTGCCATTGCCGGGGTCGCTGCGGAACAGGGCATCCCCCTGCTTGCGCTGCGCTCGATCAGCGACAATCCCAAAGAGCCGCTACCCTTCGATATCGGGGATTGGTTTGACAGTGAGGATAACTTGGCAGTCGGCAGGATGATTCGGACCATTCTCCTCCGGCCGAAACTCCTGCCTCGTTTGTTAAGGTTAAACCAGAACACCAACCGGGCAGCGGAGAATCTGGCTGTTGCACTGCTTGCTGCCCTGGGCCAACCCTTAATCGGCTGATATTTACATAGGTACGTCTGATGTGAAATCGAAAAGTTATTGACGAAAAGAGGGAATGCCCTCAAGATAAAGTTGCGAAACCAAATCTTGAAAGGACATTCCCGATGACAAGTATAACCATTTCTGATCTTTTGACCATCATTTATGTTCTCGTGGACGATTGGTATCAAGCGGAAGGGTTGAAGCTGCTCCAAGGCAAGCCGGGCAGGAAGCCCGAATTCAGCGATAGCGAAGTGATGACCTTGATGTTGGCGCAAGATTACATTCCTTACCCGAGCGAGACCCAGTACCTTGAGTTTCTGCGCGCCAACTATCTGGATCTGTTTCCAAAGCTGGTCGATCAAAGTCAGTTCAATCGCCGCTCCCGGTCCTTACGGCTGCTGGTAGAACAACTGCGACGGTATTGGATCGTCCAAAAAGGCTGGAACTGCCAGACCCGTTACCTGTTGGACACGAAACCGGTGCCGGTGTTAGGCTATAAACGCAACAAGAGTCACAGCGACTTCTTCGGAAATGCCAATTATGGCGTGTGTGCCAGCCGGAAACTCAAGTATTTCGGCTACAAATTGGTCACTGTGACGACCTTGAGAGGCATTCCAATGGTTTACGACCTGGTTCCAGCCAACCTGGACGAGCGTCTGGCGGCTGAGGCCATTATCGATCAGCTCTCCTGCTGCGATCTCTTTACCGACAAGGGCTTCCTCGGCCTGGAATGGCAGACCCAAATCTTCGACCAGACCAACAACTTGATCTGGACCCCGCGTCGTTCCAACCAGTACGTTCAGAATGCTCGCAACCTGGATCGCTGGTTGAGCAGCATCCGGGAGCGCATCGAAGGCGTTTTCCATGAGATCCAGGATACCGGCAGGAATATCGAACGCTTACTGGCAAAGACCATTGTTGGCTTGTGCACTCGGGTGATCACCAAGATGACCAGCCATCTCTTGCGTCATTTGCTTTTGATCGATTTCGGTGTTAATGTTCAAACCTTTGAGGTCATTCCTGCTTTTTAGATCAATTCACATCAAACGTTAGGTACTTAAAAAGGAAATCGCGCGCTATGGATATAAAAGGAAAAGTTACAATTGTTACAGGTGCTTCCGGCGGAATCGGGCTGGCGACAGCCAAGCGCTTCGCGGCCGGAGGGGCGAAAGTGGTCCTGGCTGCACGGTCCGCAGAAAAACTGAACTCTCTCGCTAGAGAACTGCAGAGCAGGGATCTGGATGCAATCCCGGTGCCTACCGACATGCGCGACCCGCAGCAGGTCAAAAAAATGGTCGAAAAAACCATTCAGAAGTATGGACGCCTGGACATCCTGATCAACAATGCCGGGCAGTCCGCAGCTGGAAGAGTAGCGGACATGTCCCTGGAGGATTTTCACCAGCTCCTTGAACTGAATGTATTCGGAGTGCTCTATGCAATTCAAGCTGTCGTCCCGGTAATGCGCCAGACTGGCGGAGGACTGATCCTCAACATCAGTTCGATGGTCTCCAAAATGCACATCCCCGGGCTCGGCGCGTACGCCTCAACCAAGGCCGCCTTGAACGCGCTCTCGGTCACAGCCCGGGAAGAACTGGCTGCAGAGAATATCCGCGTGATCACCGTTTTTCCGCGCATGACCGCCACCGACCTGGGGAAAAACTCCCTCGGGGACCATTCCCTGCGTCAGCAGCAACGCTCCGGCGCAGCCTCGAACACGGTGGTTGACAGCCCGGAACGGGTGGCAGAAAAAATACTGGAAGCAGCTCAGAAAGAACCCGAAGAACAATTCATGGATCAAGCTTGACGTTTTTCCTGCCGGTTAGTCCAAACCATGCCTACCAAAACATCCTGACCATCGCGGGAGGAGACAACACCGATGTTCCACTACATGCTCCTGGGGGCGACCTTTGCTTTTGCCGCGGTCGTCCAACCCGGACCCTTCCAGACCTATCTCATCTCCCAGACACTCACCAAGGGCTGGCGGCGCACGATGCCAGCTGCGCTGGCCCCTCTGCTCAGTGACGGTCCGATCATTCTCCTAGTCTTGCTGATCCTGCTTCACGTGCCCGGCTGGCTGGTCAGCGCCCTGCAGCTTGCAGGAGGCGTTTTTCTCTTATATCTCGCCTTCGGAGCCTGGAAAACCTGGCGGACGTTCGATGCGAAGGGCACTCCCCTGATCCAATCCGGTCAGCAGACATTATTCAGGGCTGCCCTGATCAACCTGCTGAACCCCAATCCTTATATTGCCTGGAGTTTGGTGATGGGGCCGCTACTCCTTAAGAGCTGGCGGGAGGCACCAGTGAACGGGATCGGGCTTCTCGGCAGCTTCTACCTGACCATGGTGCTCGGCATGGGCGGGACCATCCTGCTCTTTGCGGGAGCCGGGAACCTGGGCTCACGGGTAAGACGCTCGCTAATCGGGATATCTGCAGCCGCACTGGCAGGTTTCGCGGTGTATGAATTCTGGTCGGGCATCCATGCGTTCTGGAAGTGAAGGGGGATTACCTACCCAGGGAGTGAATAAATACGCTATTCTGAATCCGGGTGAGATGATATTGATGTTTTTCGCCTCGCTAAGTTGAACCAATCAGCAAGTAAATCCCGGGAGGTCACTCAGTTTTTAATGGAGCTTGTTGTAAAAATGCTTCGACCACCCCGGGATCAAAATGTTTTCCCGCCTGCGCTCGGATATATTGGAGCGCCTTTGCCTCCGGCCAGGCCTTGCGGTAAGGCCGGTCGGAAATGAGGGCATCCCAAACGTCTGCGACGGCAAAAATGCGCGCTGCGAGCGGTATCTGCTCCCCTCGAAGACCGCGCGGGTAACCGGTCCCGTCCCATTTCTCATGATGACAGTAGGGTATGTCGAGCGCCTTGTTCATGTATAAAATTGGAGCGAGCATATCATGGGCAAACTGGGGATGTTTGCGCATGATCACCCATTCCTCGTCCGTAAGCGGGCCGGGTTTGTGCAGGACACGATCGGGGACGCCGATCTTTCCGATGTCATGCAGCAACGCTCCCCTGCGGATATGGACCGTTTCCTCTATACCTACTCCCAGGCTGTTTGCCAGGCGCAGGGTCAGTTCTGTAACGCGCAGGGAGTGGCCTTCGGTTTCTTCATCGCGCAGGTCCATTGCGCGTGACCAGCCTTCGATTGTCTCGTCGTAGGCCATGGTCAATTCTGAATTGGAGCTCTGGAGATGCTCGAACAACCTGGCATTGTCGACCGCAATCGCCGCCTGGCCGGCCAGCATTTCCAGGAAGGAAAATCTCTCCTGATCCAGGTGGAGTTCATCGCGGTGAAAGATTTCCAGGACGCCCTGTACCTGGCCTTTGGCAATCAACGGTGTAGCAACATATGTAACAAAGCCTTCACGGGCAAAATCGTTTGACCTCTGCAAATCCGCAAGATTCTCATTAAGTCTTTGAACGACGATGGAATGCCGTTCCCGTACCGCGCGTCCAGCATAACCATCCCCAAGGTGAAGGTCGGTAACCTTTGAAGCCTGGGTGTGAAAACCCTGCCCAGCTGAAAAACGGAAGGTTTGGGTGACCGGGTTGAAGGCCAGAACATCTGCGGCATGTACTCCCAGCTGTTTCGTCACCTGGTCCAGGAGGATGCCAATGGTGAAGCTCAGGTCAGAACTGCCTGCAATCGCCGAATCGATCTTGCGGAGCGAGAGCAGGTTTTGCGTACGGCGCTCGGCTTGGGCAAACAGGCGCGCATGCTCCAGCATCAGCGAGGCTCGCTCGGCAAAGATAGTCATCAGGCGTTCGTCGTTGGCGCTGAAGGTATCCGGGTCTGTGCCTTGAATGTCGATCACCCCAATTACCTGGTCGCCAACTACAAGCGGGATGGTTAATTCAGAGCGCGCGGCCTCCCATGCGGGGACATAGTCTGGGCTTTTCAGGACATCCGGAGTGTTGATCACCCGACCCGTGCGGATGGCTTTCGGGATAAGACCCGGGCCATCCCTTGTCATCACGATTTTGCTGACCTGGCTGGCATAGGGACCGGCGATGGCAAGCTGCCTCAATTCATTTGAGCCCCCTTGGACGAGGACCACACTACAATTGGCCTGCCCAAACTCTTCCTGGATCACACTGACCATGGTCCGGGCCAGGTCCTCGAGATCAAAAGGAATATTGGAAATCAACGATCCGGTTGCATGGTAGAGGCGCGCCAGCTCAGTGTTGCGCAGGTTCAGCTCCTCCGCTTGGTGGGCAAGAGCTTCCTGCACTTGGATGCGTTCGGAGATATCCCTATCAATGCCCAGCACGCGTTCCTGTCCGCCTAGTTTCACCAGACTTGACGACGCCTGGATCGGGAAGGTACTTCCATCTTTCCGTTTGTGAATCTCCTCAACAGTGATGGGGCCCATTTGGAGTCTTTTATAGTATTCATGCCGATGGCTATCGCCATCCCCGGATCCCTCCTCGAGTTTTTCATGAAGTTTGTTTCGCAGCTCTACTTCGGTGGCTGTTTCATTCGAAACCACCCGGATATCTTTTCCGATCAGTTCGCTGCGGTCGAAACCGTTCATCTCGCAGAATGCACGGTTGCAGTATTCGATCAACCATGGGCCTTTGGCTTTTTTGGTTGGGTTGATGATGACAATACCATCCGGCGAACTGTCGAAGATGGCCTGGAAGCGGTCTTCGGCTTCCGACAATTTTATTTGCAGTGCCTGCAATTGTTTATCCTCAGTGATTTCACGTTCGACTGCTATCAAGTATTCCTGACCCCTCAGGAGCACAAACCGATAATTTCCACGCATCGTAAAGACGGAGCCATCCTGTTTGTGATGGAGCGTGTTTTTCGTTATAACATCCTGTCCTTTAATGTTGGCGATAATATCCCTGAATTCCTCCGCATCCTGACACAACAAGCTGAAAGGATGGTTAAGGATATCCTCCTTCCGGTTGTAGCCGTGAATGCGCCAGGCGGCTTCGTTACAATCAACAATCGACCAGTTGGTAAGGGGACCATCGATTGCAATAAAGAGAATTGCGTCGGAAATACTCTCGGATAATGAACGAAGCACTTCTCCAGAATTCAAAAAATTGGGTGCCCGACCTTTAACGCTCATGAATACTCGCCCTTTTAGTACTTGTGTCCTCTAGGCCAAAGCCTCTTTTTGATAAGACAAACCCTCCCAACTTAAAGATAATTATACTTCGACTGCGCGCAAGCACTGGAAAACATTGAATGTGGTTTTCCGCGCCGGATACTGGCTATGTTGAAGAATAACAACTCCTTCAGCTTCGGAATTTGGCATTTTCTTGTTTTCCTGCAGGAAGCTCTCGCGGCACTGTCCAAAGGCGGGTTGAACTTGGGTTGACTTTTTCAATTCTTTATACAGCCTCTTATTGCGTGGCCGCCTTCGACCCGGTTAAGCATTTCATGTCGGAATTTATGAACATAGGTTTGATTCAAACATTGACAGTGTTCCGATTCAGAAGTATTATTACGTTTGGCGATATATCGCAAAACGTTGCAACGGGAGATGTAACAGATGGGCACTTCTGATTTTGGGCGCTTTTCCGACCCCGCTTTGTTGATCCTGGCTAGTCTGGCTGGAGGCGAAAAACATGGCTATGCAATGATGGAAGACATTGAAGCCATGACCGGCGTTCACCTGGGACCAGGAACCTTGTATGGGGCTTTGTCCCGCCTCGAACAATCCGGCCTGATTCAGCCTTTGCCAGCCGAAGAACGCCGGCGGCCCTACCGTCTGACTGCGAAGGGATCAGCATTCCTCCGCCAATCCCTGGCCAGCCTGGGAAATTTCGTCTCTTTAGGCCTCAAGAGGTTGGAAGCGTGATAATGGACAAAGTCAGGCCCTGGTTGGCGAATCTGTACCCGCGCGCCTGGCGGGTCCGCTATGCAGATGAGTTCGAGGCGTTGCTTGAACAGTGTCTGCATTCGCCGCTGGATGTGGTGGATGTAATCCTGGGTGCCGTGGATGCTCACCTGCAACTCCTGAATGGAGAAAATGTGAATTGGAGAATGATGAATATGCTAAATAAACTCCGCACGACCATCTTGATTGTTTTCGCCGCATTCATTGGATTTATCGTTGCCGGATTCAGCCTGGTAGGGTTGGCAGATGACAGTCCCATGATCCCACTGATGAAAACGAATCCCAGCCTGGCAATCGCCTGGACGACAATCCAGGCTGGCGCGATTCTGGCTTTATTGGCGGTCGTGATCGGCGGCTTACCGCTGGCACTGACGATTATCCGCCGCACTCTAGGGACTGACCGCCGCAGCCAGAGGCTGCTCCTGGTGCCCGTATTTTCCTTCCTGGCTCTGGTCCTCTATATGGGCTTTGTGTTCTCTGTATGGACTGGTGGGATCCAGATTCCGGGCGTTGTTCGGGTGGTGCAGCCTGGGATTTTTCCGCCCGGAAATCGCTTGATGATGGCGGGTCTGATGCTGGTCTTCATTCTGGGGGCAATCGCCAGCACACTTGCCGTCTGGAAAGTCGTTTCCAACACAGATATCGAGCAGGAGACCTTCCACGCCGTCGGGCGCAGTTTGACCGTGAAAATCTATACCTTCGCCTTCGTACCAGCGGTGATTACCACGCTTACCATGTTGATTATGCTGGTCGCCACGTTGACCTGGGGATGGCTGGCCTTCTCGGCTCTGCCACAAGTATTTGCAGGTAACTTCGGGCCCTGGGGGACGAACACGCAGGCCTGGTTCTTTGGCATCATCACCATGATGGGCATTTGCACCCTGGCAGCTTTTTTGGGGCTGGTGCGCAGCCGATCAGGCAGAACGCCAGCCTAATGCTTATCTACAACGATAGCATTCCCTGGCTGTTGGTCGATAATCAAGCTCGGATTGCAAGGCTTTCCAATTTATTCCTGGCGACCTGACTTTCTGAAAGGTATACGTTCTCCAGCCGCTGTTTGCCTGCGCAAGTTACGAAGGGTCAATCAATCCCCCCCGGCCATGCAAATCGCCAAAACCTGCCTGGTGCCTTTCTTCGATCAGTATTTGAAAGGGACCCAGGAAATTTTACTACAGGGCGCCTCCACTACCTATCCTGGAGTGACTTCAAAAAAATGATGCTCTCCACGATCAAATGATCACTTATTTGGAATCTCTACATTAGGGCAGTGAAAAGGAGAAAGAGATTTATGACTAAAGTCGCAGTTTCAATCATATCAGGTTCTCTCCTCGGCCTGATTGGTTCCAGATATTTGTTTGTCGGTTCATGGTTTAGCCTGATTCCCTGGGCGATCGTAGGATTGCTGATCGGTTATTGGAGTCATAAGGGTGAATGGTTGATAAATGGTAGTTGCTACGGTTTTGCACTATGCTTCGTATTCATGATCACGGGGTACTCTGGTAGTGCTCCCCTGATCAGTCATCTGCCTTTCTTTGCCATTATCGGTGTATTCGGTGGATTCTGTGGCCTGATATTAGGCTTGTTAGGATTCGAAGCAAAAAAGGGAGTTCATGCACACCGTTGACGCCAAATCATTGGAGGAGTCCACTCAAGCGGCTTATCCTTGCATAGGTCCTCCTGGAGAACCACGGAGTTATTATGGTGAACAAACCGATCCGAACCCAATTTTCCATAAAATAATCGTTCAACTCACTCGCATCCCCACTTTACTCTTTGATGACATCCTCCCTCTTTATCAGACTCATTGGAAATCCCCTCAGGGATTGCGCAATATGTCGGGGGAAAAAACTCAACTCAAAAAATTGAAGAAGTCAACTCAACTTTAGCCCCCTCCGAGGCAACACGGCGGCACCTTCTCACAGGATAATAGGAATTGCAACGTTCCAAATCCTGAAAGGAGATGCCGCTGTGGCTATTTTACCCGTTTGCCACTCCTGCGGAGTGGCTAGTTTTGCCTGCGCCCAGGCGGGTTGCCCGGACTGCCTGGAAGCACTCATGCAGGAACATGATGGGCTGGTCTATTATATCGTCCGGCAGCAAGAGATCGGGTGCGTGGAATTCCAGGAACTGGTTCAGGAAGGGCGGATCGCCTTGTGGCAGTCGATCCTGCATTTTGATTCTGGACGAGGCTATGCCTTTTCGAGCTATGCCTGGGCAGCCATTCAGCATCAGATGTGGCACTGCCTGGGGTATGCCAACCAATCCTGGGGGTATGGGGAAGCCGAAGCCTGGCTGGCATCGGCCGATGAGATTGAGGAAGATGAGTGGCGGGGGCAGGTGCGCCAGGCGCTGCTGGAAGTGGTGGGGGAGCTTCCGGCCCGGCTGAGGCGGTTGATTCGTCTGGCCTATGGGCTGGACGGGCGGGGGTCATACAGCCTGGCTGCCATTGGCCGGGAGTGGGGGATCAGCCGAGAGAGGGTGTGGCAGCTGCGCAACCGGGCTCTGGTGCAGCTGCGGCTCCCGGCCCTGTCGCTGTATCTGCGCAGTCTATGTGAGCAGGACAGCCGAGCGGACTACTTGCTGGCCCGCTCCCTGAACCGGACCTGGCAGCGCAGCCAGAGGAGGCACCGATGAACAAGCTGCTGGTTCCGGCTGCCCCCCTGGTGCCAGCCTTCACCATGCCGGACAGCCCGTTCCATCAGTTACAACGTCCTATGCGTTCTGAACTGGCCGAGACGCGTGCGGTCCCGGCGGCGGAGCGCCGCTTGCGGATCCCCAATTTCGTGGAGCTTTTCCGCTTCGAAGCCATCCGGCCCCTGCTGCCCTTCCAGTTACCCACCCCCGGCGATCCCCCGTCCTGGCCGGGCCGCGCTTGCCGCTCCTATTACCGGTGGCTGCCGCCGGACCGTCTCCATACCAGTGCCGACCTGGTGGGCCTGGATCCCTTCGACCTGTGCCTGGTCCTCTTTGATTTCTCCCCATGGCGGCCCTACTTCGGCGTGCGCTTCAAGAGTCTCTTCGGCCCGCCTGGCTTCGATCCGCTCAGCCTGGGCCTGGCCATGCTCCTGGCCCGTTACCGTAAATGGGACTGGGCTACCCTGGAGGGCGAACTATGCCAGGCGAACCGCGGTCACGACTACCGCCGCAGCCTGGGTTTCAAGAAAAATGACCTGCCCTGCGCCTCCACTTTCCGCATGGCCTGCCAAAATACCCCCGAAAACTGGCTGCGCGGCTGCCAGGACAGCCTGCTGCTGGGCCTGATGGCCTATGGTCTGGTCCCTTCCCACTCCACTTTTCCCGAGGATCCCCCGGAGCGGGGGGTTACGATCTCCACCGACTCTCAACTGGTTGCCGCGCGCTCGCACATGCGCTGCAGCCACCAGGTCCCGGCCTGCTCCGAGCCTGCTGCCGCACGCCCCTGCCCGGCGCGCAAGGCTGGCAAAGAAGGCTGTGCCTGCGATACCCCGGCCTGCCTCAACCACTGCCGCTTCGCCACCTTCCGCGACCCCAATGCCGCCTACGTGTATTACGCCGGATCCAACCAGCCCGGCCACCACCCGAATGCTTCCAGGGACCGCAAGCTGGCGGCCACATCGCATGGCAAGCACCACTTCGGCTACAAATCCAAAGCCTTCAACATCGTGGACGACCGTCTCTTCGCCCTCTGGCCGATCAGTGGCCCCTTCACTGCCTCTGACCGCAACGACCACCTGCAAACGGTCCCCGGCTTGCAGACCCTGCGCCAGCGCTTCCCCGATCTCTCGATCGGCGAATTGCTCGGCGATGCCGGGGAAGGCTTCGAGGATATCCTGCGCTACGTCCATACCGACCTGCAAGCCTTGCGCACCATCCGCCTGCGCCACGCCGAAGGGGATGACCAGCCTCTGACCTGCCTGCGCCGCGGTTACGATGAGAGCGGCATCCCTCTGTGTCCCCTCGGCTACCGCCTGTCCTGCAATGGCCACGACTACCAGCACGGAACGACCAAGTGGGTCTGCCACCGAAAATGCATCCATCAACCCCAACCCGATGTCCAGCTTTCCCTGGAGGTGCAAACCCCGCGCACCGCCTGCCCTTTCGCAGATCCGGCTCACCCACTTGGCACCTCCCTCACCACCGGCCTGACCCTCCCGGATGGCTCCATCCGCCTCGCCCGCGACATGCTGGTCGGCTCCGACACCTGGAAGCTGCGCATCGGCCGCCAATCCTATTCCGAGAGCCGCAATGCCTCCCAGGCCCGCTACCAACTGAAACGCTCCCCCTGGTTCGGCTTGACCAACTCTGCCAAGGCGACCACGCTTGGCGCTACCCTCTCGCTCATGCTCAACCTGGCTCGCTTCGTCCAGGAAGCCTCCCTCGCCACCCTCCCTGCGCCTCCATGAGTCGCTGATCTTCCCCCCTTTCCTTTCGGCCTCCGCCCCCGACAGGCCTGCCTCCACGCGCCTACCCTGCGTTCCTCGTCCACGGCTTGGCCAATTAATTCCCGCCTGCCCCTGAATCTCCGGTTCGCACAGGGCCTGCTGCCGACTTGTTGCGCAGCCACCCTCGAGTTATTGCGCTGGAGAACCCCCTCCAGCCCCAATTTTCTTCAAAAGACTCGTTCAACCTATCTGTATCTCCACCTTCCCCATGAATGGCTCTCTCCCTCCATATCATACATATTGCAGAATCCCCCTCAGAAATCGCACTTGACGAAACTCGGCTTGGCGGCTACAATTTCGCCGCGTTCCGACCGCGTCTCCCGCACGGAGGCGCGTTTTTTAACCGAAGGAGTATCCGATGGCGGTGAAAGGCCCTTCGTTACCCAAGAAAGAACCTTCTCCCGATGTGGTCAATTTGACCGGCGCCAGAGCAGAAGTGATCGAGGCCGACATGGTGCGCGTCCGCCGGAGCATCGTCAATGCAATCGATGCGACCGAAATCGAACTACACCAGAGTGGTGCCGGTCAGGTGAGAGCAGAGTATGTCTCTGCTCACAGCCCGGTAATCGGGTCTCTGCAGTCAGGCGCGGTAACGGTGAACGGCGGTGCCGTTGGTTTGGTGCAGACAGAGGATGCCGCATTGAACGGGACCGTCGGTGTTACCATCGCCCGCGATGCAGTGCTGACTGAGGGCGCCAGGGTTGGCATCCTGGCTGCTGGTTCCGTTAAAACTGAAAAAGTGCGCACTGTCGTCCTGCTGGCCTCCAAGGTCGAAGGACCGGTGGAAACAACTCTGGATACGCGCCAGGTGCTGCTCGCCTCCGTCGTAGTGGGGCTAGCTGCAGGTGCAGCCGTCCTGCTTGGCCAGCTTCTGTTCGGACGCTCGAAAGAGTAATATTCCGGAATTCGCCGGATATTTTCACAAAAGAGCGAAGGTAATCCGGGCCTGTATCGTGTGGACCCGGGTGAGAGGCGCTCGAGGAAGGATCGTATGGAGAAAGTTGTTATCAAAGCTTCCCGTCGAACTGTGACCGGGAAACAGGTGCATGCATTGCGCCGCGCGGGTGAGCTGCCCGGAGTCATTTATGGGCACAATATTGAAACGATTGTCATCTCGATGAATGCGAGGGAGGCCTCACGCGTACTTTCTCACCTGACCTCATCCAGCCTGGTGTCGATCGAACTGGAGGGCAAGGAGTACCCATCGCTCGTCCGTGAACGGCAGCGCAACTATATAAAAGGGAATCTCCTCCATGTGGACTTTCAGGTGGTCTCGCTGACCGAGAAAATCCGCGCCAATGTCGGTATCGAACTGACCGGGATTTCCCCGGCAGTCAAGGATTTCAACGCGGTCCTGGTCACCGGCCTGACCGAACTGGAGGTCGAGGCCTTCCCCCAGGATCTGCCCCAGCGTATCTCGGTGGATATCTCCGGCCTTGCCAATATCGGAGACGGTCTGCATGTGCGCGACATCTTCCTTTCCGACAAGGTGCGTGTCATGAACGAGCCGGAAGAGATGGTGGTCCTGGCCACCGCGGCCAAGGAAGAGGTGGAAGAGGTTGTCGCTGCGGAGGAAGTGGAGGTTGAAGCCGAGGAAGGCGCCGAGCCCGAGGTCATCGAGAAGGGCAAGAAGGAAGAGGAAGCGCCTGAGGAAGGCGAGAAAAAGTAATCTCCCCATCCTGAATTTTATAGGGGCACGATGCGTCGTGCCCCTATCTATTTTAATAGTCCCAATACATTCAAAAAGTTTTGGGTGATCCGGGCACTGGCCCCCCACAGGATTTCACCTTCGTAGGGGTGATAAACGATCACCGGGAATGACCGCTGCTTCCCATCCGGTGTCATGGGCTGCTCGACCCAGTTTTCGCGGCGGGCAAGCCAGGCCAGCGGGATAGCGAAGGCGCGTTCCACCTCTGCGGCCTCAAGGCGGAACTCATAAGGAAAAGGGATGACTCCGATGACCGGCGTGATCCGGTAGCGGGTGATGGTAAGAACGTCATTCAACCGCCCGAGCAGGCGTACTTTGGCGGGACTTAATCCGATCTCCTCTTGCGCTTCGCGCAGAGCGGTCGCTTCCGGCGTTGTCTCCCCCTGGTTGCAACCACCTCCGGGAAATGAAACCTGCCCCTTGTGCTGCTCGACCGTTTCAGTACGGTGAGTAAAGAGCAGCTGCCACTCGTCGTTCTTCCGGAGAAGCGGTAGCAGGATGGCGGCACACTTCAACTGCACTCCTTCGTACATGCTGGCATAGCCATCTGTCGAGGCAATGGTGCCAGGCCGGTAGGCGAGGCGAAGGCACTCTGTGATTAGTTCTTCGCTAGGGAATAACGGCATAAGCTATGCACCTACCGCGGCGCAAGGTGTAAAACCATCTTTCAAACTAAGCAGGGCGGTTTTTGCAGGCACACCAATCCCTGCGTTTCTTCGCGGTCAATTCTCCGCTCTTACCATGCTACCGCAGAACGGGCACTCGACCGTTCGTTCATCGACCCGCTCGGCTTCGTCAGCGCGTACCGGCGCCCCACAACCGGGGCAATTAGTCGGCAGGACAAGCTTGGCGTCAGGTCCCCCGGCCGGAGTGAACCCGGCCGGCAGTTTCCCTTTGACCATGGCTTCGATCTGCGCGGCTTCGGCTTTCAGGCCTCGTTGTTTCAGCTCTCCCTCCAAGCGACCTCCGACCGCGTACAGCCTCTGCCAGTTTCCACGAGTGGCGATCAGGGAGAGTCCCTGCTGAAGATGCGCCATCCCTGCCGGGACCTGTCCGGCCAGGATGCGCATCCTCCCGGCCTGGATCAGCAGCCACGGGGCGCGCACCCCGCCGCGCGCCACCGCCGCTTGAGCCGCTTGTTCGAAGGCGGCAGCTGCACCGTTGAAATCACCGGTGGCCATCAGCTCATTGGCACGCTGCAGGGCTGGGGGAATGTCGGCGGGAAAGCGCCGAAAGGGACGGTTCATACCACGGCGAAACATGTTGCCACTCCTTTTTACTAAGTGCGCTTAAATATTAGAGTTTAGACTAATTCTTGATAAGAGGAGGGCGGCCTGTTCGCACAAGCCGCCCAGTGGCAAAATTGAGGAATGTCTAGCAAACACTTCTCAACTGCCACCAAGCACTTTACCAACCTAATCCAATTTCGTCAAGCGGCGTACCAGCACCTTGGGACAGCAAAGGATGCGCTCTTTGAATTGAGCGATGCCGTGATCGGTACAGGAGCTGCGAACTCGTTTGCGGAGTTGTCTTGTTCGCAGCACTTTCACCGGCGCTGGCCGAGTGTCTATGAAGCCTTGCAGGATGGACGACCAGACCGGCTGGCGCTGATGCGCCTCTACTGTCAAAATGTGAAGGTGGAGGCGCGCCCGATCCTGGTCGGTGATCATACTGCCTGGTCCCGCCCATCGGCCTATACGCTGCGGGATCGAACCGTGGAGCACCAGCCCACGCCGGTGCCCGGCAATCGACCGATCACCCTGGGGCATGGCTACAGCACGCTGGTCTGGACGCCCGAGAAGAAAGGGAGCTGGGCCTTGCCCTTGCTGCACGAACGCATCGCCAGCCAGCAAACACCCTTTGAAGTAGGCGGCACTCATCTGCGGAGTGTGCAAAGCCAGCTGCCGGTGCGGGCCATCTCGCTGTGGGACGCCGAATATGGGTGTGCGCCGTTCTTATTGACGACCGCAGACATCCCCACCGACAAGGTGATCCGTTTGCGCCCGAATTTGTGTTTGGCGGGTCCGCCTGGGCCTTACAAAGGACGAGGCAGACATCCCCTCCATGGAGCGAAGTTCAAGTTCAAGGACTCCACCACCTGGCGAGAACCAGACGATCGTTTTGAAATGGACGATCCGGATCTGGGCAAGATCCAGGTCACCCTCTGGAATGATCTGCACCTGCGCAAAGCGGCCACTTGTCCGATGCGGATTGCTCGCCTGGAGCGTCTGGAGAGCAAAGGCACGCGGCGCTTGCCCAAGGTGATCTGGATCGCCTGGATCGGCGCAGAACCGCCTGAGCCGCGCACCTGGTGGCAGATCTACATGCGCCGCTATACGGTGGACCATTGGTATCGCTTCGCCAAACAACGCCTCTACTGGACTTTGCCCCTGTTCAGCACCCCTGAGCAGGGAGAACGCTGGAGCGACCTGATGCCGCTGATCACTTGGGAGCTCTGGCTGGCCCGTCCCCTGGGTGTGGACAAACCGCTCCCCTGGCAGAAAAAGCAGACAGAATTGACACCAGGCCGGGTTTGCCAGGGCATGAACGACATTTTCGCTCAGATCGGCACACCGGCCAGGCAGCCAAAACCCAGAGGAAAATCTCCGGGCTGGCAGAAAGGCCGCTTGAGGGCTCGCCGGGAGCGCTTCGATGTGGTGAAAAAACACCATTTCTCAGCCTCCAAGGCCGCTGCTACCGCTTGATATTGGATTTTTAAGGTTCTAATCAGCCACTCGGCATGCCGAGAGATTGCCACATAGTCTAAACTCTAATTGTCATCCATCAACACATCGTGGAAAAAGTAGAACTTTAACAACCGAATGAACCTTCAAGGCATCGTAGACGGGGCAGAAATGGGACGTTGAAACAGGATGCGGAAAATCTGCGACCAGGATTTCTGCTGGGTTGCCATCGGCCTAAACATATTTTGCAAAGGCACTACAGGCTCTTTGAGTGGAAAAGGATGCTCTACCAGGCAGCGTCGATTTGACGCATCGGGGGCAGCGTCATAAATGCGGAGCTTGGCGCCCTTGAGCGTGAGAAACAACGTTGCCCAAACGCCTTGATCCGGTTGAGCCAGTTTGACATCCCATTTTTTGTTCAAGATAAGTACCTGGCATTCGTTGCTCACCGCTCGCATGAAGTGGACCTGTCCTTCGGTAATGGGCAGTTTCTTAGGGATGGAAAAACCGGCGGGCAGTTTGCGAACGGGTGTTTGAGATTGGACCTGCTGCGGAGACTTACCAGCCAGGGCGGAGTGATGATGGCTACTGCGATAATTTGGGAAAAACAATTCGGAGCGCTGACGCACATCTGCCAGGTTGCCCAGGAGAGCTTTTTTCCAGACAAAACCAGAGTAATCCTGGTGAAAACGCTCGACAAACCCATTGCTCTCTGGATGATAGAAGGGCGAGAAGACTGGCTGGGTCCCCACGTAGAGGGCCAGACGAACTGCCTGACCTACCACCCCGGGATGCTTGTACCCGCCGCTGAAACAACTTTCGTTGTCCATTTGCAGGTACTCCGAGATGCCCAGCTCGTGCCAGACATGCACAAGAAAATCGGTTGCCTCGCCTGAACGCTTGTTTTCATACTGCTTACCCGCCGGATAACGAGAAGCAATATCGATGGCGTTGAAGCAGGCGATACTGGTGCCTCCCTTCAAATAATGCGGCACAATATCTACCTGCGTGAGTCGGTGAGCGGCGCTGAAATGCAAGGTCGGATACTCTACTTCCTTTTCCAACTTTGGCTCCCGGGGCTGGGTCACACCCGCCTGACGTAATATCCGCTCAATCGTGCTGACCCCCGGCGGAGAAATCATCGCCTGGCTGCGCAGACGCCCAAGGATGGCATCTGCACCAATATAGGACAATCGATCCGCCAACAAGGCTTCCGCTTCCAGTTCGCTGCGCGTTCTCAAGATGGCTTGCCGTACTTGCTCGCAGGTCTTATGGGCAATCCGATGAGGAGTGCGGGATTGCTCTTTCAACCCTTCCCAGCCTGCCTGCCGATAGCGCTCTTGCCATTTGTAACTCCACGAGACAGACCGCCCCAATTCTTTCGCCGCTTCTGCTGGGGTTTTCTCGCTGCGCAGCAAGTGGATTAATGTTTGACGTTGAGAATCATCTACTTTTCCCATCTTTCACCGTTCCTTTTGTCTGGAACGATGAATAATAGCCTCGTTTTCCACGATCTTATGAAGGTTTCGGTTGTTAAAGTTCTGTCTACGATCTTATGAAGGTTTACCCTTTAGAACTTCCACGATGTTATGAAGGTCGACATCTAATAAATAGCAAATCAATCTTTTATTCCGGCAGATCTTCCTCCACCGTTTCTTTCACCACGCCGCCCTGCTCCGCGAGCAGGTCCTTGGCCCGCTCGTCACCGTCCAGCTCAATCCGCCGGCCGAAGATCAGGAAGCCGGTATGCGCCACCATCCGGTCGGTGGGACGCAGGCGGGTCGGCTCAGGCTTGTAGTAGCGCAGCAGCAGTTCGCACACCTCGATGAACGCAAAACCCTCCCGGCGCAGGGCGTTGAGCAGCTGCTCCACCTGATTTACGGTTGGCAGCAGGCTGGAGAAAAAGCCTCCCGGCTTGAGCGCCGAACGCACCTGGGGAATGTAATCCCAAGGATTGGCCACATCCAGGAACATGGCGTCCATTTCGGTCTCGTCAAATCCCTCGCCGATGTCTCGCTGCTTGAACTCGACCCTGTCTTCCAGCCCAAGGCGCTCAAGGTTCTTGAGCGCCAGCTTCTGGAATTCTGGGCGGATTTCATAAGAAAAGACCTTTCCTCCAAGACCGACGGCGTACGCCAGGGCGACCGTCATCGAGCCGGACCCGGTGCCGGCTTCCAGCACACGCCGCCCCGGCCCGATGCTCATCTGGGTCAGGATGAAGCCGATATCCTTGGGATACATGATCTGGGTGCGGCGCGGCAGATCGGTTAGGAGGTCCGCCAGGGATGGCTGGAGCAGGAAGAAGGGGCTGCCCTGGTGGCTGAACACTTGGCTGCCCCACGGCTTGCCAATCATCTCGTCATGGTTGAGGATGCCGCGGTGCGTATGGAATGTTCCCCCCGGAAGGAGGGGGAAGATGAAATGCTTGTGCCGCAGCCCGACCAGCAAGGCCAGATCGCCGGGTTGGGCGCGGGTGGAGGTCAAATTCCAGGGCATGGGTCAGTTATCTAGGAAACAGTGATTAGGGATTGAGGATTATCGAAAGTCCTGTAATCCTGATCGCCTGAAACCAAAATTCCTTTTCTAGGGTTTCAAGTGCTTCACGAAGAAATCGGCGATGCCATTGTAGCAAGCCACACGGTTCTCATACTTCAATACATCATGGCCTTCGTCCTCGAAAACCATGATTTGAATGTCCTTGCCTTTCTTCCTAAGGTCAGCGACAAGATCCTCTGACTCCTTCGCCACGACGCGCGGGTCATTGCGCCCCTGGATGACCAGCATCGGGCAGGCAAGATTCTCTAGGTAGGTCCTGGGAGAGCGTTCCACCAGGATTTTGCGCTCCTCAGGCTTTTTCGGGTCGCCCAAGGCGATGGCGAAGTACGGCTTCCATGTCTCCGGGATGCGCTCGGAGAAGGTGAGCAGGTCGTAGGGCCCGAACATATCACAGGCGGCTGACCACAGCTCGGGGTGGCGGCCAGCCTGGGTGAGCGTCATATAACCGCCGTAGGATCGCCCAACCACCGCAGCGCGCTTCACATCCAATCGCTTGTCCTTCGGCAGGACCTTGGTCATGGCGTGGACGTGGTCAAGGCGGTCCTGGCCGCCCCAGTCGCGGTCGACCTGCTTGGTGTAATTCAGGCCATATCCTGTCGAGCCGCGCACATTTGGAACGAAGACGGCAAAGCCGTGCAGGGTGAGGAACTGGATCAGCGGCATGGAAAACCAGGCAAAATTTGGTCGTTCCTGGCCCTGTGGACCGCCGTGGATGTAATAGACCAGCGGGCGAGGTCCGCGATAGCCGAGCGCCTCCGCGGGCAGGTAGAGGCGAGCCGAGACACGCGTCCCGTCAAAGGAAACGAACGAGGCATCCTCCCCCCTGGACAGGTGTTTCTCTGGGATGCCGAGAACCTTCTCATTCGTATGCATCACGATCGTATCGCGTTCCTTGCCTTCGATTGTGTAAATCTGCGTTGGCGAAACTGCTGTCGAGTAAGAGATGATAAACCGGTCCCCGGCCTTGTCATACTCCACGGATCCAAGCTCCCCATCAGAGAGGTCCCCCTGCCCGACCAGAACATGGCGCAGCGCCATTGTGCCTTTTTCTCCATTAAAAACGCCTTCATAGAGCCAGTCGCAGCCGTCGATGTTAAACCGGACGGCATAATGCGAGCCTTTAAGATGCACCAGGCCGGACATCTCGCCGATGCCAGTGTGGACCGAACCCTCCAGTTTAACCTGCCGGAGCTCACCGGGGCTGGAAAGGTCGAGCTGTCCCAGGCTGAAGCGATCATCGAAGACCGCGCTGATTACGAGGACATTCTGGCTATCAGGCGTGAATTCGGCAGAGAGGATTCCGGTCAGGGGCACCTCCTCCCCTTCCGTGCGCTCCTCGAGCGGTCTTCCAAGCAGGATATTCTTCTTGCCGTTCTCGAACAGTTGCAGTACGCCGTCTCCGGTTGTGTACCCCTCACCAGCCAGAAGCCTGGAGTGATCATCGGAGTGGCTGAAAGGGAAGGCTCCCCATTCCGACTCAGTCACCTTGGTCAGTTTGTTCGTCCCCAGGTCGGAAAAATAGGTCTCATACAGGGGAACGTCGCGCCGTTCGGCGAGAAAATACGCCCGATTCTGTTCCGGATCGCAAGGCCCAAGGTGGAGGCGATACTCAGCAAAGAAATTATCGAAGGCCGGTTCGGGGAAACCACCTTCAAGCGGGATGAGCATCGGCTGGTAGTTCTCATCGCCATCGTGATCGATCATCACCAGGATCTTCCCGATCTTCCGGAATACGAAGAAAGAATGTCCGCCAATCAACTCCGGGTTTTGCAGGGCGATATTGGGAGGCAGGAGCGGCTCCGGCACTGAGCCGCCATAATACATAACATACAGGCTGAGGTGCCCGGAGATATTGCTGACGAAGTAGATCCGGTCATCGACCAACTGAGGGACGAGGTGCAGCCGGGCAGAAAGGAAGGATTCGATACGCGGAGTCATACATATCCCTTTCTTACAAAAGGAAAAAGGAGGGGATTGACATGGTTATTTCCACTTTCTCCCGTTATCTTATCATGAAAAGTCTGTCTGAAGTCTGTCTGTAGTTTGTCAGAAGTCTGTCTGTCAGAAGTCTTGACGGAATCTGCCTCGACTGATAAACTCTGACCCGTCAGGTGCAAGTGTTCGTGCTGGATTCATCAGGAAGCCGGCCAGGACAAAGTACCAAGTTCAGGCTGGCGTTTTTTTACCGCCATCGTTGCACAGCCTGGCTGCACAGAAGACCTGCACACCATCTCTATTCTCTCATCTTATGTAAGGAGAAGAAGTACATGAACGAGCGTGTGACCGGAACGGTCAAATGGTTCAATGCGGCGAAGGGCTACGGCTTCCTCGCCCGCGAAGGCGGCCCGGACGTTTTTGTCCATTATTCAGCAATCGAATCCGATGGCTTCCGCACCCTGGCAGAAGGCCAGCAGGTCGAATTCGAGATCGAACAGGGTCCCAAGGGACTGCAGGCAGCTCACGTCAAGCCCCTGTAATCCTTGACATGAACCATAAAAAAATCCCTCCCGTGCGGGGAGGGATTTTTATTTCATTCAATTAACCTGATCAGAATTTTTGACCTGGACAACAAGTTTTCCCTCAAAGATTTCCATCTTTAAAACCACCCCATTATTTGCTGCCCCAAACCGTCACTTGCGCGTCACCTGAACCCAACTCAGCCACTCGCCAATAAACAAGGCAGCGAGGCTGCCCAAAGTTGCCATTCCGGCATTCAGCGGGCCAACCGCGGCAAAATGCCAGCCCAGCCAGCTGCCCAGAACATGGCCGCCCCAGAATCCGATCCAGGCAAATAAAATGAATAGCATCAGCCGAGACAGGCTTCCGCTCTTGAAAAAGTGGAATGCGGTGCCGTACAGGGTCGAGAGAACGATACCGAATAGCAGGGCTGGCAGGGTCATGGATTTCTCCGGAACAATGTGTTTCCCAGAATCATGATCATGGCTATGCGCTTTTTTTAAACGATCACCCCGCCCCCGAGCAGTAGATCACCGTCGTAGAAGACAGCTGCCTGCCCGGAAGTGATGTCCCGCTGTGGCTCAGTAAAACGGACCTCGGCCCGGCCTCCCTCCAGCGGGGTCACCTCCGCCGGGGCCTCCTTCGCAGTATACCGGATTTTGACCTCGGCGGGGAAGGCTGCCGTGGGAGGTTCCCCGCTGGGCCAGTTCACCTCGACCGCCGTCAAAGCGGACCGGCCCAATTCCTGCGCCTTACCAACAACCAGGGTATTCGAATCTACCTGCTTGCTCAAAACGTACAATGGGACCGGGGAGGAGAGGTCCAGGCCCCTACGCTGGCCGATGGTGTAGTACGCCAGCCCCTGGTGCTCGCCCAGGATTTTGCCATCGCGGTTAACAATTGGACCGGGATGAGCGATCTGGGGGGCATTGTGGCGAATAAACTCGCGGTAATCCTGGCCGGCTAGAAAGCATAGATCCTGACTGTCGGCGCGGTCCGCAGTCGGCAGGCCAAAGGCCACGGCCAGACGGCGGATTTCGGTCTTGGGATACTCTCCGATCGGGAAGAGGGACTTGGACAGTTTTTCCTGGGTCAGAACGTGCAGGACATAGGACTGGTCCTTCGAACGATCTACAGCCCGGAGCAGCTCAATACGCCGTCCATCCGAGGTTGTCCGCCGGCGAACGTAATGGCCGGTGGCCATAAACTCTGCTCCAAGGGCGAGGGCATGCATGAGCAGGTACTCCCAGCGGATGGAACGGTTGCAGATCAGGCACGGGTTGGGAGTAATCCCCCGGTCATAGCCGTCGATGAAGGCCTGCACAACTGTGGAGTGAAAAAGCTCCTTGACATCCACAACATAAAAGGGGATGTCCAGTTTTGCGGCCACCCGGCGGGCAAGAGCCATCGAATTGGGCGTGCAGCAGCGGTTGGAGTCCTCCTTGCCCGGTTCCGACCACAATCGCAGCATCATGCCGGTCACATCGTAACCCTGCTGCTTGAGCAAGGCAGCGGCAACTGAGCTGTCCACTCCACCGGACATGGCAACGACAACTTTAATCATAAGAATTCACTCCGGATGAATACCAATAAATAATGGGAAGGGGTGAACTGGGTTCACCCATGGTTGCTCAACTTCCTTGCCTGTTCGACCAGACCCGGCAGCGCTGCGAGGAATTTTTCGACATGCTCAGTCTCCGTCAGCATCCCAAGAGTCACCCGCAGGGAGCCGAGGCCCCACTCACGCGGCAGGCCAATCGCCGCCATCACCTCTGACGGCTCTGGATTGCCAGTTTTGCAAGCTGACCCGGACGAGCAGGCAAACCCGGCCGCGTCCAGAAGGGTCAGGAGAAGATTGCCGTCCACCCCTTCGAAGGCGAAGGAAGCATGATTCGGCAACCGGTTGGTTGGATGACCAGTCAGGCGGACGGAAGGGATTTCCTCCAGGACTGTCCCGATGATGCGCTCGCACAAAGGTCGGATGTGGTCGGCGCGCTTTACGCGTTCCGCAGCCGTCAACTGCAGCGCCTCCGCCATTCCCACAATATAAGCAACGTTCTGGGTCCCGGCTCGCAAGCCGGACTCCTGCCCACCGCCTGTCTGCGCCGGGAGCATCGGTGTGCCGGTACGTACATACAAGGCTCCTATCCCTTTTGGACCATAGAACTTGTGGGCACCAATAGAAAGAAGGTCAACCCCAAGCGCCTCAACATCCATAGGCAGGTAGGCGGCAGCCTGAACGGCGTCCGTGTGAAAGAGAACGCCGTGGCGATGGCAGACCTCGGCAATCTCTTTTACCGGATTGATGGTCCCAATTTCATTGTTGGCATACATCACTGAAACCAGGATCGTCTCATCAGACAAAGCTGCCTCAACTGTATCCGGGTGGACCAAGCCAAACTCATCGACATCCAGCCAACCCAATTTAAACCCGTATTGCCCGGCAAGCTGTTCAGCTGTTTTGCTGACGGCATGGTGCTCGGCCTGACTGGTCAGGATCCATGCAGCCCCGGTTCGGCTACGGCTTGCAAGCGAGGTTCCGCGCAGGGCGAGGTTGTCGGATTCAGAACCGCAGGAGGTGAAAACGATTTCTGCAGGGCGGGAGTTCAATACCCGAGCAATTGTCTCACGGGCCGAATTGAGCGCTGCCTCGGCGCTCTGTCCGAAATAATGCACGGAGGAGGGATTGCCGAAGATCTCATTGAAATACGGCATCATCGTCCTCAGCACCCGCGGGTCAACTGGGGTTGTAGCAGCGTAATCGAGATAGATCCTCTCATCCATAGGCGAAATGATTATAGCACGCGGGATATGCTCATTTTGATCAGATCGCCAATTTTATGGGATGGAATGCATAATTTCGTTTATTTTGCTGGCAGGGAAGACCAAAAATTACTGTTGACCCTTATCATCCAATGGCGCGGATTCTCCTTAGGTTAGTTTTGTCCCCTTCCTCGTTTTTCTTCTCCTCTCCGGCGACAAACTTTTTTCATTTTTCAGGCATTTTTATCGACCTTCTTCCAGAACAGCCTGGCGTCATTGCTTCCGGGTTGCTGATATAATACCCTCATCTTGACCCTCTTTTGGAGGCCGCATGGTAGCTGAAATCCACTCCCGGAACGATGCCTGGGCAAGTGCGAACAAGCAAATGGAAACAGCACTCCTTTTAGCTGCTTTCATGAATGCAAACCACCAGGCCAGTAAAAGCATTGTTCCCGAAAGGCTGAAAGTTACTGGTATGAAGCAGTGCTGACCGATACACACTGCCACCTGGACATTGACTGGTATGACGTAGACCGCCTAGCGGTGATCGAACGCGCCATCCGCTCCGGCGTGGGACGCATCCTGATCCCGGGACTCAGCGGAACCTCCAGCCAGGATGCCGTGCTTTTGGCCGAGAGTCAGCCGATACTTTACGCTGCCGTCGGCGTTCACCCCAACGATGCACGCACGTGGAATACGCAAACACACAATGCACTCAAACAGCTGGCAACCAATCGAAAGGTGGTCGCAGTTGGCGAGATTGGGCTGGATTACTACCACGAGCATGCTACGCATGACCTGCAGCAACGCATCCTGGGCGAACAGCTGAGCCTGGCCTCTGAACTGAAGCTGCCCGTCATCATCCATCTGCGCGAAGAAGATGATGGAGAGGACGGCCTGGCTGCGTCGGACCTGATGAAAATCCTGGAGGAATGGATGGTCGGCCTCCTCACCGACAAGAATCCGCGGGCAGAACGGCCGGGTGTGCTGCACTCGTTCAGCGGCAGCCCGGATTTGGCGAGGCAGGTTATCCGTCTCGGATTTTATATAGGTGTGACCGGCCCGGTCACCTATAAAAATGCAGCTCGGCGGCAGGAAATGGTCAGGGGGCTGCCGCTCGAACGCATCCTGATCGAAACCGATGCCCCATTCCTAGCGCCAGCCCCCTACCGGGGTCAGCGCAACGAACCGGCACATGTAAAATTTATCGCCGAAAAGATTGCTGAATTACATTCCTGCAGCCAGGAGGAGGTTGCCGCGATAACCTCAGCCAATGCGAAGCGGTTATTCTCCTGGGGAGATGCCGTTTGAATACTGTCACTTTTTTTACTCCAGTTCAAGAGGAAATACAGGAAGTCGAAAACTTGATGCGCCTGCAGGCGGACGACGCCCATGCCGACCTGCGAGCGGCACTGGCACACCTGCTGGCAGCCGGCGGCAAACGGGTGCGGCCTACCCTGACCCTTTTGGCGGGGAAAATGCTCGGTGCACCCCACCAGAAGCTCATCACCCTGGCTGCGGCTGTCGAATTGCTTCACACGGCAACGCTGGTTCACGACGATCTGATCGATGGATCGCTGCTGAGGCGCGGCAACCCGACGTTGAACTCGCAATGGAGTCCGGCGGCGACCGTACTCACTGGAGACTTCATTTTTGCCAGGGCCGCCAGGCTGGCTGCCCAGACCGATCACCTGCCGCTGATGAAATTATTCGCTGACACGCTGGCAATCATCGTCAATGGGGAACTGGAGCAAATGTTTGCAAGGAAGGGCCTGGTCAGCCGTGAAACTTATTATCAGCGAATCTATGCCAAGACCGCATCTTTGATCGAGATGTGTTCGCGCGCAGCTGCCATGATCAGTCCAATGGAAGAGGATGCCGTCGAGTCGATGCGCCAGTTCGGATACCACCTCGGCATGGCTTTCCAGATCGTGGATGACATTCTCAACTTCACTGGCGAGCAGGCTCAGGTCGGCAAACCCGTGGGCAGCGATCTGCTTCAGGGTTTGATCACCCTGCCAACTCTTTACTATATCGAAAATCATCCCTCTGATCCGGATGTGCGCTGCCTTTTGGAGAAGGATTTCGGCTGCGAACCGGAACGCGTCGAGCGGCTGGTCCAATCCGTGCGGACCAGTGAAGCGATCGAGTTGTCCCTGGAAGAAGCCAGAAAATCCACTGAAAAGGGGATTGGATTCCTGGGAGGAATGCCCTCCGGAATCGAAAAACAAGCCCTGGAGGATTTAGCCCGTTATACCGTCGAGCGGCGGATTTGACTCGATTGGATTTGGCCCGGGAGACGAACAGAGACTATGCCAGCCTTCCCTGCGGTTTTTTTATTCAGGCCAGCGGATTTAAGACCGTGTCTTCTGCGGCAATCATTTGGAGAAAGTTGTCGACGACTTTCGGGTCGAAAAACCTGGCCCTGTTTTCGCGAATATATTTAATGACTTCCTCCCTCTTCCAGGCCTTCCGGTAGGGACGATCAGAAGTCAGAGCATCCCAGACATCCACAACGGCAAATATGCGTGCAGCCAGAGGAATTTGCTCACCTTTCAATCCCCGCGGATAGCCGCTCCCGTTCCAATTCTCATGGTGGCAATAGGGGATATCCAATGCCTGGCTCAAATAAGAGATCGGTGAAAGCATATCGAAAGCGAATGTCGGATGGCAGTGCATGATCTCCCATTCTTCGTCTGTCAGTTTTCCAGTCTTATACAGAATTCGGTCCGGAATGCCCATTTTGCCAATATCATGCAGGAGGGCACCGCGGCGGATCTGGACGAGAGCCGCGTCGCTGACTCCCATCATGCGTGCCAGCTGGAGGGTTTTCTGGGTAACCCGAACAGTATGGCCTTCGGTCTCTTTGTCCCGCATATCAAGGGCTTTCGACCAGCCTTCAATTGTGGCGTCATAAGCCAAAGAAAGGTCCAAATTGGTGCGCTGAAGTTCCTCAAACAAGAGGGCGTTTTCAATGGCGATCGCCGTTTGGCCGGCCAGTGTCTCAAAGAAGCTGCGCCAGTCCGCATCCGGCTCCATGAGACTGCGACTGTATACCTCCAGGACGCCTTTGATTTGCCCCTTGGCAACCAGGGGAATGCCGAGATATGTTACGAAATCCTCCCCCGTCAGTTGCTGCCGGTGTACGTCCTGGGGAGTCATCTTTAAGTTCGGGATGTAAACGAGGCCCAGGCTGCAAATCGCCTGTCCCGCCAGCCCTTCGCCCATGAACAAATTCATATGCTTGATAACCCCGGTACGAAAACCGACGCTGGCTGCATGTTCAAGGACCTGTGTATTCGCGTTCAAAAGCAGCACATCGACGGCATCCACCTTGAGCTGGGTCATGATGTGGTCGAGCAGGACGCTCAAAGTCACCCGCAATTCAAGGATTGTGCTGATCGCTGTGTCTATGGCGCGCAGCGAAGCCAGACGCTGAACCTGCCGCTCGGTCTGCTCATGCAAGACAGCCCTGCGGATGGCGTTGCCGGCAATCTCGCTGATCGTGCTGAGCAGATGGACTTCGTCCAGCCGCATACGGCGGGGCGCTTGTACCGAGATACACAATACTCCGATCGTGTCCTCCATGGTACGAATCGGAAGACAGACGCCACCCCAGCCATGAGGTATCCGGTCGCGTTTTTCGTCGAAGGTCCTGGGATCAGTAGCGAATTCATCGATGAGAATGACCTCGCCCGTCGAAAATACGGTTCCGACAATGCCTTCCCGGGCAGGGAATGGTTCTAGACCCACTGCATTAAACCAGCCGCGCGCCGCGGCCGGCTTGAGCTTGCCCGTGGCAAGATCATACAGGATAATCTCACCGGTATCACTACCCAGCACCTGTAAGGTCTCATCTAACAAAATCGGCAGCATATCCTCCACCAGATGGGCGGAACGCAAAGCCGTCGAGATTCGGCTGACGGCCTCCAGTTCGTTCAACCGATGGAGAGTTTCGCCATACAGGCGTGCATTATCGATGGCGACAGCAGCATGCGCCGCGAGCATCTCAAGAAAAACCTGATCCTCGGGGGTGTAGGCATTCGGCTGATAACTCTGGGTGGAAAGCATTCCAATGATTGTTTCACCCAATCGTAATGGAACAGCCAGGATCGACCGGACGTGCTCCTGGTCACCAAAATGGATCACATCTTCATCTTTGGATCGATTGATGTCAGAAATGATGATCGACTGGCCTGTTTTGGCAACCCGGCCGGACAAGCCGCGACCGAAGGGAATATTTTCAATCGTCCAACGTCCGACCTTATCGACCAGATAAACGGGTACGATCTCATTCCGGAACTCATCTGTCATGGTGATGGCAAATGCTTCAGCTGCCATCAGCTTCCCGGCTGCCTGGTGGACGGCTTCATACACCCCTTCCGGATCCTGGCTGGCCCGTGCGATCTCCTGGCTGGCGCGATGCAGGATCGCCCAACGCTCGGTAGCCTGAACTGCCTGCTCATACAATCGGGCATTTTCAATCGCCACGGCAGCCTGCTGGGAAAAAGTCAAAGCCAGGGAGGCAGTCTCCCCATCGTATGTGGCAGGCTGTCGGCTATCCAGGGTGAGAAATCCAATAACAGCCTCCCTTAGAATTAACGGGATCCCCAGCCAGCCACGTACATAGTCGGTCCCGCCCAGTTTTTGGAAACGAGGATCGGCATTGGCATCCATTAAGATGATCGGTTTTTTCGTCCGCTGAGCTTCCATGAATAATTCATCCTCAAGCGGAAAAATCTGATTGACCAACTGATCAGGCTGGGCAAACCCCTGAACCGCCATCACGCGTAAATGATCCCCTTCCACCAGAATGACACTGGAGCTGTCGTACGGCACGACCTGTTTCAAAGAAATTAATATGGTGTCCAGTACCTGGCGAAGCTCGAGGGATGAGGAAATTGCCTCCACTGCCTGGCGTAATGTCTCGGCCTCCCGACGGCGGGTACGTTCAGCTTCAAGTAAATGGATTTTTTCAATGGCAGTCGCCAGCGTGTCGGCGATGGTCACCAGGAGACGCTCATCATTCTCGCTGAAGTAACCTAAAGCCGAGCTTTCGGCATTGATCACCCCGATCACCTTCTCGCCGATCTTGATCGGCACACATAACTCGGAAAGAGTTTTGGGTGCGCTCTTCAGATAATATGAATCTTTGCGAACGTCAGCTGCATAATAGGGGCTTCCGGAAGTCACGACGTGGCCAATGATCCCCTGCGAAATATGAACCGAATCCAAGGTTTCAATATAAGCGCCGTGGTAGGAGGGATGGGGTCGCAGCGATTGTTTCGCCTCATCTAAAAGCAGCACACCAAAATTATCGACGTACAGCGTCTCGCCGACAATTTGGGTTATCTGCTCGATCAATGGATCTACACTAAACGCCTCTGCTCCGGCCTCGGAGATTGCTCGCAGGATGGTCAATTCCTTCAATTGTCTCTGGATGGCTTCTTCCGACCTCTTTCGGTCGGTGATATCCTCATATGTCCCGAGGATGCCTTTCACCTGGCTGGCAGCATCCCGGAGAGGAACTTTGCTGGTGAGCAGCCATACCCGCCGACCATCGGGGGTCGTCTGCTGCTCCTCGTAGTTGAGTTTGGGCTGGCCGGTTTGAATGACATCCCGATCGTCTGTCCGATAGCTTTCAGCTTGTTCGGCCCAGCCCATCTCCCAATCATCCTTGCCGATAATCTGCTCGACCGAGTTCAGCCCCGCGTCCAATGCAAAAGGCAGGTTGCAGCCCAGGAACTTCAAATCACGATCTTTCCAGAATACCCTCACCGGGATTGTATCGAGGACGGATAGTAACATCTGCTGCGATTCACGCAGTGCTTCTTCCGCCTTCCTGCTCTCCGTGATATCCCGGGCAGCCGCGTAGATTAATTTTCCGAAGGGAACCGAGCGCCATTCGAGCCAGCGATAGGTTCCATCGCTGCAGCGATATCGGTTAAAAAAATCAACCACCTCCCCTTGCGATTCCAGCCTGGAAATAGCTTTCAAGGTATCATCCAGGTCATCCGGGTGGATAAATTCGAAAAACTTTTTTGACATCAACTCTTCGCGCGTGTACCCAAGGGTTTTTTCCCAGACTGGATTCAAGCGGCGGAAATACCCGTCGGTATCCGCGATACAAAGTAAATCGACGACAACGTCAAAGAAACGATTGAACTCCTCGGTCTTTTGCTGCAGATCAAGCTCAGATTGTTTGCGATTGGTAATATCGCGGTCAATGCCGCGATAGCCCTGGAGATTCCCGTTGCTATCAAAAAAAGGCACTCCACTGGTCTCAAGGACCACGCTGTGCCCATCTTTGTGGCAGTTGATATTTTCTATTGCCTCGAATGAAGTTTTTTTTTTCAAAGCTTTATTAAATATTTTGGCAATTCGTTCCGCCTCATCTGCGGGCATCAAGTCAAATGGCGTTCTGCCGATTATTTCTTTGGGCGCATAGCCGAGCAGGTCATGCACCTTCGGGCTGACATAGGTATAAACGCCCTTCAGGTCTACTTCCCAAACCCAATCGCTGGTCGTCTCAACCAGTGTGCGGAATCGTTCCTCACTTTCCCGTATTGCTTCTTTTGCCGTGGCTGAATCGACGACCATGGTCGAAAGCAAGTAGGCCATCGAGAGGATGATCGCCATGAAGCCGTACTCGATCGTATATACGAATGCATATATACCATTTGTAACCGCGGTATCGTTGACGCCCGCGGCGAAAAGCAGGGCGAGAGCCACCAGCAGTGGGGCAGTTTCGCGTTTGTACCCCTGACGGTAATATTGAATTCCACTCCACAAAATGAAGGCACCGGCCGCGAGGCCCATCCAGCTCTGGACCGATGTGAAAAGACCCAGGGTGGCTTCGTAATAGGTGGCCTTGATACCGAAGGGAAGAGATACTTCCTTGACGAAAGGCTGATCAATGATCCAGGTCAATGAGCTTCGATCAAAAGCCTGGAGGATGAAAGCCAGGAGGAAAAATGCGGAAAGGGCATACAAAACAAAGCCTTTGTTTTGGTGGGTGTAGTCGGATACAAACCACATAAAGGCAGTGACGCAGAGTGCCAGAACCATAAATTGGGCCCGCTGCCACTTTACCCCATCCGCCACGGTGTGAACGCTGTACAGACCAGCACAAAATGCATCATAGAAACCGGCCGCCAGACACAAGACGGCAAACGATAGATCTTCGCGATGCTGCTTCCTGCGTAAATAGAGCAGCAGGTGGTAAAAACCCACGTAGAATGAGACGCCGGCCATGAATACAGCTGGTATGGACAGTGTGTTCATATCAGGCTCCTCCAGGAATTAAGGCTGAGCCCCGTTTTTCCCCGCTCCTTTTGTCATGACTAAGGCCCATGCTTTTATTCCTGAGAATAATGAACCCAACTCGGTTCGATCTTGATCAACCTGTCCTGTTTCGAATAAGTTCCACAGCGCATAAGAATTTCCGAAACAAGCCTCACAAGTTGAGCCCGATCCTCCATCCATAACGCGCAAGCACTGCCTTATTGATTCGTATTTTCTTCCTGTGTGATCAATGTTAGTCAATAAGACCTGTCTTTTACAACCGTTCCCTCTGGTTAAGCCAGCTGAGAACCGATCAGTTTACTGGGTTTTGAAAACTCCCCTTTTCAACGGAGGAAAATAATATTTCCATCAAATAAAACAGGGCTACCATGGAATATTCTATTAACTTTACCGGATATGCATCATTTTCATTATACATGAAACAAATCCCGATGGGCATATTTTCATTATTACAATCTTCGAGGCGCGCCGGTTTTCCATTTTTATTGCTGGATTGATTTTGCCTGCTTAATAAAACCAATCGCGTCTATTGGACCAGTCAGCCGCCAGGGCCCTCGCGTGAACTGTTTGAATCCTTGTCAAGCAAGAGCCAGGCTTTTGTGCGCTTCTGTCCGGCGGGAAGTTCTCTTAACAAGAATGTTTCTTCGCGATAAGATAGCCTCAGTAGATCACAAGTTTGAGAAAACAGGTTTGACATTGGGTGGGTCGACCATGGTTACGACAGAATAAACGGCCTCGATCGCCCGGGACAAAAAGCGCTGCATGCGATCCTGGCGAAAGTATTGATTAGCGACCCGCCTGGGACCACGCCCGCGGATACGCAGGTAGGTCCATTGCAAGGCGATCCAAATATTGAGCAGGATCAAGGCCAGGCCCATGAACAGGAAGCGCAGGGCAGCATTGAGGGAGGTGGTACGGGGGCGGTTCTTCTCCATCATGCGGTAGGAGGACTCAATTCCGAAACGACGCCGATAAGTTTTGCGGACGGCGCGGATGGGCAAAGCGGGCAGGTTCAACACGACATACACCAACCACTGGGCTCTGAGAGGCCCGTGGCGACGTTTGGCAAAAGTGCGCACGACGGCCACCGGAACCGTAAGCTGGCCGTGGATCGGGCTGTGAAAGGTGTATTGGGTGAAGTAGCTGCCCCGACCCTGGCAGAGCGCCCGGGTACCACCTTTCTTGCCTTTGACTGGGGCAGCCATCAAGACCGGCAAACCCTGGGACAGCAAGGAGGTCATGATCGGGATGGAGCAGAAGCCCTTGTCCAAAAACAGGCTTTTATATGGAATGCCCAGCTCCTTGACCCGGCTCAACAGATGCTCCAACACACACGACAAGGCCTCATGCGGGTTGACAAATTCGACCGCCAGAGTCATGCGCACTCCCCGATGAATAATATAAGCCGTGGCACAGCAATAAAAATGGCTGGTGCCATCCCGGGCTTCGTCGCCGCGCACCCAATTGTCAGGAGCTTCCACGTCATATCTACCGTAGTAGGGTTCCTCATGCAAATCACAGGCAATCTGCTGGGGGTGATCCCACAGCCAGGACGGCAATTGGCTGGCCAGCGCCTCATTGCACTCTCGTTGCAGCCACGGGATCCTCTCCGGCTTCAGTTGTTGGTTGAGGTAAACCCTGATCGTATTGCTGTCAGGACCATTCAGATCATTACACGTCGATTCGATCGTGCTCGCCCGTGCGCAAACCGCAACCAACACTTGCCACAAATCCCGTCGCTGACAAAGATAGCCATCCGCAGAAAGATCAAAATGTTCTTCCAAAACTCCAATGGTAGAATTCAAGGTGCTGCGGTCGGTCAATCGGACCGGCTGTGGTGGGGTGGACTTGTTCATGGCGCTTCCTCCTTGGCAGTTGGAAGTATGCCACGGCAAGTTCACCCTTTCAAGTCAAATTTGGAATCTACTGAGCCTATCCATTTAAGAAAGCTGTGAATATCCGCCTGCGGAAAATTATGTAATGAAAGGATTGCTCTTGGCCAGTCAATTTTCACTCCGACGCCTCATCTGGGCCGGTCCTCTCGCAGCCGGGCTGGCAACCATTGCAAACCTGTTTTTCTATTCCATCACCAAGTCGGCAGGTGAGCAATACCTGATCAGCCTGTCAGGCCCTTCCAAGCCGCTGGAACCACTGCCGGTCGTGTCGATTCTCCTATCTACCCTGGTATCGGCCGTCGGGGCCACCCTGATCCTGGCAGTACTTTTGAAAATAACCCATGTGCCTCTGCCTCCATTCCTGTCGATTTCCACAGCAGCCCTGCTTGTCTCGTTCGGCGGGCCGTTCAGCCTGGAAGGCGGTACCAGCCTGGTCACAAAATTATTATTGAGCACAATGAATATTATTGCAGGGGTGATCATTGTAGGCGGGTTGCTCTATTTCAGTCGCAAAAAGTCGAAGTAAAAATCCAATGCCCGGGTGGTATGAGACTTCTTAAGGCGACAATTAAATTTGCTGGGTGCCTGCCGGGGGCCAAATCCAGCAGAATATGAAAGCCGTCAGCGGAGTTTTATGTACCCCGGATTTAATGCAAGACGAGCCCTTTCAGGCTCGTCTTGCAGAGGCGTCGACGGGATTTGAACCCGTGATCAGGGTTTTGCAGACCCTTGCCTTCCCACTTGGCCACGACGCCGTGATAGAACGCGCTGGCTTTGCTTCGTCAAGTTTAACCTGGGCCGCCGGGCGCTCCAAGAATAACCGAAGAACATTCATCTGTCAAGTTGATGCGGTTGACCGCCTAAAAACGGGCAGCCTCCCATCAGGAGCCGGGGCTTGTCAAAAAACACCACCGAAAAAGGTGGTGTTTTTCAATCTCCAGAGCGGGCGATGGGATTCGAACCCACGACCTTCTCCTTGGCAAGGAGACGTTCTACCACTGAACCACGCCCGCAGGGGACCGGTCTTTCTGGACCGAGAGTGCCGAGAGCCAGGATCGAACTGGCGACACCGCAATTTTCAGTCGCGTGCTCTACCAACTGAGCTATCTCGGCCAGGAAACGCACTTGTCATCGAGCGGGTGAGATTTTACTCGTTGAAACTTAGATTGTCAAGCAAGAGCCGGATAACCATGATCCCCGAACAGGGACTGATGAATTTACACCATTTTTACATCCCCACCATACTCAGATAACCCGGCCGGGTTAGAATCGACTTTGATCACCATCAAAAGGAGTTGCATACAATGTTTCCATTCAACCCAATCCTTAAAAAGGAATCCTGCTTGCCCTCGTCATCGGCCTGGCGCTCGCTTCACTCCCCCTGGCGAGCGCGCATGCCGCCGGGCTGAACGCTACAAGCACCCCACCTGCCAGTCAGAACGGGAACCAGCGGCTGGAAGCCCTATGGAACCGCGAGCAGCAGATTTACCAACGAGAAGGAGACATCCTGACCAAAGCCGGAGCCCTGATCCCCAAGGTCCAGGCATTGCTCGATAGAGCGAAGGCCAAAGGTTGGGATGTCTCGGCCATCCAGGCAGCATTGAATGCCTTCCAGACAGCAATCCAAAACGCCCAGGGGGCTCACGCGGGAGGTGCAGACATTATCGCTGGCCATTCCGGCTTCGATTTAGACGGCAAGGTTGTCGATCGCGTGCAGGCACTGGCTACTATTAAAGCACTCCGCCAGGTACTGCTGGATACCCGCAGCGCGATGAACGGTACCGCCAAGGCCCTGCGCCAGGCAGTCCAAGACTTCCGCAAAACCCACAAACCGACGCCCACAACCACTCCTGCAGCCCCTTGAACCCACCGCCCCCCTCGAAAACAGGGACACAGCACCCCGCCGTGTCCCTGTTCAGCTTTTGAAGTACAATCAACGCAAATCCTTAAACGTGAGGGTGCGATGAACAATCCTGAGACAAGAAAAATCATTTCCAGCGACAAGGCACCTAAAGCGATCGGGCCTTACTCGGTCGCTGTGCGGGTTGCAGACATGGTTTACACCTCCGGCCAGATCGGTCTCGACCCGGGAACCGGTGCACTTGTTTCCGGCGGGATCGAGGCGGAAACCCGCCAGGTGCTCACCAACCTGCAGCACGTCCTTGAAGCCAGCGGATCGAGCCTGGCTCTGGTGGTTAAAACGACCGTTTTTCTCAAGGACATGGGCGAGTTCTCGAAAATGAACGATATCTATGCGGAATTCTTTTCTTCGAACCCGCCAGCCCGATCCACCGTTGCAGTGGCTGCCCTTCCGCGTGGAGCGAGCGTTGAGATTGAAGCCGTGGGTCTGTGCACAAAGCTGGCATGAACGAATTGATCCTGGTGGTCGACGACGAACCTTCCATCACCCAGCTGGCGCGGATGTACCTGGAGCGAGAGAACTTCCGCGTGGAAGCTGTCGGCGACGGAGGGGCTGCCCTGGAGGCGGTTGAGCGAATAAAACCGGCATTGGTCGTGCTGGATGTAATGCTTCCGAAAATGGACGGGTTCGAAGTGTGTCGCAGGCTGCGTGCGGAGAACAACCCGGTTGCGATTGTCATGCTGACCGCCCGGGATGAAGACATCGACAAGATCATCGGCCTGGAGCTGGGTGCCGACGATTACATGACCAAACCATTCAACCCGCGCGAACTGGTGGCCCGCATCAAAGCAATCCTGAGGCGGTCCGAAAGGGCAGTCCTGCCGGATGCCAGCCCCCTCCACCTCGGTAACCTGACTGTCGACCCGGCTCGCCGGGAGGTGCGCCTGGGTGAACGAAGCCTGGACCTGCGCACCCAAGAGTTCGACTTGCTGCACACCCTCGTCGAACACCGCGGACTAGTGCTCAGCCGCGAGCAGTTGCTCCAGAAAGCCTGGGGATTCGATTATTACGGGCAGACTCGCACCGTGGATGTGCATATTGCCCACCTGCGCAAAAAACTGGAGGGCAGTTCCATCATCATCGAAACCGTAACCGGCATCGGATATAAATTGGTCTCGTAATTACAGACCGCAAAGGCGAGTCTCAGCTTCGCTCCGCGCAAGACCGGCCGACTCTAAATCCATGTTCTCATCCCTCCGCACGCGTCTCTGGCTGACTTATGCCCTGCTGGTCTTCATTGCCTTGTCGGTCGTGGCCGCGGTTCTCATCATTTATCTAATCCGCAACCCGGCCAGCACCCGCCAGACGGTTGCCCGATTGCGCGCGGACCAGACAGTCCTCCTGAACGACAAAGACGCTCTCTCTTCTTTGAGCCCCACCGATCTACAGACGAAAAGCGAAGAATATGACCGCACGTTTAACGTTCGTGTCATAATTTTGAACCGGAACCGTCAACTCCTGGCCGACTCGCGCGCCGCCTCAGCTCCGGAGATCTCGTTTAGCGCTTTACGCAGCTATGTGCTCAACCCGACGATCAATGATGTCAGCGGACAGCCCTGGGTGGTCACGCTCAGCCGCATCTCAACCAGCCGCTTGCTCATCCTGGCCGTCCCACGCCCATCGGTGGGGATCCTGACCGTCCTGGCGGATGAACTCATCCCGGTGTTCTCCATTGCTGGCCTGATCGCCCTGCTCTTCTCGCTCCTGCTGGCGTTCCTTCTCACCCGCTGGATTGTCCGCCCGCTTCAGGACGTGGTCGCTGCCGCCCGTTCCGTCCCGATAGGGAACGCTGAGCCTCTAAAGCTTCACGGCCCACGCGAAGTCCAGGAACTGATGTACACGTTCAACGAAATGACCTCCCAGGTGCAGTCCAGCCAGAAATCCCAGCGCGACTTCGTGGCCAACGTCAGCCACGAACTCAAGACGCCGCTCACATCCGTGCAGGGTTACGCCCAGGCCATCCTGGACGGCACGGCCGATGAGACGCCCGAGGCGCGCCGCCAGGCAGCCAGCGTGATTCTTAACGAGGCCGGTCGGATGCACCGCCTGGTGGTCGACCTGCTCGACCTGGCCCGCCTGGATGCCGGCACAGCTGATCTCCAGCGTATCCCCGTGGATCTGCGTGCCCTGTTGAAGGACATTGCAGAAAAATTTACTCCGCAGGCGCGCGCGGCCAGTGTCGATATCCTGGTGGAAACCACGGAGGTGCCGACGATCACCGGGGACGGCGACCGCTTGGCCCAGGTGTTCACCAATTTGGTCGACAATGCCCTGAAACACACCCCTGCCCAGGGGCGGATCACTCTGCGGACTATGCCGGCAGGCTCCGGAGTCCTGGTGGATGTCATCGATACGGGCAGTGGCATCCCTTCCGAGGCGATTCCCCATATCTTCGACCGTTTTTACCAGGCTGACCCCTCCCGGCAGGGTGGCCAAAAACACGGGGCCGGGCTTGGCCTGGCCATAGCCAGGGAAATCGTGCAGGCACATGGTGGTACAATAAGCGTCCGGAGCGCCTTGGGACAGGGCAGCATCTTCAGGGTCATCTTGCCAGTGACCGGCCCGGATGCGAGTACGCTCATCCGGCGAAGGAAATAAACCCTCATTTCACGTTCTACGGCCCACCCCAAAGTCAAACGCGGACCGCAAAACGATCATGCCGCCTTACGTTTCGATCATTATTCCCTGTTATAACGAGCAAACCACCATCCGCGCTCTGCTGGAAGCCATTGCCAGGCAGACCTACCCCCGCGAGCAGATGGAGGTCATTATTGCAGACGGGCAGTCCAGTGATGGAACGCGTGCCGAGATTTGCGCATTTGCGAATGCCCATCCAGACCTTCATACGCTTGTCGTCGACAACCCGAAACGCATCATTCCGGCCGCCCTCAACCGGGCCCTGGCTGAAGCCGGAGGTGAAATCGTCCTGCGCCTGGACGCACACTCCCAGCCCTACCGGGATTACGTCGAACGGTGCATCGAGGATCTGGAGGCAGGCTTGGGCGAAAACGTTGGCGGGATGTGGGAAATCCATCCGGGCGCAGACACCTGGACGGCAGCCTGCATCGCCGCGGCTGCCGCGCATCCGCTGGGCGCTGGCGATGCATCGTACCGCCGCCCGGGAAAAGCTTCCGCGGTAGACACCGTGCCCTTCGGGGCTTTCAAACGCGAGCTGCTGGCTCTGGTGGGTTTTTTCGATGAAACCCTCCTGACCAACGAAGACTACGAATTCAACGCCCGCGTGCGCAAGAGCGGCGGGCGCGTCTGGTTCGACCCATCGATCCGCTCGATTTACCTGGCCCGGCCAACCTTTCCCTTATTGGCAAGCCAGTATGCCCGGTATGGCTATTGGAAATGGCGTATGCTGCGCTCCTACCCGGAGACCGTGCGCTGGCGTCAGGCGCTTCCCCCGCTTTTCACCGCCAGTCTGATTGCCGGAGCAGCGCTGGCTCTCATTGTCCCAATTTTCCGTTTCTGGCTGGCTGCTGAAGCTCTGGTCTATGCATTTATTCTTTTGACTGCGGGGATCCTGGCGGCTTTCCGGCAAAAAGAACCTTTCCTTGCTGTCGGCCTACCACTGGCATTGGCGACGATGCACATCGCCTGGGGGGCAGGCTTTTTATCGAGTATGATTAAGGGAATTTTCACCCCTGGAGCAGCGAAGAGGAAGTAAATGCGACCTTCAGCGAGACCCAAAACGCCCGGCTTGCGCTTGCGCCAGCGCGAGCAGCGGACCATCCTGCTCATCGGAGACCTGCTGGTTTCATATCTAGCGCTGGCCGCGGCTCTCTTCGCCTGGAGTCTGCGCGATCAATGGCATTTTACCTTCTTCAGCAACCGAGTCCAGAACTGGTATTATTTCATCCCGGTTTTATGGATGATTTTGCTGGTCGACCTGTATGAGCCGCGCCACGCCAACAACTGGCAGATGACCGTGCGAGGCATCTTCATCGCCGCCCTGACCGGACTTCTCTTTTATACGATCATCTTCTTCCTGGTCGACCGGACCCTGGCCCGTGTGGGAATCGGTTTTTTTCTGGTCTTTGCTTCCATATTTGTTTTGCTCTGGCGATTACTGTTCATCAGCATCTTCACCGCCCCGGCTTTCATGCGGCGCGTGCTGGTCATCGGGGCCGGGAACGCGGGCAGGACGCTGATCCAGGCTTATAAGAGCCTCTGGCCGCCTCCCTTTTATCTGGTCGGCTTGATCGACGACGACCCGGCCAAGCAGGGCCAGGATTTCGAGAGTTATCCGATCCTGGGAGCAAGCGACCAGCTTCTGGAGCTGGTTGAGAAAGAAGCCATTTCGGACCTGGTGATTGCCGTCACCGGGGAAATGCAGGGAGCTACCTTTCAGACTGTCCTGGATGTCCAGGAAAAGGGCATTGAAATCATCCCCATGCCGACCCTTTATGAAGAACTAATGGGGCGCGTTCCGGTCCACCATCTCGAAGCAGACTGGCTGATCCGTTCCTTCGTCGTTGATGCACGCGTTGGCGGTTTTTACGACGTGGGCAAACGCCTGCTGGATCTGCTCGGCGGGCTGGCAGGATTGGGAGTCTGCATCCTGATCTATCCAATCACCGCGCTGATCATCCTGATCGACAGCGGGTTCCCGATCATGTACTCGCAGATGCGCGCTGGCAAGGGAGGCCGGGCCTTCCGTATCCACAAATTCAGAACGATGTTCCAGGATGCAGAGAAGGATGGTAAAGCCCGCATGACCCAGGAAAGCGATGACCGCATCACTCGTGTCGGCGGCTTCTTTCGACGCACCCACATCGACGAGCTGCCGCAGTGCTGGGATGTCCTGCGCGGCGAGATGAGCCTGGTCGGGCCGCGTTCGGAGAGGCCGGAGTGGGTTTCCCACTTTGAAAAGCAGATCCCCTTCTACCGCGCCCGGCTGCTGGTCAAACCCGGCCTCACCGGCTGGGCACAGGTCAACTACGGCTACGTCGCCACCGTCGAAGAGACGACCGTCAAACTGGAATACGACCTGTACTACATCAAACATCGCAACCTGTGGATGGACATGACCATCCTCCTGCGTACTTTCGGGCAAATGATCGGGCTTCGCGGGAGATAGCATGGCAAAAGTACTGGTCACCGGCGGTGCCGGGTTTATCGGCTCACACATCGTCGAGGGATTGCTCCAGCGCGGAGATGCCGTCCGGGTGCTGGACAACTTCTCCTCCGGTCGTAGTGAAAATCTGGAGCATTTGACCGGCAAGCTCGAGGTCCTGGAAGGAGACCTGCGCGACCCGGGCAAAGTGGCAGAAGCCGTCGGCGGCATCGAACTGGTTTTTCACCAGGCGGCTTTCGTTGGGGTTCCTCAATCGCTGTTGGATCCAGAAACCTGCTTCACGGTCAATGCCAGTGGGACGGAGGCTATCCTCGAAGCGGCCCGCCGCGCCCGGGTTTCCAGGGTGGTGCTGGCCTCCAGCGCGTCAGTTTACGGCGATGCGCAGACCTTCCCGATCACGGAGGATGCCCCACTGCAGCCCATTTCTCCCTACGCGGTTTCCAAACAGGTCAACGAGCTGTATGCCCGCCTGTACACACACAACCTGGGGCTGCCAGTGGTAGCTCTGCGTTATTTCAACGTCTACGGCCCGCGCCAGCGGCCTGACTCCGATTACGCCGCGGCCATTCCCATACTCTCACGCCAGCTGGTCAACAACCAGCAGGTGACCATCTTCGGGAACGGCAAGCAGACACGCGATATCATCTTTGTCAAGGATGTCGCCCGCGCCAACCTGCTGGCCGCCGAATCCGAGGCTGCCCCCGGCGAGACGATCAATATCTGCACCGGGAAGGAAACCAGCATGCTCGACCTGATGGAAGAGTTGAGCCAACTGGTCACGCACAGCCCCAAGACCCGCTTTGCCGCGCCGCGGCCGGGGGACATCTACCGCTCGGTCGGCAGCCCGGAAAAGGCAGAGCGTCTGCTGGGGTTCCATGCCGCCACTTCCCTATCCGAAGGATTAAAGCAAACCATAGATTGGATGCATTCATGAAGTCAAAATCCCGGTTTCAAATTCGCAACCGATACCTCCTGCTGGCAGACCTCTTCCTGACCGCCGGCTCCGTGCTTGGAGCTTATGCCCTGCGTCTGGAAGGCCAGGCCTTCTTTTATTACCTGCCCTCCATGTATTGGTTCATCGCTGTCAGCCTGCTGGTCAAACCCATCGTGTATTATCTGTTCGGGCTGTACCGGCGTTTGTGGGCGTATGCCAGTACGAACGAGCTCAAGCTGATCAGCGCGGCCGTGACAGTGGCTTCGGGGCTGGTGTCCGTCATCATTGCCTTGCTCTACACGTTCCGGATCATGCCGTTTCTGGTCCGTTCGACCCTGATCATCGACTGGCTGCTCTCCCTGATCTGCATCGGCGGGTTCCGCCTCTCCCTTCGGCTGATTGCTGAAAGCCGCTCTGCCAGCGAAAAACCCTTGAACGGGAAGACTCGCCACGTCCTGGTCATCGGGGCAGGCGATGCCGGGGCACTGGTGGTCAGGGAAATGCAGAAGAACCCTCAGCTGGGTCTGCGCCCGATCGGCTACCTGGACGATGACCAGGACAAGCAGAGGCACCAGATCCTGGGAGTGCCCGTGGTGGGCAAGCTCATGGATCTCAACCGCGCTCTGACCAACCGGCGGGTGGATGAGGTCATTATCGCCATCCCCAGCGCGGGCGGGAAAGTGGTGCGCATGGTCACCGACGTGTGCCGGCTGAAAGGGGTCTCCTTCCGCACGATGCCGGGGCTGTACGAACTGATCGGCGGCAAGGTCAGCGTCAACCGGCTGCGCGAGGTCGACATCACCGACCTGCTGCGGCGCGAGCCGGCGCAAATACAGAACGAGCTGATTGGCGCGGCGCTTACGGGAAAACGCGTCCTGGTCACCGGCGCGGGCGGTTCCGTGGGCCACGAGCTCTGCCGGCAGATCGCCCGCTGGAGCCCGAGCCTGCTGGTCCTGCTCGGGCACGGTGAAAACAGCATTTTCGAAGTCTCCCTGGAGCTGCAGGAGGATTTCCCCAGCCTGCCGATCCAGCCGATCATCGCCGACATCCGGGATTTGGTCAGGCTGCAATCCGTGTTCAACAATACCCGGCCGCAGGTCGTCTTTCACGCTGCGGCCCATAAACACGTACCGTTGATGGAAAGCAACGTGGAAGACGCCGTGACCAACAACATCATCGGAACGCGCAATGTAGTCCAGGCGGCGATCACGGTGGAAACCGAGCGGCTGGTCTTGATCTCGACCGACAAGGCAGTCCGCCCGGCCAACGTGATGGGTGCCACCAAACGCATCGCAGAGATGATCGTACTGGAAGCCGCGCAGCACACCGGACGGGCCTTCTCGGTTGTTCGCTTCGGCAACGTGCTGGGCAGCCGCGGCAGCGTCGTGCCGCTCTTCAAGCGCCAGATTGCCCACGGCGGGCCGATCACCATCACCCACCCGGATATGAAGCGCTACTTCATGACCATCCCGGAAGCCGTGCACCTGGTATTGCAGGCCGCCTCGATGGGCCAGGGAGGCGAGCTGTTCCTGCTTAACATGGGACAGCAGGTGCGCATCCTCAACTTGGCGGAGGACCTGATCCGCCTATCGGGCCTCGAACCCGGGAAGGACATCGAGATCATCTATACCGGCATCCGCCCGGGCGAGAAACTGAGCGAGGACCTGTGGGAAGCAGGCGCCCAGTACCAGCCGACGGCCCACTCCGAAATCTTCCGCGTCGAAGCGGAGGAATCCAACCTCCCCTCCAGCCTGAAGCAAAGTGTCGACGAGCTGTACCGACTGGCCCGCGACGGCGAAGCTCACGCTATCCTGGAGCTTCTCGATGAAACCATCCCGGGCGCTGCAGTGCGCACCTCACCCCCGGCGGACCTGACTTCCATCATATAAACCTCCCTATCCTGAACACGCGATGCCTGAAACCAGCATAGAAGAATGGAATGCCTTCCTTCTCAAATATCCGGACGCCCACCTGCTGCAGACAGCTGAATGGGGGCAGTTGAAGTCCGCTTTTGGCTGGACGACCGTGCATATCATTGTGGGAGAAATCGGCGCCCAAATCCTGTTCCGACGGCTCCCACTGGGGCTGACCTTTGCCTACATTCCCAAGGGCCCGCTGCTCGCGCAATCCGGCAGCGACCCGGCCATGCTGACCCGTTTCTGGCTGGAGGTTGAGCAGGCCTGCCGGAAACGTCGCGCAGTCTTCCTGAAGGTCGAGCCAAATGCCTGGGAGTTTGATACGACCATCTCCTCCAGCTTCTTTTCCAAGCCGCTGATTCCCAGCCCGCAAAACGTCCAGCCCATTTGCACCCTGCTGGTCGATCTGCGGGGGAATGAAGAGGATATCTTCAACCGCATGAAACCGAAAACGCGCTACAACATCCGGCTGGCGGGTAGGAAGGAGGTGGTCGTCCACCCTTCCGACGATCTGCAAAGCTTTTACCAGGTGATGCTGGTCACCAGCGAACGCATGGACTTCCATGTCCATTCCTTTGAGTATTACCGCCGCGCCTACGAACTGTTCCATCCAAAAGGGATGTGCGAACTGCTGATTGCAGAGTTCGATCATACACCCCTGGCGACCGTCATGGTCTTCGCCAAAGGAAAACAGGCTTATTATCTTTATGGTGCCTCCTCGGATGAGGAACGCAACCGTAAACCGACCTATCCGCTGCAGTGGGAAGCCATGCGCTGGGCGAAGGGGCGCGGCTGCGAGGAATACGACATGTGGGGCATCCCGGATGAAGAGGAAGAGATCCTGGAAGCCGACAGCGAAGAACGCGAAGACGGCTTGTGGGGCGTCTACCGCTTCAAGAAAGGTTTCGGTGGGAGGATCATGCGCAGTGTGCCGACGATGGACTGGGTCTACAACGCTCCGCTCTACAGGCTTTATCTGCGTCGATTTTCTGGAAAAAGTCAGGATTGAATAACCCGGTTATGTACCCCTTCAACCAAACTCCTGAAAAGTGGGACCGGCTGATCACCTGCCTGCCCCATCCGCACCTGCTGCAGACCTGGGAATGGTCGCAGGTTAAGGCAAAATTCGGATGGAAGCCCATGCCCCTGGTCTGGAAGTCCGCGAGCGGCGAACCGGTCGCTGCTGCGATGGTGCTTAAGCGCAGCCTGCCAGTTGGCGGATTTGCCCGCAGGATGGGAATCATGTACATTCCCAAAGGTCCGCTTCTGGACTGGTCCAATGCAGGCCTGCGCGAGCGCGTCCTGAACGACCTGCAGAATTTCGCACGCGGTCACGGGGCGATTTTTATCAAGATCGACCCCGATGTGGAATTGGGCAGGGGGATCCCTGGGAGCGCCACCGCCGTCGAGCAGGGCGACGGACGGACCGTACAGGCAGACCTGAAGCAGCGCGGCTGGTCTTTTTCGCACGATCAGGTTCAATTCCGCAACACCGTCCTGATCGACCTGACCGCCTCCCAAGACGATATGCTCGGACGTATGAAGCAGAAGACGCGCTACAATGTCCGCCTGGCAACCAAAAAAGGGGTCACCGTGCGGGCCGGGACAGAGGTGGACCTGCCGCTGATCTACAAGATGTACGCCGAGACCTCCGTGCGGGACGAGTTTGTTATCCGCGAGGAAGCCTACTACCAGGCTGCCTGGGAAGCTTTCATGAGCAACCCACCCTCCAGCCTCAAGGAGCGACCCTCCACGGAAGTGCTGATCGCCGAGGTGGGCGGCCGGCCGGTCGCAGCCGTGTCGCTATTCTATTTTGCCGGAGTGGCATACTATTTGTACGGGATGTCGAGCGACGAACAGCGCGAGAAGATGCCCAATTATCTGCTCCAGTGGGAGGCAATGTGCAGGGCGAAGGCACTCGGCTGCACATCATACAATCTATGGGGTGCCCCGGATGAGTTCAATGAAAACGATGGATTGTGGGGAGTGTTCCGCTTCAAGGAAGGGCTGGGTGGGGATGTGCTGCGTACGATCGGAGCCTGGGATTTCCCCTCCAGCCGGCTGCTGTACTCTCTGTACACGCAGGCCCTGCCGCGTGTGCTGGATATCATGCGCTCGCGCGGTAAGGCGCGCACCCGGCAAAGCATCGGAGGCTAGAATTCGCGAGGGGTTTACTAACCCAGGAGAGGCGAAGTACGCTGGAATCCCATGTGTTCCATACCGGCTCCTGGGCCAGGATGCCGTCTAAAAACCTTCAAGAGGGCTTATTCCTTTCTTGGCTCTTCATTTCCTTTTAGTCGAGTTGCACTATGAAGACATTTCCCCGATTAAAATTTGCACATCTGCCCACTCCGGTCGAACCCCTGCCGCGCCTCACCGCGGCCCTCGGCGGACCACAGCTTACCGTCAAACGCGACGATCAGACCGGCCTGGCCTTTGGCGGCAACAAGACCCGCAAGCTGGAGTTCCTGGTTGCCGAAGCGCAGGCCCAGGGAGCCGACACCCTGGTCACGGCCGGCGCGCTGCAGTCCAACCACTGCCGCCAAACTGCTGCCGCGGCGGCCAGGTTCGGCTTTGAGTGCACGCTGGTACTTGTGGGAGAACCTCCCCGTCAGAGAAGCGGCAACCTCCTGCTCGACAGCCTTTTCGGAGCCGAGATCATCTGGACTGAAAAGTCAAAGCGGGATGTCGTACTCCAGGAAGCATTCGAAAAGTCCAGGACAAAAAACCGGAGGCCATACCTTGTCCCCTACGGGGGCTCAAACCCGACCGGAGCCCTTGGGTACGTTTTCGCAGTGGAGGAACTGATGGCCCAGGGACAGCCCCCCGACTGGATCGTCTTTGCCTCATCCTCCGGCGGGACCCAGGCCGGGCTTCTCCTCGGGAGGAGGCTGTTCGGCTACAAGGGAAAGCTGCTTGGCATCAGCGTGGACGAGCCGCAAAGCGTGCTGCAGGAACGCGTCGCCCGGCTGGCCGCGGAGACCGCCGAGCACCTGGGCCAGGGCATGCTGTTCGATGTCGGAGAGGTGCTGGTCAACGCGGATTACTGCACCGCTGGCTACGGCGTTTTGACCGAAAACGAGCGGCAGGCGCTTCAGCTGTTCGCACGAACGGAGGGCTTGTTGCTTGATCCCGTCTACACCGGGCGGGCTGCAGCCGGTCTGATCGACCTGATCCGCAAGGGTTTCTTTAAAAAGGACGAAAATATTTTATTCTGGCACACCGGCGGGCAGCCGGCCCTGTTTGCCGAGAAATATCGTGATCTCCTGGAAAACTGATGAAAACAAAAAACATGAAGCGCACCGCCATTGTGACCGGTGCCAGCCGGGGCCTGGGGCTCGAAATCTGCCGCCAGCTGGCCGGGTTGGGTTTCCGGGTCATCCTGACCTCCCGGGATGAGGTCAAAGGGCTCTCCGCAGTGGAGAGCCTGAAGAATTCGGGCGGCGAAATACTCTATCACCTCCTCGATGTCACCCAGCCGGAAAGCATCCAGAAGCTGCGCAATTTTATTGGCAACCGGTTCGGTGCAGCCGACATCCTGATCAACAATGCCGCCATCCTCATCGATCCGGCCGGCCGGATATTCGAAACCGGGGTTGAGAAATTCCAAGCCACGCTCGAAACGAACTTGCTCGGACCGTTGAGTCTCTGCCAGGCTTTTCTGCCATCGATGCTCGAGCAGGACTACGGGCGGGTGGTCAATGTCTCCTCGGATGCCGGGCAGATTGCCGGCATGGTGGATCAGATGCCCGCCTACAGGGTTTCCAAGCTTGCTTTGAATGGTCTGACGCTGATCCTCGCCGACAGGGTGAAGGGCACCAATGTGCTGGTCAATGCGGTCCATCCGGGATGGGTAAAAACGGAAATGGGCGGGCCGCATGCCACCCGCAGTCCCGAAGAGGCAGCCGGCGGCGTGCTCTGGCTGGCAACACTGCCGGAAGGTGGTCCAAACGGAAGCCTCTTCTATGACCGGAAGCCGATTCCCTGGTGAGTCTGCCAACGCCTGAAAAAACAAACCTCCACCGGATGATCCCGGTGGAGGTTTGTTTTAGACACCCCTGGCCTAGATCCCGAGCAGCACGATCGCTGCCCCGCCGCCCAGCAGGATGAGATGCCGGCTGCTGCCCCCACCGCTGGCGTATTTAACCGTCCCGACCTGCTTTGTGCCTCTGAAAATATTATACCCGCCGGATGAGTCCGGCCGGACCTCACCGATCTTGTTCTCGCGGCGCAGGATTTGTCCTACATCTCCCATGTAGCGGTCCAGGGAAATATTCGCAATACATTCCTCCCCTTTGTAGACATACGCCAGATGATCTACATTCGTCTCGTCCCCCCAATCGATTTCGACACGTCCCACTCGCTCGCCGCTGTCATTGGTGATCCAGGCAAGCTGCCCTTCCGTGGTCACCTCACCCATGAACAAGGCGGTACTGTAGACTTGAATGCTCATCTTTTCAGCTCAATGCAAAGTCATTCGAGGGTTATGATCACAAAATAATTTCGATATAGAGTCTAACATATTGATCAGCCAGTTACAAGGTGGGATTGGAGTCATCCGCCAGCCCGATCGCTGGACGGATTCCGAGGATGCCTCCAAAAAGAAGGAAGCCGATCAGGGCCGCGCTGGTCTCCACGCTGATAAAAATCGCCACGAGCAGCAGGAGAATCCGAAAATTCGGCGGCGGCCCTTCCTGGAAACCAGCCAGCACCAGGAGGAAACCCACCAGCACCCCTGCAGCCATAACGAAACGCCAGGGATGTCTTTCCGGGCTGACCGGGGTAGTCTTCAACCAGGCCAGGAAGCGGTCGCCCATCCGCTCCAGCCAGGCTGCTGGCCGTCGTGTGAAACGCAGATGGCGCGTGCACCAGTCCACAACGACCTTCGCCAGGCCCCACACATCCTCCAGTCCGCCTGACAGCGAACCCGCCTCATCGGAGGAGCTCCTGGCGGCAGCAGCTTTCACAGCCCGCATTGCCCGCAGCAGGGAAATTCCGAGCAGCAACGCAACGTCCGTCACGAAGAGCAATCCAAGGAAAAGCTCCTGGCCCCAGAGTCCCGCAGCCCACGAGGGGTGCAGGATCTCCATCGTCCCGTCTGCAAGAAGGGTGACGACGACCGCCAGCCAGGTCAGGAGGCCGCTGTTGACCACCCAGCGCCCGCGAGGCAGCAGGCGCTGCTCATCCATGTGAACCTGCACCCCTCTCGAGAGCGCCAGCAGGCTGGTGATTAAGCCCAGCTGGACGGCAATCGATCCGATGGCATCCACCGGATCATCAAGGAAGGGGTTGATCGCCCGGAAAGGCCCGTTTTTTGCCGTCTGGAAGAAGGCATAAAAACACAGCTCGGCGACCGGCGCCAGCCAGGCTAGCTTCCACATGGAGCGGACCGCGGATTTATTTTCCATTTTCGCCGATCCGCACTCTCACATCCACAGCCACGGCACTATTGCCCAAGACCCGCAGGGGATTGATCTCCGCCTCAGCTACCTGTGGAAAATCGACCATCAGCTGGGACAGGCGCTGGAGGATTTCCTTCACAGCCTTTTCGTCGGCAGGCGGGAGGCTGCGATACCCAGCCAGCCTGCGTCCCGCCCAGGTGCCTCGCAGCAGGTCATCCGCTTCCGTAGGGTGCAGCGGTGCCAGGGCAAAAGCCACGTCCTTCAGTGCCTCCACCTCCACCCCACCCGAGCCGAACATCATCAGCGGGCCGAATACCCGGTCACGTGCCGCGCCGATGATGACATCCTGTCCCTCCGGCAGCAAGGGCTGGATATGGACTCCTTCGATGCGGGCATCCGGCCGGGCTGCCTGGACGCGCCCGGTCAGCCCCAGGAACCCGGCAAAGGCTTCCGCCTCCGTCTTTACATCTAGCAGGACCCCACCAACATCGGACTTATGGGTGATGTCCGGTGAGGCGATCTTGAGCACCACCGGGAAGCCCAGCCCGGCAGCAATCTTGGCGGCTTGCTCTGCTGTACGTGCCAGCCGGACCGGGGCAGTCGGGATGCCTCCGGCAGACATCCATCCGTCCGCGGCTTCGGCATCGAGGAAGGCGCCAGGTTTGGCATTTGCCAGCGCCGCCCGGGCAGAATTGTGATCAATATTCATCCAGGAGGGCGGGGCAGCTTCTACTTTCATGAGGAACTCCGCCCTGCGGACCAGAGAGGACAGGGCGGAGACGGCGCGTTCCGGGAAGCGGTATTCGGGGATGTGTGCCTCCCGGAAAAGCTCAGAGGCTTCCTGAATCGTCCTTCCGCCCATCAACGCCACCACAGCCGGCTTCTTACTGCTCTGGATCAGTGGGATCATGGCCCTGGCGTCAGCTTCGGCAGTATCTGCCGGCGGCGGCGGCAGGATAACCAGCACCCCGTCCACGCCGGGGTCAGCAAGCAGCAGCTGAAGACAGCCAGCGTACATCGTGTGTGTCGCACCGCCCAGCATGTCCACCGGGTTGGCCAGACTGGCAGCGGGTGGAAGCAGCGCGGACAGTCCCTTTTTCGTCTTCTCGCTGATCTCCGCCAGGCTCAGTCCGTACGCCTCGAGCGCATCAGAGGCGATCACGCCCGGCCCCCCACCGTTGGTCAGGATCGCCATTCAACTCCCGGATGGCAGCGGGCATTCGGACAGGGCAACTGCCCAGTCGAACAGCTCCTCGATCGTCCCAGCCCGCAATACACCCGCCCGACGAAAGGCCGCATCGTACGCCGATTCCTGCCCGGCAAGGGCTCCAGTGTGCGAAGCTGCGGCACGCGCTCCGCTGGCAGACCGCCCAACCTTCAGCGCCACGACCGGCTTGTTTCGGGCGACCCGGGTGGCTTCTTCTACGAATCGCTGCCCGTCGCGGACGCCCTCGATATAAAGCGCCAGGGCGCGAGTGTGCTCGTCCTCCACCGCGGCTGCAAGCATTTCTGTCTCGCTGACATCCACCTGGTTGCCCAAACTGATCAAACGAGAAAATCCAAAGCCCTGGTCACGCGCCCAGTCGAGGATCAGATCGATGACCGCCCCCGACTGCGAAATGAAGGCCAGGTCACCCCTGGGCGGGGGCGGCACAGCCAGGAAGGAGGTATCCAGCGGAAGGTACAGGTCAATCAGGCCGATGCAGTTGGGCCCGACCAGGCGGATGGAATGTTGACGGGCGATGGCCAGACATTCCGCTTCCAGGGCTACACCCTCCGCTCCCACTTCCCGGAAACCACCCGAGGCGATAATAACCGCGCGGATGCCCCTTCCGGCCACCTCTATCAGCGCGCCCGGCGTGGCTGGAGCCGGGACGATCAGCACAGCCAGGTCCACCGGATCGGGCACTTCCGCCAACGAGCGGTGGATGGGGCGCTCAAACAGCTCACCACCCTTCGGGTTAACGAAATGCACTGCCCCGGGGTAGCCGCCTTGGGCGAGATTGCGCGCCACGGCATAGCCGAGCTTGCCCGGGTCGATAGACGCCCCGACCACGACCACACCTTTTGGATTGAAGAAGGGGGAAAGGGAATAATCCATGAACGCATTATACGACAATCATTCTACCAACTCGCTAGAGTATAATTAAAGACATGGAAGACCAACTCCCCTTCCGCTCCTATCTGGCCTCCACCCTCATCCTGATCCTGCTCGGCCTGAGCCTGTGGGCGCTGGCGATATTCGAGTTCACGCCCACCGTGTGGGCGCGCTGGCTGTTCTTCTTCGGCTGGGATCTGGCCCTGACCGGGCTGGCTATGCCTGCCGTCTGGTTCCTCAACCTGCGTTTTCCTTCCAAGCCTCCCGCCGAGCCGTACGTGGTTGTCCGCCAGGCGATCTGGGTCGGAGTTTATGGCGCGACGCTGTTCTGGCTTCAGAAGGACCGGTTGATCTCCATCTGGATGGCAGGAGGTCTGGCGCTCGGGCTGGCCGCCATTGAGTACCTGATCCGGATGCGCGAACGCTCACGCTGGAAACCAGCCCCTCCGCCGGAACCGTCCGTAACCGATTCCGAAGTACCTCCGCCTGATGCCTGACCTGCGCTCCCTTCCTTCAACCGAACAGCTGCTCCAGACCAAGTTGGCCGCCGAGCTGATCGCCGCGTTCGGCCGCCCGTTGACCCTTCAAGCCATCCGCCTCAGCGTCGACGACATCCGCAAGGATTTCGCCGCCGGGAGCGAGAAGACCCTGCCCGACCGCGAAGGCCTTCTTGAGCACGCCCGCAGCAAACTACGTGCCTGGACAACGCCGACACTGCTGCCCGTCATCAATGCCACCGGTGTGATCCTTCACACCAACCTGGGGCGCGCCCCACTCAGCGCGGCAGCTGCCCAGTTCATGGACGCCGTAGCCCGCGGCTATTCCAACCTGGAGCTCGACCTGGCGAGCGGCAAACGCGGATCGCGCCTGGTTCATGCGGAGAGGCTGTTCCAGCGTCTCACCGGCGTTGAAGCCGCGCTGGTCGTGACCAACAACGCCGCAGCGGTGCTACTGGTGCTGGGCGCGCTCGCTCCGCGTAAGCGGGTGCTCATCGCCCGCTCACAACTGGTTGAGATCGGTGGCGGCTTCCGTGTCCCGGATGTGATGAAACAATCCGGGGCAAAGCTGGTCGAGGTGGGCACCACTAACCGCATTCACCTGGCAGATTACGAGGAAGCACTGGCACAACCTGCCGCCCTGGTCTTGCACGTCCACCGCTCGAATTTTAAAATTATCGGCTTTACCGAGGAACCAGAGCTGAAAGAAATTGCAAATCTTGCACACCAGCATGGGGTTTTACTGATTGACGATCTCGGCTCCGGGGCTTTATTGGCCACCGAACGCTATGGGCTGGCTCACGAGCCGACGGTCCAAGAATCCCTGGCAGCCGGGGCGGACCTAGTCTGCTTCTCCGGCGACAAGCTGCTCGGCGGCCCTCAGGCTGGCATTATCCTGGGTAAGGCGGACCTGCTGGCTAAGATCAGGAAACACCCGTTGGCGCGTGCCACGCGGGCCGACAAGACTACCCTGGCTGCTCTCTCAGCCACCCTGCTGCATTATCTGCGGGACGAGGCAGAGCGAGAGATCCCCGTCTGGCGAATGATTGCGCTGACGCCAAAACAGATCAAGGCCAGCGCCGAGCGCTGGGCTGCCAAGCTCAGACAGGGCGAAGTGGTGGCCGGAGAGTCTACAGTCGGAGGCGGAAGCCTGCCGGGCAAATCCCTGCCAACCTGGCTGCTTGCTCTGGAAGTAAAAAGCCCCGACAAAATCCTGGAGAAGTTGCGCCGGCAGCAACCGCCGGTGATCGCCCGCACCGAGAACGAGCGTGTCCTGATCGACCCACGCACCATATTACCGGAACAGGAAGGCGCGCTGCTGGTCAATTTGAGCAACGTTTTGGGAAATCCAAGGAATAAAAAGTAATTTGCTAAAACATCCTAATTTTCGGTAGAGCCTATGCCCTTACACTCCGACCACGTTCGTATCCTTAAAAACACAAGCCGGACATTTTTCATACCCATTTCCCGCCTGCCTGCCCGGTTGCAAGAAACGGTTGCCTCGGCATACCTGTGCATGCGGGCCATCGACGAGATCGAGGACCATCGCGAGCTGGAATACAGCGCCAAAGCCTCCCTGCTGCGCGGCATCGGGCCAGTCCTCCAAGCGCAGATCGGAACAGGAAACCGCCAGGACGCCCTGCCTGCCCTGGAAGCTGTCTTTTCACCCTTCCGCGGCCTGCTCCCCGAAGTAACCCTGCGCATTGGCGATTGGCTGCTCAGCGTTCCAGCCGACATTGCCCCACGCGTCTGGGACGCAACCATGGCGATGGCCGAGCGCATGGCGTACTGGGTGGAGAACCGCTGGCTGATCCAGACCGAAGCTGATCTGGACGGTTACACTTTCAGCGTGGCAGGTGCAGTCGGATTATTAATTTGCGATGTTTGGGGCTGGTACGACGGCACGCAGATCGATCGGATATGTGCAGTCCAGTTCGGACGCGGGCTGCAGGCTGTCAATATCATTCGCAACCGGGCAGAAGACATGGGACGCGGCGTCAACTTCTACCCTTCCGGCTGGACCGACAGGCACATGTTCGCGTATGCCCGCAACTACATCGAGCTGGCCAAGAATGGGATTAAGGCAATGCCGAAAGGATCCTTCAAGTATTTCGTGGAGATCCCGCTCTTGCTGGCAGATGGGACACTGGATGCAATCGAGAAAGGGGCAGGCAAACTCTCCCGCCAGCAGGTTCTGCAGATCGTCGGGCAGGTGTGACGAGATGAGCTATTAATGATTTGATTCCAAAAGCAGCAAATCGTACGAAAAACACGAATGCAGGTGCAGCGCTGCTATGAAGATTTTCTAAGGAAGAATCAAAAGGGGGCTCACACTTGTACATCTACTAATTCTTTGACCGATTTCCAATTCAAACAAAACAGCCTTCTTGTTGGCGGTATCCTTGTGAAAATTTCCATCTGCAATTTGCGGTGAAACCCAAGGAGAGAACTAAAAATGAAATCCGACATTGACGCCCTCATGCAAACCAAAAACCTGGATGCCCTCCTGGTGCTCGGCAACGCTGACCACAACCCTCCGATGTACTATCTGACCGGCGGCGGGCACGTCGCTGCAGCAACGCTGATTAAGAAACGCGGCCAGGCGGGCGTGCTCTATTGCAACGACATGGAACGCGACGAGGCCGCCAAATCGGGGCTGGAGATCATCCCCTACAGCACCTTCAACTACGAAAACTTGTTGAAAGAGGCCGGCGGCAGCCCGGCACAGGCAGCCGCCCTGCGCTACCAGCGCATGTTCACCGACCTGGAGGTTCACGGACGCGTCGGCATTTACGGCATCGTGGAGGCAGGCACCCTGCTGGCCACCTTCGACCCCCTGCGCCGCCTAGTCCCGGACCTGGAGCTGGTCGGCGAGACACGCGAAGACTCCCTCTTTATGAAAGCCATGGAAACCAAGGATGAGGCGGAGGTGGCCCGAATTCGCAGGATGGGCCAAATTACCACCGAGGTCGTCGCCCGCGTCGCCTCCTACCTCACTGAACGCAACGTCCGCCAGGACGAAGTCCTGCTCAAGGAAGACGGTACGCCCCTGACCATCGGCGATGTCAAAGCCCGGATCAACCGATGGCTGGCCGAGCTGGGTGCTGAAAATCCGGAAGGGACGATCTTCGCCATTGGCCGGGACGCTGGTGTACCCCACTCCACCGGGAACCCGGACGACCTGCTGCGCCTGGGCCGCACCATCGTTTTCGACATCTACCCCTGCGAGGTGGGCGGCGGCTACTTTTACGATTTCACCCGCACCTGGTGCCTGGGCTACGTACCCCCCGAAGCCCAGCGCCTGTACGACCAGGTCAAGGCTGCCTATGACAGGGTGATGGATAACCTGGAACTGAACGTTCCTTTCAAGGAATACCAGCGCCTGGTCTGTGAGCTTTTCGAAAAGGAAGGACATCCGACCCCGCTTCATACCCCCGCGCCCTCCGAGGGCTATGTCCATTCACTTGGACACGGGCTTGGATTGAACGTTCATGAACGCCCCTGGTCCGGGCTGACTGCGACAGATGATAACCTGCTGAAGCCCGGTGTGGTCATGACGATCGAGCCAGGATTGTATTACCCAGACCAGGGGATGGGCGTACGCATCGAGGACTCGTTTTGGGTGCGCCCGGACGGGAAGATCGAAATTCTGGCTGAATACCCCTATGACTTCCTGTTGAAGATGAAAAAGTTGAAAAAAATGATTTGACCCGTTCAAAAATATATTCTCCAATTACCCAAGACTTTTCCAAGGCATTAGGAACGTTCTCGATGAATAATATTATGCTCTGGATGGTTCCCTGCGCCCAGCCTCTTGGGAAAACAACTGTATCATTTGCAATGGAATAAATAACGCCAATGAGCGTCTTCACCCCCGACGAAATCAAATACCTTGAAAGCCAGCGCCTTGGGCGCCTGGCGACGGTCAATTCGCAGGGCGGGCCGCAGAACGCACCTGTGCGCTTTTTTTACAACGCAGAGACCGAGACGATCGATATCGGCGGGCGCACGATGAGCCATACCCAAAAATTCCGCAACGTTCAGAAGAATCCGTTCGTGGCCTTTGTGATCGATGATGTTTCCCCGGAGGGGCAGATCCGTGGGGTGGAGATCCGGGGGAGCGCAGTCTGCCTGCCTTCGGGCGGCATGGCGATCTTTGGCCCGCATTACATCGGGGATGAGAATATCCTGCGCATCACCCCGAGGCAGATCATCGGTTGGGGGCTGGACAGCGGTCCTTACCAGCAGAACAACCGCCGGCTCAGGCAAGAGCAGAACGATTGACCGGCAGACAAAGAAAGAATTAGTTCATGAACTGGCTTGTTTATCCGGCGCACTTCCTTGCAGGTGCATTCCTGGCGAATGGCGTTCCGCATTTCGTCAACGGCCTCTCCGGACGCACCTTTCCTTCGCCCTTCGCCTCCCCGCCCGGAAGAGGTGAATCCTCCCCACTGGTCAATACCCTGTGGGGTCTGGCTAATTTCGTTCTTGGTTTTCTTCTCCTGAAGGGGATAGGCGATTATCGCCTCGCGTTCACATTAGACACATTCAGCGTGAGCCTGGGAATTCTCGCCATTTCGATTACCCTGGCGATCCATTTTGGCGATATCCAAAAGGGGAAAAAGGACTGACCCGGCAATCTGCATCGTATCCTGTTCCCGCCTCACCCGGGTATTCCCGGGGGTGACCCTCCTGAACCTGGATTCCACGAAAATCCACCCGATGGACTATAATGATCTGGAACCCTTCTGAGGTACACAAGACTTCCTGAACAACCCGGATGCTTACCTGCGTCCTCTTTAAACTGAACCATGCCTGAACTGCCCCCTGCCCGAATCCTCGCTATTGAAACCTCATGCGACGAAACTGCCTCCGCCGTGATCGAAAACGGGCGCAGGCTCTTGGCCTCCACCGTCGCCTCCCAAATGGACATCCACGCTCGCTATGGAGGCGTCTTTCCTGAAGTGGCCTCCCGCCAGCATATCCTGTCCATCGTGCCGGTCATCGAGCAAACCCTGTCTGCCGCCCACATGACCCTGGAGGACATGGACGCGGTTGCCGCAACGCGCGGCCCTGGCCTGGCCGGATCCCTGCTGGTTGGCCTGAATGCCGCCAAGGGACTGGCCCTCGGCGCGGACCTGCCGCTGGTCGGGGTCAACCACCTGGAAGGGCACATCTACGCAGCCTGGGTCTGTGATAATGAAACCAATGGGAATAAACCTGAAAGCGAGCTGCCGCCCGAACCGCAATTCCCACTCATGGCGCTGCTCGTTTCCGGGGGACATACCGAACTGGACCTGATGACCGGCCACCTTGATTACCAGCGTCTGGGCGCCACCCGGGATGACGCAGCCGGCGAAGCCTTCGACAAAGTCGCCCGCCTGCTGGGTCTGGCCTACCCCGGCGGCCCGGCGATCCAGAAAGCCGCCGAGGAGGGTGATCCTCAGGCTTTTAAATTTCCGCGCGCCTGGCTGGAGGGGACCTGGGATTTCTCCTTCAGCGGGCTGAAGACCGCCGTGATGCGTGAGGTAAAACGTTTTACCGACGACAGCCGGCCGCTCCCGGTAGCGGACATGGCGGCCAGCTTCCAGGCTGCCGTGGTGGACGTTCTGCTCAACAAGACCCTCTCCGCGGCGGGCGAGTTCAAAGCAAAGCAGATCCTTGTGGCTGGCGGCGTCTCAGCCAACAAAACCCTGCGGGAGGCTTTCAATTCACAGACTGGATTCCCGGTGCATGTCCCGCAACTCTCCCTTTGCACTGACAATGCCGCCATGATCGCCGCTGCCGGTTATTACCGCTTTGCCCTCGGACATCGGGATGGGCTGGATATCGACATCTTTCCTACCTGGCCGCTCTCTTGAACAACTCTGGAGGAAAGCCGACGGGGGACAGGAAGCAGAAACCGTCCATCGTCCGCACTTGATTTAAATGCAAACCCCGCTCATGACCGGCCCAGGTCAAAAGCGGAGTTTGCATTATGAGGAGAAGTCAACTTTTATTATACGCAGGTAGATAAAAGCAAAATGAAAGACAAATAAGAGTAAGATTAGAATAATTATCGAATAACTAAATATTCATTTGTGTGATTTACATAAAAAACAAACCCCTCGGAGGACTGGCCCAAGTCCCTGGGGGGGTTTGTAAAGGAGGAGAATGCTATATTTATTATACGCGGCGAGATAAAAAGAAGATGAGCATTGGATAAAAACAGGATGAGAAAATTGGTACCAAATTCTGCACCCTTTTACTGCACTTTTGGATATTTCCCGTGAATGGCCCTGATCAGGCCCCCTGTCATACAAAGCCAAGTCGACTTCAGCCCGCAATTATCTGCACGGTTAACCCCTGCTGTTTCCAATTTTAGGCGTGTTCAGGCTGAAGCATCCGCTCCGGCGCCGATAGATGCGAAACAACTGTTGGATCAGGAGGAGGCAAGCAAATCTTTGATTTGATCTAGGGTGATCGGGCCTTCCCTGATAATTTTCGGCTGCGCACCCAGGCAGTCCACCACCGTGGAAGGGATGCCGCCCGGTGTTCGCCCGCCATCCAGGATTAAAGCTATGTGCCCGCCGAGCTGAGATAGGACTTCCGCCGCGGTGCTGGGGTCAGCCTGCCCGGATATGTTCGCAGAGGTCACCGCCAACGGACCCGACAGGCGCAGCAGGGCGCGTGCAATCGGATGGTCCGGGACGCGCACTCCGACAGACGAGGTTGTGGAGATGATATCCGGAAGGGAGGGGTGTTTCGGAACGACCAGGGTCAGTGGGCCAGGCCAGAAGTAGGCGGCCAGTTTTGCGGCGATCTCTGGCACCTGCGAGGATATTTTTTTCAAATCGGCCGGATCACCGAGCAGAACCGGGATGGCTTTCAAGGTTGGACGTCCTTTGGCTGTGTAAATCCGCGTGACTGCATGCCCGTCGAAGGCTAACGCACCCACACCGTAGACCGTATCGGTCGGGAAAGCCACCAGGCCCCCGCTGGTGAGCACTTCAAAGGCATAGGACAGGGCATCCGCTTCTCTCCCAATGAGCACTTCGGTTTTCATTATTTTAACCTGACCTCCAATAAGCGGTTGCGACCGGAACCGTCTGTGTGCAGGTCAATGTCCGCCTCGGCAAAGGCATCGTAAGCCAGGGACAGTGCTTGCGGGCCCTGCAAAGCCTCGATCTCCAATAATAGAAACCCGCCGGATTCGAGGCGTTCCGGGACCTGGGTGAGTAGGCGGCGGATCAAATTTAATCCATCCGCACCTCCATCCAGGGCAAGGGTTGGTTCACGGCCGAATATGCTCAGTTCGTGCAGGGTGTTCGTGGGGATATATGGCAGGTTGGCAGCGATCAAATGAAAGCAGCCGTGGTCCGCAGGCAGCAGATCGGAACAAACGCACTCCACACGATCTGCCACACCATGCTTCTTCGCATTCCTCCGGGCAATGCTGACTGCTGCGCTGGATATATCCGTAGCCAGCACATGCACATCGGGCACATTGACCGCCAGCGCAATGGCAATACACCCTGAGCCGGTACCGATGTCAGCGACCTGACGGCATTCGGGGAAACGATTCAGCCAGCCTATTGCCTTCTCGACCAGCAGCTCCGTCTCCGGACGGGGGATGAGCACATCAGGGGTAAGCCCGAACTCCAGTCCAAAGAATTCCCATTTGCCCAGCACGTAGGGGAGCGGTTCGCCATCATTCAGCCGGGCAACCAGCCCGTCCAGGGCAGCGGATCTCTTGCGGGTCAGAACTGCCTCAGGGTGCGCCAGAACCTGGGAGCGCGGCCTGTCCAGGACATGCGCCAGCAGCACCTGGGCGTCCAAGCCAGGGGTGTCACTCATATTTTCCAGTTGAATGGAAAGATCATCCAGCCGCGAGCCAACCGTCTCCCGCGGCAACATTTTACTTTTCATCGGTGACTCCGCTGGAGGCCAGGCGGTCAGCCTCGTCGCGGGTGGAAAGCTCCTCAATAAATGGATCGATGTTCCCTTCCATGACAGCAGGTAGATTGAATACAGAGATATTGATGCGGTGATCGGTGACGCGATTTTGCGGAAAATTGTAGGTGCGGATCTTCTCAGAGCGTTCACCGGTTCCAACCTGGGAGCGGCGTTCCGCCTCCTGTTTGGAGCGGCGTTTCTCCTCTTCAATCGCATACGTCCTGGCTCGCAGAATAGCCATGGCGCGCAGACGGTTTTGCAGCTGCGACCGTTCGTCCTGGCAGGCGACCACCATGCCGGTTGGGAGGTGGGTAATGCGGATGGCGGTGGAATTCTTCTGGACGTTCTGCCCGCCCGCACCTGAGGAACGGTATGCTTCGATTTTCAGGTCGGACTCAGGGATTTCGATGTCCACCTCCTCGACCTCGACCAGTACTGCCACCGTCGCCGTGGAGGTATGGATGCGCCCCGAGGCTTCGGTCACGGGGACGCGCTGAACGCGGTGCACGCCGGATTCGTACTTCAGCTTCGAATACGCGCCCTTGCCCTTTACCTGGAAAACGATCTCCTTGAAGCCACCAACACCGATCTCGCTCGAGGACATGACTTCAACTTTCCAGCCCTGGCGTTCGGCATAACGGGTATACATGCGGTACAGGTCAGCCGCGAAGATGGCGGCTTCATCCCCACCCGCTCCAGCGCGTATTTCCATGAATACGTTCTTATCGTCGCGTGGATCTTTAGGGACCAGCATCTGCCTAATAATTTTTTCGAGCCCGGCAATCTGTGGTTCCAGGTCGGCGATCTCGGATTCAGCCAGCTGGCGCATTTCCGCGTCCAACTCGACGCCAAGGACAGCGCGAGCCTCCTCAAGCCGGGTGATATCGCGGCGGTACTGGCGTGCCTTCACCACCAGCGGCTCGAGGTCCAGGCGTTCCTTATTCAGCTCTGCAGCGCGCTGATAGTCGTCACCAGCCTCCAAGAGAAGGCGGTTAACCTGCTCAAACCGTGTTTCAATGCCGGATATTTTCTCGAGCATAAATGCCTTTTCTCATCACAAAGGACACTCAAGTCACAAAGTTGTAAACGCTCTGCGTTTCCCTTGTGTCCTGTGTGTCCTTCGCAGATAATTCCTCATTGCGGCTTAACAACCGCGCTGCTGATTATATCATCCCCACCAGGGGATATCCTCTTCGCGAATTACAGCTTGACGATCAGGCTCAGAATCCAGCTGAGGATGATGACCACTACAATGACAACAAAGATGATCTGGCGGGCCCGGATCCCTCGAGCTTCACGGCTCAGACGGTTGGGGTTTCCAGTGTCTTTACCGGCGGATTTATTCTTGGGCATGTTTCCTCCACCGTACTCTAAAATCAGGGATGGTCACCAACCACGGTTGGGTCGGCAATCGCCTACGGGTCCACCCGGCATTCCCGGGGCCATCCTCACCGGCAATACTTCCGCGGGGAGAGGGGAAGCATCTCTTGAACGCCTGAGACCCGGGCCCCATTGACCCTCGGGCAATGCTCGGACAGGCCCCGCGCGCATTTTTACCTGGAAAGGGTCCATCATGCATGTCCCGGGCGGAATTTTTCATAATTAGGATAAATTATATTTTCTGGCGGGCGTTGAAAGCCTTCTGCAGAGCCGCCTCGAGTTCATCGACGCTCACCGGCTTGGTCACGTACGCGTCGGCACCCATCGCCAGCGCCTGATCCACCTGAACGTCCGCGGCTTCCGTGGAAAGCATGACCACCGGCAAATGTTTCCAATCAGGATGCTGGCGCAGGAACTCCAACAGGTCCATGCCGGTCACTTCGGGCATGTTGATATCCAGGATAAGGATATCCGGAAGTTTCTCCTCCATCAACGCTTCGACTGCCGTGCGCGCCGAGAGGAAATAGCGCGAAGTCAATCTTGAGCAGCTTAAGCATCATCTGGATGGCGCCGATCATCTCTTCATCATCGTCAATAATCCATGCAGTTGTCATAATAATCGCTCACCACGAAGAAGTTGATGCACCCCTGGATTCAACCAGGCATGCGGATCCTCTCTGTTTCAATCTAAATGCGCCTTAATCACATCAGCCAGCGCCCGGTTGATCCCTGGCACGGCAGTCAATTCTACCACCGTAGCCGTTCTAATCTTATCCACAGAACCGAAATGTTTCATGAGAGCTTTGCGCTTCACCGGGCCAATCCCGGGGATTGAATCCAGAGCTGAGGCCATGCCCTGCTTGGTACGCCTGGCCCGGTGGGCGGTGATTGCAAAGCGGTGCGCCTCGTCGCGGATGCGCTGGACAAGGTACAGAGCGGGGGAGTGGCGCGGCAGCAGCAGGGAGTCAGCCTTATCCGGGAAGAACAGCTCCTCGTTCTGCTTGGCCAGCCCGACGACCGGGATTTTGCCAAGCAGTTCGAACTTCTCGAGGACCGACACGGCGCGTCCCAGCTGGCCTTTTCCTCCATCGACGATCAATAAATCGGGAAGGACGGCGAAGGAGGCATCCGGCTTCGACCCCGGGGCGGTGTCTGATTCCTGAGACGCCTGCCATCTTTTAAAGCGGCGGGTCAGGACTTCCTCCATGCTGGCGAAATCGTCCGGGGCGCCGAGCGTCCCCTCAATATTGAACCGCCGGTACAGCTTTTTGTCCGGCACGCCCTGCGTGAAGACGACCATGCTGCCGACTGTTGCAGCCCCCTGCATGTTGGAGATGTCGTAGCATTCGATGCGGTTAGCCGGGAGGGGCAGCTGCAGCGCCGACTGGAGCTCGGCCAGGGACTGCTCCTGCCTGTGCGTATCCGCCTGCCACTGGGTGCGCAGCGCCTGGAGGGTTTCAGCCGCGTTATCGGTGGCCATCTTGACCAGTTCGCGCGACTGGCCGCCGCGCGGCACCAATATCTCGACCTTTTCCCCGCCGCGCCGGCTGCGCAGCCACTGGCCGATGATCTGGGCTTCCTCGATCTCCTGTGGGAGCATCACCTGCTGGGGCACTGTCGCCGCATCGGTATAGAATTGGGTCACGAACTGGGACACTACTTCAGTGTCGGGAGTGTCCTCCGTGCCTTCCAGGACGAAGTACTCACGCCCGATGAGCTTGCCCCCCCGAATGAAGAAGATCTGCACGCAGGCTTCGTTGTCTGCGCGCGCCATGGCGATGACGTCCGAATCCTTGTAGTCCGCGGCAAAGACGACTTTCTGGCGCTCGACAATGGACTGCAGGGCCTTCAGCTTGTCGCGCAGGGCAGCGGCCCGCTCGAAGTTCAGTTCCTCCGAGGCTTTGTCCATCTCCTGCTGGATGCGGGTCAGGATCGGCCCGGAATGGCCGGTCAGGAAGGCCTGCAGGTCGGAGATCATCTGGCGATAAGCGGCCTGGTCCACGGCGCCGATGCAGGGCGCAAGACAAAGTTTGATATCGTAATACAGGCAGGCGCGCGCATCGTGACCGGTGATTTCCCGGTCACAGGTAAGGTAAGGAAAGGCACGGCGCAACACATCCAGGGTCTGGTAGACAGCCCAGGCAGAGGTATACGGCCCGAAATAGCGCCCCCCATCGTCTTGCATCTGGCGGGTTACGGTGACCTTCGGGAAGGGGTCAGCCCAGTGGATCTTGATGTAGGGATACCGTTTATCATCCTTGAGCCGGACATTGTACTTCGGCCGATGTTTCTTGATCAGGTTCATCTCGAGGATGAGCGCCTCGAGCTCCGAACCAACCAGGATCCATTCGAGGTCGGCGATCTCGCGCACCAGGCGGCGGGTCTTGTTATCGTGTCCCGCGTCGGCGTGGAAATACGAACGAACACGGTTGCGCAGGTTGATGGCCTTGCCGACGTAAATGATCGTCCCCCCGGCATTTTTCATCAGGTAACAGCCCGGCTTGGTCGGCAGAGTATCCAGGATCCCCTGGAGGTGGTCGGAAAGTTCCATCGGAACTATTTTACTTCTTCTTATCCTACAGATAAAATGGAATTTAAAAATGAAAGGGGTATCCAGGACCTTTGCAAAGGGTTGTAAACCATGATATAAAAAAAGCAACATCATCTTTTGAAAAGGAGGAACTATGTCTAACCAGCAGCAATCATCCACACCAGCTTCAACCTCATCCGGGAACGGCCTTGCCATCGGTTCCCTGATTCTGGGGATCGTTTCCCTGTGTGCCGCAGCAGGTTCAATCATCCCCTTATTTCCCCTGTGCAGTGGTCTCACCGGCATCATCGGTGTTATCCTGGGGGCTCTGGGGCTCAACTCCCGAGGCAGAAGCATGGCGATCGCCGGACTGATCCTTTCAGCGGCTGGTCTGGTCCTCTTATTCATGGTCAGGGTGATATTCAGAGGCATTTTCATCGATCACCTGATCCAGCAATATATGCTCCATCGATAATTTCTATCCAACCAAGATATTCAGAACACACGAAATTTACATGCTCCCGCAGGTCATTCCCTGCGGGAGCATGTTGTCCTTCGATCATTGACTTTCACAGCGGGTCTTCCCCCAGGCACCGTTTCTCCGCATGTCCGCTAAATCAGCCATGAGGCAAAGATCCAGGCAAAATAGGTCTCCCGTATCAACCACCGGCTCCTGATCAATATGAACGTCCATACGGAGCGCTGCAAAATATCAGTCTGAATGATTGGCCCATGCCAACCCGTCATGCTATAATCCGCCGTCATGGGAGCAAAAAGCGCGGAACCACCCGAAGTGACCGTTGGAAAATGCCTGCGGGAGCACGGCCTGAAGCTTGCCGTGGCGGAATCCTGTACTGGCGGGTTAATCGGCCACCGCATCACCGATATCCCCGGTTCGTCGGATTACTTCCTGGGCGGTGTAATCGCCTACGCCTATGAGGCCAAAGTGGCCGTGCTCGGTGTCAGCTGGGAGACCCTGCGGGTATATGGGGCCGTCAGCCGGGAGGTCGTCCTCGAAATGGCGCGAGGGGCACGCCGCGCCCTGGAAGCCGATTTGGCGGTCTCGGTCAGCGGTATCGCGGGTCCCGGTGGGGGCTTGCCCAACAAGCCGGTCGGCACTACCTGGCTCGGCCTGGCTGCCCCAGACGGAGAGTGGGCACGCCTGTTTCATTTTCATGGAGACCGGAAGCAAAATAAAAACGCTTCAGCCGAGGCTGCCCTGGAAATGCTCCTGGACTATCTCAATGGGAACAGGCAATTGGAGGCGGAGCATCGATGAAGATGGTTGTCCTCATCTCTGCCAATGCCGAATGGCGGGCAGTCAAACACATTATTCCAGAGGCCCATCCCCAACCCACTCAGTTGGGCGAATCCTTCCTGGCTGACATCGGATTTGGAAGGGTGTGTTTTTTTCACGGCGGGTGGGGCAAGATCTCGGCTGCTGCAACCACTCAGTACGTGATCGATCATCTGGCTCCCAATCTGCTGATCAACCTGGGAACATGCGGAGGCCTTGCCGGCCGTATTGAAAGGGGAACGGTGATTCTGGTCGAAAAAACGATCATCTACGACATCATTGAGCAGATGGGAGACCCGGATGAAGCTATCGGGCATTATGCCACTGACCTCGACCTGTCCTGGATCAAGGAGCCCTATCCCCATCCTGTCCTGCGCGGCCTGCTCGTTTCTGCCGATCGTGACATCCTGCGGGAGGATATCGCTCAGCTGATCAAAAAATACAATGCGGTTGCTGCCGATTGGGAATCAGGGGCTATCGCCTGGGTGGCCAGGCGCAACGGAGTGCCATGTTTGATCCTGCGCGGGGTCACCGACCTCGTCAGCGCGGATGGAGGGGAAGCTTACGAAAATATCGGGCTGTTCCACGAACGTACGCAAGCAGTGATGCAGGAGCTGATCAAGCAGCTCCCGGACTGGGTGAAATTTACATAGATGCGTGGCCCAGAGAGTCGCTGTTATTGATCAGTTGAGGCGGCACTCGCTGAGACCCGGTCCGGGTCGATCGTCGGCGGCCACCACTCCGGTTTGAGAGCCGAGAGCCAGGCGGCCTCGTCCTGGCCATAGTCCAATCCGCCGGGAGCGCGGTGCACCGTTCCATGGTCGAGCAGGAACTGCTCGAAATCATTCTTCGGCGCCGGGAAGGACGTAGCCGGGGGCAGGGGCGCGTTCGACGGCAGATTCTTCGAATACATCGCGCCCAGGAGCGCCAGCGAGCCGAATTGGGTGGCCAGGATATTCTCGACACGGTGCCCGTAATCGTGCACCATCTCCTTCACGCTGCGCTCATAGTTGAAGCCCATGACCAGGAAACGGCGGGTCTCTGCCTGGATCTGCGGCCCGTTGCACCAGAAGGCACCCTTACCCACCATGCAGCTTTCGTAGAAGCCGAACAGAGGGCCGCCGAACATCCAGACCTCGTCCACGCTGGCGGTACCGACTTCCTGCAAGATGTTGAAGTCGGCCAGGATGCGGGAATAATCCGCCATTTCATACCCGCCGCTCGCCGGGTCGCGAAATGCCTGCGTATCATTTGCCATGGCCTGCGCCCAGGTCGTATCATCATAGCAGCGGCCGTCCTTAAGAGCGGGAAAATAAGGTGCGACCTTCTTGACAGTCACCTGATAGGTCAGCTGGCTTCCGCTGACCGCGCCTATCTTGGCAATGTAGCCCGCCACCAAATCGTCCGGGTTGCTCCAGCTGCTCGAGCTGGATTGGAAATTCGGCCCGGTCGGCTGGAAAACGATCGCCATCACCTTTCGCGGCATGGATAGGGGCGGCGGGGGCGGTTGGGGAAATAAAAACGCCAGCAGGTTGCGGATGAAATCCAGGAACGGGTTGCTCCCAGAAGTATTTGTCATGTTTTCCTCCCAACCAAGATATTCATTCCATTACAAACATTCGCCAATCCATCTGCTCAGTCCTGGGCGCGCCTGGAGACTTTTGCCTGGGCGTGGACCATGTCTTCCACATCGTTGCAGCCCAGGCGCCACTGCCGGCCATCCCGGGACAGCAGCTCATCGGCTTCGATGGGCCCAGAGCCTCCTCCTGGATAAATCGCCAGGGGAGGAATATTTTTGTCTTCCCACCCCTGCAGGATCGGGTCAACCAGCTGCCAGCAGGCTTCGATCGCGTCGCTGCGGTTGAACAGGGTCGCATCGCCGGCCAGCGCGTCCAACAACAGGCGTTCGTAGGCATCCGGCAGGCTCCCGCCGAAGGAAGTCCGGTAGTGAAAATCCATGTCCACCGAACGCACCTCCTGATCGGAATCGGGCATCTTGGCTTCGAAACGCAGGTGAATGCCTTCATCGGGCTGGATGCAGAACGAGAGGATATTGGGGATGAACTCCCTTTCGTCCTTCAAGTGGAACATCAGATGCGGCGGCGGCTGGAACTCGACGACGATTTCGGTGGCTTTCTGCGCCAGCATCTTCCCTGAACGCAGGTAGAAGGGCACTCCCTTCCAGCGCCAGTTATCGATGAAAAGCTTCAGCGCGGCATAGGTCGGTGTCTGCGAATTGGGAGCCACCCCTTCCAGGTCGCAGTAGCCCGCGTACTGGCCGCGCACGGTGTCCGTCAGGGCGACCGGTCTGACGCTTGCGAGCACTTTCGCCTTCTCGTTGCGGATGGCGTCCGCCTCAAAGGAAGCCGGTGGTTCCATCGCCACCAGCGCCAGCAGCTGGAACAGGTGGTTCTGGAACATGTCCCGCACTACACCCGCGGTGTCGTAATACCCCGTGCGGTGGCCCACATCCACGGTTTCAGACACGGTAATCTGGACATGGTCCACATAGCGGCGGTTCCAGACCGGCTCGAAAATAGTATTGGCGAAACGGAAGAAGAGGATGTTTTGGGCCGTCTCCTTCCCCAAATAGTGATCAATGCGGTAGACCTGCGATTCGTCGAAGACGGCATGCAGGGCATGGTTCAGCTCCCGTGCGGAAGCCAGATCGTTTCCGAAGGGTTTTTCGACAACGATCCGCCGCCACTCTTCAGGGCCCCGCGACCCGTCTTCCGGCCTTTCCGGGCGCAGACTGCCCGCGTCCGCCTGCTCGAGCGGTCTTGCCATCCCGGCGGAGCCCAGGGCGCGGACGACCAGGGCGTAATGCTCCGGTGCGGTGGCCAGGTAATACAGGCGGTCTGCCGCTCCGGCCTCCAGCTGGCGAAGGTAAGCATCGAGACGGGGATAGTCCTCCGGCGTGTCCAAGTTGCCCTGGAAGTAGTGCAGCCTGAGGGTGAATGGCTCCCAGATCGACGGGTCGAATGTGCCGGAGCTGAAAGTCATCACCCCTTCCCGCAGGTGATCACGAAAGTCCGCCTCCGCGATTGGCCGCCGGGCGAAGCCGACAATATTGGCGCACTCCGACAGGCGGCCTTTCTTGAAATTGTTGTACAGCGCCGGAACCAGCTTGCGCCAGGTCAGGTCACCCGAAGCACCGAAAATGACGATCGTGGTCGGATTACAGGGATCATCAGGCATGGCATACTCCACCTAGATCGTAGTCGCCGTGGAACAAGCGCTGGGAGGACTTTCCACTGTCTTTTTCAAACCCATTCCCGAGCATCTCCATGAGATCGATCTCCTCCTATTTCCCGCGGTTCATCAAAGCGGGGGAAAATCCATGGCATTTCTAGATTGCCAAAAGGCTTGCCGCAGCCTGGTCAATGAGCCAGACAACCTTGCCGCTGTGTGGGCGAATGCGTTGAGCAGGCCAGCGCGAAGGATCGCTCCGCCCGGTGCGCGTGGCAGCCAGTGCCTCTGCTTTCTCCTCGCCCGAAACGAGAAATACAATCAGCCTGGCCGTGTTGAAGACATTAGGCGTCAGGCTGACGCGGTCTGCTGGACGGTCTGCGTAAGTCCCCTTCACCGCGATGACAGCCAGGCCGGGTTCGATCTCGAGCGGAGAACCGGGAAATAAGGAGGCCGTGTGGCCGTCCGAGCCCAGGCCTAGCAGCACGAAATCGAAACGCGGCCATTTCTGCCCGGGATCAGCAAATTTCTCAAGCTGTTTCTGGTAATCCCTGGCTGCTGCCGACGGTTTCAGTTCGCCCTTGGCCCGGTGGAGATGCTGTGAGGGGACCGGGACGTGGGCCAGCCATTTCTCCCTGGCCTGTCCGTAATTGCTCTCCGGATGATCCCGGGGGACGCAGCGCTCATCCGACCAGAAGAAGTCCATCTTCTCCCAGGGCAAATCCTTCTGGTAAGGGAGCTGGGCAAGCAGTTTAAAAAATGGGATCGGCGTGTTGCCGCCGGAAAGAGCCACCAGGAAACGCCCGCGTTCGTTGACCGCCTCCTGGGCAGACCTCGCAAAAAGTTCAGCTGCAGCCCGGCTAAGGACGGAAACGGTCGGGTAAATCTGCATGTGAGTCTCAGTCATCATCCCTTCCGATATTCATCCCGTAACCGGCAGCGCCCAGTAATCCTGCCTCAGGGTTGACTATGATGGAAACCGGGATCCTCGAAAGCATATCAGCAAAGCGGCCTTTGGCCGTAAAGGCCTGCAGGAAGCCGTTCTCCTTCAAAAATGGAAGGATATGACCAGGCATGCCTCCTGCGAGGTAAACTCCTCCCGTTGCAACCACCTTCAAGGCCAGGTTGCCAGCCTCACTCCCCAGGATGGAGACGAACAGGCGCACTGCCTCGACACAAATCTCGGCCCGCCCATCCAGCGCTGCCTGGACGATAGTTGGCGTGGGATCGACAACCCCGGAAAGCTCGCGGGCAAGCCAATCCGGCTCGGGACAGCGCTTGGTATCCTTTAGAAAAGCGTACAAATTGGGCAGGCCGCGACCGGAGCACACCAGTTCATAGCTGACATGCAGGTGCCTCGGCAGCAGATAGGTCAGCAATTCGATCTCCAACGGCGAGGTCGGCGCGAAGTCAGCGTGGCCCCCTTCGGACGGACCAGGGACATAATGGTCTTTATCCCAAACCAGGTAGGCTTCACCCAGACCAGTGCCTGGTGCGATCACGGCTACTCCCCCTTCCGGCTCGGCCTTCATGCTGTTCAAGTCCAGCAGATCTGCGGATTCGAGGTGCGGCACGGCACAGGCTATAGCGACCAAATCATTGATCAGGTGGACCGGAAATTTTAAGGAAGCACTCAGGCTGCTCTCATCGTCGACCCAATCCAGGTTCGTCACCTTGACGCGGCCCTCGGCTACCGGACCGGCAACCCCAAAGCTGGCATGCGAAATCGACCAGTCCTTGCCATCCAGAAAGGCGGAAACCAGGGCCTCGAGCGAGGTGTAATTGCTGCTCGGAAAAGTCATTTCGGCAATCGGATGGCGCGGCCCAACTTTGGGATCAAAAACCGCCAGCTTGGTTTTTGTCCCGCCGATGTCTCCTGCCAGGAAAAGGGGCTTGTGCCCGGGCATCTGAGCGGCTACACCTTCACGATCGACTCTTCCATGCCGAAAACATCCGGCATGAACATATCATCTGACGGGTCGTTCATCCAGCGGGAGCCGTCCAGCAGGTAATGGAAGCGGTAGCTGTGGCCAACCGGAAGGGATACTGTCACAGAAAAACCACCACTTTTTAAAGGCTTCATTTCCTGCGCCGTCATCTCGCCGTCCTCAAAATCACCGTACAGGAACGCCGTCCCGGCCGTGACCGTTGCCGGGAGCTCAAACCTTACCCGGCAGACACGCCCATCCTTGGAATAAGTTTTTTTTATCATCGAGCGCTCCTCAATCCGATGTCTGCAACAACCCATCCGTCAGGGTACGACGGCCTTCCGCCACGCTGGCTGGAGGAATGGATCGATGGGATCCACAAGGCGCCGCCTGCCCTGATCCTTCAATCCAGGGTTATGCGTGCTCCTGGGGCCCTCTCCCGCCCGGCGTACTGTGAACCCTGAACATAAATCCGATCGGCTGAACTCAACACGATCAGAGGGCTCTTTTGAGGGAGGTCATGCTGCATCCGATTATTCCCGGTGGCAAGTCGAATATTAATCTATTTTCTTTAAACAATGCTTAGAAAGCCAGTGTTTAAAACACAAGAGCAGGTTCAAACCTGCCCTCCCAAGTTTTTCTGATCCCGCTGTGTCCACTCTCGCCCTATTCACGCCAATAATACTACTTTCGAATTTATTAAACAATGGGTTTCCCTGAAGTGGGTGGGTATCGACAGAGACTTGCTTTTTGTTCCCCTCCCATGCTACACTCTTCTTAATGTTGTGGTCGGAGCGTGGATTTTTAGACATGAAGTTTGAAGTTGTATGCACCGATTCGGGTTTAAAGCACAGATGAGAATCCACCGGGTAGCCAATTAACACTGAGGGCTGAGATCGATCCTCTAACACACAGGCCGCGTCAGCCCGCCCAGGCGCTCCTGCCCCGGATAGCATCCCGGGTGCATTGCCGCAAATAGGATACCATCCGCCACGCGCCAACCCATGTATCATTCCAGTGACTTCGACTCAAGTGGGCAGCTGCTTTCCGCTCGCAGTTGTGGGACAGTAATGGGAGCGAGTATTGCCGGTCCCGACCTGCTGAGCTATTCCATAGGGCGGTAAAGAACGTTTTCATGGTTTTTAAGAAAGGAAACTATGGATAAGAATCGAATAGTTCCCAAAACGATTGATGAATATATCGCAAGCTTCCCAACTGATGTTCAAGTGATACTTGAAAAAATAAGGGAGACGATAAGAGAAGCGGCTCCAGACGCACAAGAGACGATAAGTTACCAAATTCCGACCTTCAAGCTTAGGGGGAATTTGGTGTATTTCGCCGCTTTCAAGAGCCACATCGGCTTTTACCCTATTCCGACAGGAATGGAGAAATTCAAAAAAGAGTTATCTTTATATAAGCAAGGAAAGGGTTCAGTGCAGTTTCCGTTGGCGAAACCAATTCCTTATGGTCTGATCAGAAGAATTGTGAAGTTTAGGGTGGAGGAGAATTTGAAGAAAGCAGCAGGAAAAGGCCAAAAGAAATCAAGATAACCATCACCTCCCAGCACCGGCGATTCGGCGAGCGGAGCCGCCTCCTCCATTTCGCTCCGGGGACGCTTCGCGGTGCCCGCCAGAAGGCATGCTGCCCGAAAATCGAGCGTCAGGCTCTCGCGTGTCCTGCCTAATCCGCCCGTTGCTGAGCCCTTCCAGTGAGCCGCAGGTTACCAAATCAAGGCAAACTCGGAGAAAAACCATGAAAGCGATTATATGCACAAAATACGGACAACCTTTGGATGTTTTAGAGCTTAAAGATGTAGAAAAGCCCACTCCCACAGATAATCAAGTATTGGTAAAAGTTCATGCGGCATCTGTAAATATATCTGACCTGGCTCCCATAAGAGGAATGTTCCTGGCCCGCCTGCTGGGTACTGGGTTTCTAAGACCAAAAAGCACGACAGTCGGAGCCGACATAGCCGGGCGGGTTGAAGCGGTTGGCAAAAACGTGAAGCAGTTTCATGCGGGTGATGAAGTCTTCGGGGACGCTTCCGGGGGATTTGCCGAGTATGCCCGCGCCCGCGAAGATTTGTTGGCGTTGAAACCGGCCAACGTGTCATTCGAGGAAGCTGCTACCGTGGGAGTGGCGGCAACCAGCGCCCTGCAGGGTCTTCGCGCAGGGCAAATCCATGCGGGACAAAAGGTCCTGGTCAATGGTGCGTCGGGTGCTGTGGGTACGTTTGCGGTGCTGATCGCCAAATCGTTCGGGACCGAAGTCACAGCCGTCTGCAGCCCGCAGAATTTGGACAATGCACGCTTGATGGGAGCAGACCACGTTATTGATTACACTCGAGAGGATTTCACCCGAAATGGGCAGCGGTATGATCTGATCCTCGCCGTAAACGGATATCATTCGATCCTAAGCTATAGGCGTGCGTTGAACCCAAAGGGGATTTGTGTCGTGTTGGGAGGCTCGTTGCCTCAAATTTTCCAGGCTCTGCTGTTCGGTCCGTTGATTTCAAAGACTGGAAGCAAGAAAATTGGTTTCATGGGGATCGCAAAACTAAACCAGAAGGATCTGGTTTTTCTCAAAGAGCTGCTCGAAGCCGGAAAAATCAAACCCGTGATCGATAGACGTTACCTGTCATCCATCAACACATCGTGGAAAAAGTAGAACTTTAACAACCGAATGAACCTTCAAGGCATCGTAGACGGGGCAGAAATGGGACGTTGAAACAGGATGCGGAAAATCTGCGACCAGGATTTCTGCTGGGTTGCCATCGGCCTAAACATATTTTGCAAAGGCACTACAGGCTCTTTGAGTGGAAAAGGATGCTCTACCAGGCAGCGTCGATTTGACGCATCGGGGGCAGCGTCATAAATGCGGAGCTTGGCGCCCTTGAGCGTGAGAAACAACGTTGCCCAAACGCCTTGATCCGGTTGAGCCAGTTTGACATCCCATTTTTTGTTCAAGATAAGTACCTGGCATTCGTTGCTCACCGCTCGCATGAAGTGGACCTGTCCTTCGGTAATGGGCAGTTTCTTAGGGATGGAAAAACCGGCGGGCAGTTTGCGAACGGGTGTTTGAGATTGGACCTGCTGCGGAGACTTACCAGCCAGGGCGGAGTGATGATGGCTACTGCGATAATTTGGGAAAAACAATTCGGAGCGCTGACGCACATCTGCCAGGTTGCCCAGGAGAGCTTTTTTCCAGACAAAACCAGAGTAATCCTGGTGAAAACGCTCGACAAACCCATTGCTCTCTGGATGATAGAAGGGCGAGAAGACTGGCTGGGTCCCCACGTAGAGGGCCAGACGAACTGCCTGACCTACCACCCCGGGATGCTTGTACCCGCCGCTGAAACAACTTTCGTTGTCCATTTGCAGGTACTCCGAGATGCCCAGCTCGTGCCAGACATGCACAAGAAAATCGGTTGCCTCGCCTGAACGCTTGTTTTCATACTGCTTACCCGCCGGATAACGAGAAGCAATATCGATGGCGTTGAAGCAGGCGATACTGGTGCCTCCCTTCAAATAATGCGGCACAATATCTACCTGCGTGAGTCGGTGAGCGGCGCTGAAATGCAAGGTCGGATACTCTACTTCCTTTTCCAACTTTGGCTCCCGGGGCTGGGTCACACCCGCCTGACGTAATATCCGCTCAATCGTGCTGACCCCCGGCGGAGAAATCATCGCCTGGCTGCGCAGACGCCCAAGGATGGCATCTGCACCAATATAGGACAATCGATCCGCCAACAAGGCTTCCGCTTCCAGTTCGCTGCGCGTTCTCAAGATGGCTTGCCGTACTTGCTCGCAGGTCTTATGGGCAATCCGATGAGGAGTGCGGGATTGCTCTTTCAACCCTTCCCAGCCTGCCTGCCGATAGCGCTCTTGCCATTTGTAACTCCACGAGACAGACCGCCCCAATTCTTTCGCCGCTTCTGCTGGGGTTTTCTCGCTGCGCAGCAAGTGGATTAATGTTTGACGTTGAGAATCATCTACTTTTCCCATCTTTCACCGTTCCTTTTGTCTGGAACGATGAATAATAGCCTCGTTTTCCACGATCTTATGAAGGTTTCGGTTGTTAAAGTTCTGTCTACGATCTTATGAAGGTTTACCCTTTAGAACTTCCACGATGTTATGAAGGTCGACAGTTACCCATTAAGGGAGACTGCTGAGGCTCTCCGGTATCTTGGAGAAGGACATGCTCGAGGAAAAGTAGTCCTGACGGTCGAACCAGACAACAAGCCCGCCCATTAAGTGACATGCATGGGAGAAATATGAGTTAGGACCTTTATTAGGTCCAATTCAGCAGGCCTGCTCCTGAACGGATCCGTCACCTGCTCTGCGAAGACCTGAAAGTCAGCGACCTCTTAGCCTGGTCGCCAAACAAGCTGGCGCACGAGGCAACGATGAATATGATCATCCCTGGAAATCCTCCCCCATCCAGGGTATGGTTCGAGGCCAGCCAGATTAAAAATCCTGGAAAAGTACCTTCCATGCCAATAGCCAATACTGGCTTTTTATGGGGTTTTAAAGGGGATGAGGACTTCCTGAATTTGCGGCCCGGCAATCCCGATTTCACTTAATTGATTCGTTCCCAGGCCGATCCCATGGGCCAGGGCAAGATGATTATCCCCTCCGGTAAAAGGCTTTGTACCGGAGGGGGCAGCCGGATCAAAACCCATGACCGCCGTCGCCACTGCATCCGCGGCGACGGGGTCCCGGCTGGCAACCAGGACCCCGGGTCGGACCTGGTGGAGGCCCTTATCCCAGGGACCCGCCCCACCCTCGGCGGTCAGGACGCCATCGATGAGCGACAGGTGCACCGGCCGGGCCAGATTGAGGTCGAGGATGACCCTGGGCACGCGCGTATCGAAGGCCGTCGTTCCGTGAAAAGCGGAACGGTTGGTGTCCTCCGGGTGGCGACGGTACCCGCTGATCGGTGCGATTCCGAAAAGGTTTTTTAAGGAGAGCGTCACGCCGGTGGTGACATGGCATTTCATCTTGCCCACCGAAATAAAGACATCCACGTCATGCAGGATGGGATGAAGATAGAAGTGATCATAGATGCTGTATCCGGACCCCACCTGAAACACTTGAAAGTCGGAATAAGGAGCAGGATTGCACAGGTCGACCAGGTCGGCACCCAAGGTCCTGGCGATGTCCGTGTACCCCCACTGGGAATAGTTCAACTCATCCCCCAGCCCCTCCATGATAATCACCTTGCCAGCTCCGGCATCGACCAGGATTTCACCCAGGGCTTCAACAAGCGACGGGTGGGTAACGAACAGCTCCGGGGCAGGAAAAGGGAGGCTTGCATCCCACCACGTCGCACCGGTCAGGTTGGGTTTGATCGCCACCCTGCTCCCCGGTCTGACCAGGTCGCCCAGACCACCGATCCCTTCAAGCATTCTCTCCAGTTCCTTGCGCAGCACGGAGGTGTCGTAACCGGAGGCCCGGCCAATGGCAACCATCGATTTATAAACCGGCGTGTCCGATGGCCGGATGGTGGCTGTGGATGTAGGGAAAATAAATGGAGTGGAACTCGGTGCTGAGGTCGGAGTGTTCGTGGAAAGAATTTTATGGGGGGCATCCAGGGCGCATCCATTGAGAAAGACGGAAAGTCCAAATACCTCCATCAATTTCAGGAAATGGCGGCGTCCAATGGAAGCTATAGGAGTAGGAATTTGAACGTTTTTCATGCCTGGCTCTCCCGGATGAAGGGATGGTTCTCCCGTATTTTCTTGAGAGCGGATATGTTCTTTAGGATCTATCATAATGCACATAAAACGGCAGCACAATATCCATTTGATCTCAGCCCATTTTCAAACCGCATTGGCGAGCTCCTGCCCATTCCTGCATTTTTTCGCCCGGGGGATGCACAGTTTCCTGCTCAATCCGAACAATTTTCCGGGTGGTGCGCAGCAGTTTCAGACCGGTCGGGTGTCCTCCTGATGCCGGCTCTGCTGCTTCAAATGCTTCGTCCCACCACTTGACCGGATCGGCTGAAATCTGTATCATTGGCCCTTATTCCCAAGATCGTTGGGAAAGCTTGTTCCTGACTACAGATCAAAACCATATCATTGGAAGGGTATTGGTACCATGAGCATCGACTCGATTTCGATCAAACAACAAAACGGGCTGGAACGAAAGTGGAAAGTGCTGATCTCGGTCATGTTCGGCATTTTCATGATCATCCTCGACTCGACGATTGTCAACATAGCATTCCCGACCTTGCGCCTCGCCTTTGGTGCCAGGCTGGAGGACGCACAATGGGTAATCAGCATTTACGTCCTGGCACTCGGCATTACCACTCCCATCTCCGGTTTCCTTGGAGACCGTTTTGATATCAAGAGGGTATATCTTTTTGGGATAGGGCTATTTGCTTTCGGGTCTTTCCTGTGCGGCATTGCTCCCTCGCTGGGGCTGTTGATCGCCGCCCGGGTTCTGCAGGGCATCGGCGGCGGAATCGCCCAGCCCCTGGGTCCCGCCCAGCTCTACCGCGCCTTCCCGCCTAAGGAACAGGGGACGGCTCTGGGCATTTTTGGTATTGCTCTGGTCGTTGCCCCGGCTCTCGGACCCATCCTGGGCGGCTGGCTGGTGGAAATGCATATCTGGAGAGCGATCTTCTTCGTCAATGTACCCATCGGCATCCTTGGAGTAATTCTCGGTTCACGCTTCCTGCTGGATTACAAGACCGGCAGGCGCCCGCTCTTCGACCCGCTCGGTCTGGCCACGGCTGTGCTGGGCTTCGGTGCGGTTCTTTATGCTGCCTCGATTGCAGAAAACTACGGCTGGACCGGATTCACCACCTTGTTGGCACTCGTCCTTGGGATGGTCGTCCTGGTATTCCATGCAGTCATCGAGCTGCGCCTGGCGAAAGAGCCCTTGATGACTCTGCGGCTTTTTGCCAACCCGAACTTTCTCATCGCCAGCCTGGTCGGTTATGTCGCCACAGTTGCCCTGTTCGGGGCGGAATTCCTGATGCCGCTCTACCTGCAGAGTTTCCGCGGCCGCACCGCTCTGGAGGCCGGCATCATCCTGCTCGGGGTGGCGGCCACCTCCGCCGTGGCGACGCCCCTGGCAGGCCGCCTGTTCGACAAGATCGGCCCGCGTCTGATCATGGTAATCGGTTTCGCGATCCTGTGCATCAACACCTGGCAGCTCGCCCGCATCCAGGCAACGACATCGATTTCGTTCATTGTCTTCCTCCTGGCCCTGCGCGGTCTTGCCGTGGGTCTGACCCTGCAAACCTCCTACGTCACCGCCCTCAGCAGTGTTCCGCTCGACCTCCTGCCGCGCGGTTCCTCCCTGCTGAACAGCACCCGTTTCGTGGTACAGGCGGTATCCATCGCCACACTGGCCACCATCCTGGTTGGGTTCCTTTCCCCGCAGGTGAAAGCACAGCAGGATCAGCTGCAGGCATCGCCGATTGCGGCTATGACCCCGTTCGGGGTATGCGAGACGCCCGGGGTCGCTGCACAGGACAATCTGCCACCCGGGGTATCGGCAACCCTGGCGTCTATGCCTGCAACAACCGCCCAATCCGCCAAAACCAGGATACTGGCTGGATTGAAACTCGCCTGCAGCCAGTCCATGAACGGGTTCGAAGCTGCCTACCGGGTGACCTTCTACGCCTCGATCGGGGCGCTCCTGCTGGCCTTTTTCCTACCTGGCTGGCCGGCGAAATGGGGCGGACGCGGGTCCACGCAGGCGCCCCTGCCTGGACATTAAAAAGCAAACAGGCCGCGGTCAATGCGCGGCCTGTCTCTTTATTCCCAGCAAGGGGAGGTGCGTGCCTCCTTATTTTCCCATCCGAGCCCGCTCTTCCTCGACGATGCTTTCCTCCAGCTTCTTGAACAGCGGAGCCGGCTGACGCAGCGTTGTCCCGGGCTTTAGCCCGCCCGGCTTCCAGAGGCCTCCATCCTGGGCAGGCTGGTAACGAAGGACTGTGTGCTCGCCGAGGGCATCTTTCACCGTCTGCGTGTACTGCTCACCGAAAAGTGGGGCATCGTAACCCAGGTATTCGTGCAACTTCTGGCAGGTGAAGGGCAGGAATGGGGACAGCAGGATCTTTAACGAGTCGATCGCTTTCAGCGCCGTGTAGACCGACTTGGCCGCGGCCGACTTGTCAGTCTTGATCTCAAACCAGGGGGCAGACGTATCCAGGTATTTATTCACTTCGCTGGCCAGTCGCATCGCTTCCTGCAGTGCGGCACGAAGATGAACGGAATCCAGCTCCTTGCCCACAGATTCGAAGCCGGCCTCGACACTCGCCAACAGCTGCAGGTCCGCCTCCCGCAGCGGCGGGGCTTCATCTCCACCTTCTCCAAAAGAAGGCACCTGGCCATCCCAATTCCTGGTGCAGAAGGACAGCACGCGGTTGGCCAGGTTGCCCCAGGTAGCTACCAACTCGTTGTTGTTTTTGGCGACGAATTCATTCCAATCCCAGTCGGAATCGTGGAACTCAGGCATGTTGATGGTCAGGTAGTAGCGCAGCGGGTCCGGATCGTAGCGGGACAGGAAGTCGCGACCCCAGACAGCCCAATTGCGGCTGCCAGAAATCTTCTGCCCTTCCAGGTTCATGAACTGGTTGGCCGGGACGTCGTAAGGCAGGGTCAGCGCCTGGCCCTTCTCCTTGGAGAATATTTCCAGGAATTTCTCACCCGCACCCATCAGCTGCGCCGGCCACATGGCGGCGTGGAAGAAGATGTTGTCCTTGCCGATGAAGTAGAAAGCCCGGGCCGCCGGGTTCGTCCACCAATTCCTCCAGGCTTCGTTATGATCTGAAACCTTTGCCCACTCAATGGCCGCGGAGAGGTAGCCGATGACCGCTTCGAACCAAACGTACAGCCGCTTGCCCTCCCAGCCCTCGACCGGGACCGGGATGCCCCAGTCCAGGTCGCGCGTGATCGGACGGGCTTTAAGGCCTTCAGATTGCATCTTGCGCAGCGATTCACCGATGACCGTCTCCCTCCAGTAGGATTGGCGCTCCCTGAGGAACTCCTCCACCGCTGGCTCGAGCTTGGAGAGGTCGAGAAAGAAGTGCTCCGTGTCGCGCAGCTCGAGCGCCCCGCTCATCTTGGACCGGGGATTGATCAGCTTCTCAGGTTCGAGCACATTGCCGCAGTTGTCGCACTGGTCGGAGCGGGCACCCTCGAAGCCGCAGATGTAGCAAGTGCCTTCGACATAACGATCGGGCAGGAATTTCCTGGCTGAGGGGGAATACCACTGAGGGCGGGTCTCGGTATAGAAGTAGCCGTTCGTCTGGAGTGCAAGAAAAATGGACTGGGAGACCTTGAAATGGTTTTCGGTGTGAGTTGTGGTGAAGAGGTCGTACTGGATGCCCAGTTTCTGGAAAAGGTCCAGAAAGCCGTCGTGATATTCCTTGTAAACGGCCTCGATCGGTTTGCCCAGCGCGTCGGCCTTGAGGGTCACCGGCGTGCCGTGTGAGTCCGTACCCGAAACCATGAGGACATGGTCTCCCTTCAGACGGTGGTAGCGGGCAACAATGTCCCCCGGCAGGTGCGAGCCGGTGATGTTGCCGACATGGATCTCGGCATTGGCATACGGCCAGGCAATGGCAATCAATATATTTTCAGGCATAGAAGCATTTCCTGTCTGCCGCAAAATGTGAAATCGCGGATTATGGATTTCGAAACGGGCCTTTCGGCGAACGAACCTTGGTCCGACGTCCAATAAATAAAAAGGCTGTCCGCGTCATTGGACAGCCTTTCGGATCGAGGTTTGATTGCTAACGCGAACCCTCCACCGCTGTCCCGGCACGGCACGACATGGCCATATTCATGACCATATTAATCATCGGGGAGAAGGAGGAAGGATTGGATTTCATCGGGTAAAGTGTAAACGGAGAGTCAGGGTTTGTCAATAGGAGTCGAATTATAGGTATTCCTTCAGCTGCCTCGCCCGCCTTGGGTGTCGCAGGCGTCTTAATGCCTTCCCTTCGATCTGGCGGATGCGCTCGCGCGTCAGGCCGAACTTTTCCCCGACCTCCTCCAGGGTGTAAGGTGTTCCCGTGTCCAGGCCAAAGCGCAGGCGCAGGACGCGCGCCTCGCGCGGCGAGAGCGTCCCGAGCACCTCGTCGATCTTTTCCTTGAGCATGGACTGGTAGGCACTCTGGATGGGTGTCGGGCTGAACTCATCCTCGATGAACATGCCCAGCTCGGAATCTTCATCATCGCCCACCGGACTTTCCAGAGAAAGAGGCAGCCAGGAGACCTTCAGGATCCATTGGATTTTTTTCAAATCCAGCCCCATCTCCACGGCCAGCTCTTCGGGGGTCGGGATGCGCCCCAGGCGCTGTTCCAACTCGTGGGTAGCCTTATAGGTCTGGCGGATGCGGTCGATCATATGCACCGGTACCCGGATCGTGCGCGCCTGATCGGCAATCGAGCGGGTGATCGTCTGGCGGATCCACCAGGTGGCATAGGTCGAAAAGCGAAAGCCGCGGTGCACGTCGTATTTCTCGACCGCCTTCATCAGGCCGAGGTTGCCTTCCTGGATCAGGTCGAGGAACGGGACGCCGCGTCCCATATAACGCTTGGCAATCGAGACGACCAGGCGGGTGTTGGCTTTAATCAGATGGTCGCGTGCCAGCAGGCCGTCCTGCATCAGAGCTTCCAGCCGCTGCCGGTCCAGGGAGCGCTTGCGGAAGGAAGTGTGGGTCAGATCGGCTTTGGCCTTGCGCCCGTCCTCGACGCGCACGGCCAGCTCATATTCTTCTTCCACCTTCAGGAGAGGGACGCGCGACATCTCCTTGAGGTACATACCCACGGTATCGTCGCCGGAGGTACCCACCGGATCCACCTGCAGCCAGGATTCCAGGCCTTCCTCGACAGGCCCATCGCTGGAGAACTCGTCCGCGTCGAGAACTTCAACTCCCTGGTTGCGCAAGGCCAGCATGATCACCGACAGGTGTTCGGAATCCTCCCCCACTTCAGGGTAAATCTCGACCAGGTCGTCCGTGGTCAGGTAGCCCTGTACCGAGGCTTTCTCCAGAAGCATGTTCAAGACTTCACGATTTCGATGTCGACGTTCCGGATGCGCCATGGGTGACCCTCCTTGTCTCAGCGCCTCAGTTCAAGAGGTCCTTCAACGCCATGAACGGCGAGTCGGACTCAACGTTTCTGTGCCCACAATCGGCCAGGTTCAGGTTCTCGCCACAAACCGGGCACAGTCCCTTGCAATCGGGTTTGCAAATTGGCTTGATGGGGATTTCAAGCAGAGCATACTCGCGTACGAGCAATTCCAGATCAATCTGGCCGTCTTCGGGTACGAGCAGATTTAAGTCGGTGACGGAACGCTTATCAAAGGCGTAGAGCTCAGTCAGGGACCACTTCAGGGGCTGCTCGAAAGCCTCCAGGCAGCGGACACACTCAAGTCGAAGACTGCCGGCAAAATTGGCTTGAAGCACGAGCCCCTGTGGTGTACGATCGAAACGGGCTCTGCCGGTGAAATTGCGCAGGACCAGGTCGTCCTCTAATTGTATCTTCTCGTAATCGAAATTAAAATCGCGGCTCGTACCGATCGGGGATTTGATCAGGAAACCGATATTGAGCCGCAAAGGACGACGAGGATTAGCCACGTTTTTGATTATACGAAAGAGATTAATTTGTTCACATTCTAGCACATCGGATTCCCGAAGTCAATCATTCTTAAAAAAACTGTAAAGAGCCCTTCCCCCTGGTTTGAAACCCCTTTTACGGCTCAAATAACCCAGAAAGGATCCGGTCGGCAATTTTGTTGGGAAAGTCAAACATTTAAAGTACTTCACGGGTTCCAGGCTCAGCCCCGTCCATAAGGAAAACCAGGCTGAACCCCGTTTGTCGTCACCCCAGGCAATTGCAGCTGCCAATCGATCAAAAGGGGAGAAGAATCGCGCATTATTACGCCCCGCCGTAAACGGTTGGAAATAAATATCTCCCGCGACCTATGCTTCACCGGGCAGCTTATGCTATGAGGATCGAACCGGACGACCGGTCAAATAACCCCACGCAGGGAAAGGGATCCAATCCCCAAAACGAAAATCCTGCCGGTCGCGGCCAGTTGAGGCGCTCTTTAACCCATGCCTAAACCAGATTGTGCCGGACCGGGACCAAAAACAGGACCAGGACGATTACGCCAAGGATCGGGATGGCTGCCAGAATGAAACCCAAACCCTTCAGCAGGATCAAAGCTGCCATAAAGATCGTCGAAAGCAGGAGGAGATAGAATCCCCAACGCCTCCAATACCAGATTCCCAGGCAGGCAATATAAATCAGGAACCCGAGGGCGGCGATCAATTCCATGACCCATACCGGAGCAGCGGAGGTTTCCCACGGGACAGGATAGCTGAGCAGGCCGTAGAGGGTCATTAACAGCCCATCCATCATCAGCATGACCAGGAAGACATCCAACCCGACGCTCCGCTGGTCCTTCGCCTTGGACTGCGAGCGAAGGATAACGATCGTAAACAGCAGGGTACCCGTCACAAAAAGCCACAGAAAGCTGTCAAACCGGCTGGTAGGCGACGCCAACAGGTGGCAGGCCTTCTGGAATGCTGTCTGATCCTGAATGGAGAATTTTTTCCATATATTTGGCGATGGATAACAACTGGTCACCTGCCCCACATAATCCACCAGGGAAGCCAGGAAGAGCAGAGGACCGAGGATGATGAGGATTGTCTTCCCGCGTTTCATTCATGCACCTCTTAAATCGATTTCTTCCTTGCCGCCCAGTCGTTCCTGGATGCGGTCTACTACCACCTCCAACGCCTGAGGTTGGTTGACGTAATCCAGGTTGTCGGTGCGGATGGTCAGGACGGGGCAAAGATCGTAAGCCTTGAGCCACTCCTCATAAAATGAATCGAGGAGGGACAGGTACTCAGCAGAGATGCCAGTTTCCATGTTGCGGGCACGCTGTCGTATTCGTTCCAGCAGCACCTCGACCGGGCATTTGAGGTAGATGAGCAGATTGGGTGCGGGCAGGCCGTTCATCACCAGGTCGAACAGGTGGCGGTAGGCCAGATAATCCCGCTCGGCCAGATTGCCCATGTGATGCAACGCCCGGGCAAAAATAAAGGCATCCTCATATATACTTCGGTCGAGGATGGCCGGGCGGGGGTCCCGAGCTGCTTCGAGGTATTGATCGGCCCGGTGTCCAAGAAAATAGATCTGCAGGTGGAACGACCATGCACGCATATCGGCGTAAAAATCCGGCAGGTAGGGATTATCCGCGACGGATTCATAATCCGTTCGCCAGCCCAGTCGTGCCCCGATACGTTCGGTCAGCGAAGTCTTTCCTGCCCCGATGTTCCCGGCCACCACCACCAATCGCTTCGACATGATCCCTCCGGAAAAATACCTTGAATAATTGTACACCGGAAACTGACCCGGGAATCCGCACTCGCCCACCAATCCCCTGATCGAGTTGTTTTTGTGAGGAGACGTGAATACTTTAATGTAGCAATTTGAGGAGCGGATGGCCGCTGATCGAAATATTTCCTCCTCAGGTCCTGGCAGGGCTCATCCCTGCCTGCGAATATCCGGGAAGAAAATCCAGGCAATCACCGCGCAGACGAACAATGCCGCCGCGCAGACCACCGCCGTGAAGGGCGCGCCAATTTTTTGGGCAAGGGCGCCTGCCAGCAGTGCTCCGATCGGGATCGCCCCGTTGAATACCATCGTATATACACCCATCACACGGCCGCGCAGTTCATCCCTGACCTCGGTCTGGATCATCACGTTGCTGTTATTGGTGATCATCATTAATGCCCAGCCGGCTGCAGCCAGGACCGCCAGGGACAGCGGCAGCCAGCGCACCCAGGCAAAAAAGAAGAGCGCGACCGGAAGGACCAGGCTGCCGGCTGCCCAATATTTCCCTTGAATCTTGGACCGAGACATGGACGCCAGCATAAGCGCACTGACCAGTGCCCCAAAACCGCGCGCGGATACCAGCAGGCCATTGGTGGTGACATCCCCGTGCAGGACATCGGTCGCCCAGGCGGGCAGCAGGTTCATCAAGCCAAACCCGAAAATGCTGACCACCCCCACTGCCCCGGTCAGGCTGAGGATCAACCGATTGGCAAAGACAAAACGCACACCTTCAGCGATATCTGCAAATGCCTTCGACTGGCGAGGCGGGAGGACCTCCTGCTGAATGCGCATCAGGAGCAGGGCAATAATTACCGCAATAAAGGATATCCCATTGATCGTGAAGCACCAGGCTGGACCAAAGGCGGCATAAGTCAATCCTGATATTGACGGTCCAACCACGGTGGCGATATTGAACATGGTCGAGTTCATGGCAATGGCATTGCGCATGTCCTCCCGGGGTACCAGTTCGAGAACGAATGAAATGCGCGCCGGGGCATCGAAAGCATTTGCCACCCCCAACAAGAATGCCAGGAGAAGGATGTGCCAGGGCTGGACGACATTTGTGAAAACCAACCCCGCCAGAATAAAGGCGAGGACCAGCATCGAGGTCTGTGTGATCACCATCAATGTCCGCCTGGGTATCCGATCAGCAACCAGCCCGCCAAACAGGGTAAATAACCAGGTCGGCACGCCGCCGATGAAGCCCACCAGCCCCAGGTAAACGGGGGATTTGGTCAACGCATAAATCAAATACCCCTGGGCAGTGCTCTGCATCCAGGTTCCCATTAGGGAAACCATCTGACCGATGAACCACAGCCTATAATTGTAGTGTTTAAGCGCTGCGAAGGTTTCCTTCAGGCGCGGGTTGGTGGCGATTTTTCCCGCTTTCTCCGATGCGTCCAACGGTTACTCAGGATAAAATATCTGTTTTTTCGGCAAGAGCGAATTATAAGCATTTTGATTCAAAAATGAATGAGCGGAGAGCAGTCTCCGCTCATCAATTTTGTTAACTGGCGCTGGAAAAATCCAGGATAACATCAGCGCCGGGTTGGTCCACTCGAGGAGGGTCCCATGAATCGGGATGGGTCAGGAATTATTCTTAAAGCATAGACTCAACCTACTCTGGCCAGCCGGCTGGCAACCTCCTGAGCAAAACGCTGGATATATTCCTGTACATAAGGGAAAATTTCCTTATCGGGATCCAGGATTAACGGCGTCAGGTCCATCGCAAAAGACATACCGGTGGTTACATCCACCCCATGGGACTCAAAATAGGTGGCATTGGCGCGGCGGCGTCCCATACTGGCCAGCTCATAGCGTTTCCCACCCGCGATTTGAGAGTCAAATACGCCCAGCAGGGCAGTCTGCAGGTTCTCATGGAGGGATAGATCAAAGGGTATTTTGTCTTGATCCGCCATCCAATCCAGGTCGCGCCAAACTTCGCAGCCGAAAAGCTTCTTTGGGCGATCCGCCTTGGGCAACCTGCGGATGGCACGGATTAATTTCAAGGCCGTGGCCACATGGGTATCATGTTTGTCAGCAAGGTTGTGGGTGTAGACGAATTCGGGTTTAGCAGCCTTTAAAATAGAAATGAAATCTTCCACTGGGCTTTCGTCCGCTGGATTCTTGATCGCTTTACTGGGATAATCCAGCATCACCTGGGCCGCGTATTCTCCGACTACAGCCGCTTTCCGCTGCTCTTTGAAGCGAACCAGGCGCATTTCGTCGTCAGAGTAATGTTCATATAGCCCATTGCGTGGCGATCCGCGTCCATCCGTCGCGACGACCCCCGTAAACCATTTTTCCTTCTGCTGAAAACACTCGAGGATCGGGGCGGCCGCCATGATCTCAAGATCATCCTGATGTGCACTAACCGCCAGGTGGGTTGTACGGCCCAGTGCCTGTTCAACCGGTAGGGCATCAGGAACAAATACTTCCGCAGTAGTAAGATGAAATTTCATGGTAAGCTCCTCCTGTAGGGGGTCATAAAGCCGGCAGGCTGGCCGCGGCGATGGATTGACCAACACGGCGGCTCTTCTCATCCGGCAATTGAATGTGGATGCGACTGGCAAGTTGGGGAAATTCATTGCGCAGGACTTCATTTGCCCCTTCCAAGATAAGGGTGCCTCCCTGTCCGGATGTGCAGCGTCCCAAGATCAGTGCATGTTTTATCTCATAAAAAGAAGCATAGTGGGCAAGGCCGTAGCCGAGGTAGATGCCCATGCTCTTCCAAATCTGAACCGCCCCATCGTGTCCCTGCTCTAATTTCTTCTGGACAAAGACCAGCTTTTCGGCATCCGTAAGATCGTTCGGGATTTCAATTCCTGCTCGGGGGGCAAGTCGGAAGACGCACTGCTGCGAGAAATATTGTGAACCGCATCCCCGGTCGCCCGACCATTCGTCGATCGGGGCCTGAGGGTTGTAGTCAATCGGAGCGAAGGCCAGCTCGTTAATCCAGCCCATGATGCGGCCATTGACATCCACATACCCTGAAGCCTCACTCGAGCCCATCGCAATTCCCAGGATGCCATCCTGTTCCAGGGACATCGACCCAGCCAGGGCAGTGACATCCCCATCGTTGATTACTTCGAGGGGTACATTTAGCTCACTGCGGAGGCGGATAAAAAGATCCTTGATCTCATGAAAACGGTCCGCTGGAATACTCCGAAATAGGGAGGCAACCATCGGGCGGTTATCGATGTAGATGCCTGCGGAACTCCCCCCGATTGCATCCACGCGGGGCATTTTGGAGGCTGCTGTTTTTAAGGCAGTCAGGATCTCACGATAATGGTATTCAGGGTCGGAATGCCTGCGAGGCTCCCAGACCACCTCCTCGCTGTAGACCGCCTTTCCGTCCACCACCGCACTGACTTTCCGGTCCGATGCGCCAAGGTCAAAACCAATCCTGCAACCTTCGAGGTGACGGCCCAATTTTTTTCCGCTCTCATGGACAGGCGGCACTTCCGACGGATCGCAGGGGATTACCGTAAACAGCTGCTCGTAGACCTGTTCTCCCATGAAGTGGTAATCGAATTGTTGCTCCCCATCCGGAGAATAACACTTGCGGATATATTCACCGATGTTGCGCGGTCCGCCGATATAGACCTTGTATCCACCCCGCTGCCACAGCAGGAACTTGACCAGCCTTTCCACATACGGAAGATTCGCTCCGGCGTTGGGATGCCCGTCAGGAAAGACCTTGGTCACAAGCTGCCCGACTTCACCATGGTCCCGCAGCAAACCGATCACCAGCGGAACCCCAATTTTTGAAACGTCGTTTTCGAATGCCCGGTTCGTCAGGCTCGCCGGACGAAATGACTCTTCCAAAGGAGGTACCAGTTTTGGCTCAATTAGGTAACGTAAATCCATATTTTGCTCCTGTTATTTTTTCACTTAACATAGGATGCCTGCCACTGAAAAGCAGTGCATAGTTATTCAGAATCATTGCCGATGCGCCCAGGAGGACCCCATCCGTGCCCAATTGACCGATCTCCACATGCGTGTCCTGCACCAGCCGTCCAAGGCACATCTGCGACATCGTCTTTCGGATTTCATTCAGCCAGGGTTCCCCGAAACGGGTCAGGTCGCCGGTCAGAACGATCTGGTGGATATTGAGCGTGCCGATCAGGCTTGAAATCGCCACACCCAGGTAATGTCCGGCTTCCAAAACCACCCTGCGCGCCAGCGGATCTCCACGCGAAAAAGCCTGTTCGATCGAATCCAGGGTGACCTCATCCCCCGTTTTCGGAAATAATGAACCTTTCGTATCTCTTGCCAGGGCCTGCGTTCGCGCCAGCACTGCCTGGACGCCTGCCACGGTTTCCAGGCAGCCGTGATTGCCGCAAGGACAGGGCAGCCCATCCTGCGCTACAACGACAACGTGACCGATCTCTCCCGCCCCACCTCCATCGCCATGGAACAGGCTGCCATTGAGGATGATGCCGGCTCCGATGCCATGGCGCAGATTAATCACAACCAGATTACTTTCTGCAGGGTGACCCTTTCCGAAAGTGAGCTCACACAAGGCCGCAGCCTGGCTGTCATTGAATAATAAGACCGGTAGATTGTATCGATCTTGAATGAGTTGGGCCAGAGGCAGATCCTTCCAATCCAGGTTGACAGCTTCGATCACAATGCCATCTCTGGCATCCACCAGTCCGGATGCGCCAATTCCGATCCCGACCAGGGGTTTGTCCGTATTTTCGATCAAACGCTCCAGGATTGCGTACACCGAAGCCAACGCCGCATCCCCCTGCAATCCATGGATTTCCTCATCTACATGGTGAATAATTTCGCCGCGCAGGTTGACCACGGCTCCAGTGAAATGGTCATAAGCCAAATCCAGGCCGATTAAATATCGGGAATCCGGCACCACACTCAGAAGGATTGGCGATTTCCCTCCAATTGATGAACCCATCCCAATTTCCTTGACTAGTCCTTCGGCGATCAAATCAGCCACAATTTCCGAAACCGTCGTCCGGGTCAAGCTGGTGACCCGGGCAATTTCTGCACGACTGATGCTCTCGCGTTCGAAGATCACCTTTAATACAAGGTTGCTGTTGTGTTCTTTGGTCTGCTGGCGAGTGGCTTTTTGCATTGGAAAGGAGATTAAAACACTACTTTGTAAGTTCAGTGGACAATCAAAGTTGAGTATACTCTTTTTGGCGGAATTGTCAATATACCACCCTAAAATCAGAGAAGACACAAGCGTAGGACTGGTCTACCAATTTATATCAGAAAAGCTTACCAAAAACCGCCGTGAGGCCCTGGGCTTTAGCCTCTGGAGAGCATCAGAAGGATTTCTGATACATTATCTTGGGCACACGCGAAGGGGCTGCCTGGAGATTCTTTCCAGACAGTCCCTGACCACTCACAATAACCACCGAAAGGCTTAAACTCTTTTTATGTCACTCAATACTTGTCTAAATTTACAAAAAAATCAGCATTCACTGTATCCGCAGGTGTAGCACTTTCGGCATCCTTCTTCATTAACCATGGTCGCCTCACCGCACTCCGGGCATAAATCCCCCATTTTGAGCGCGTCCTGGCGGGCGGATACTTCCTGCTTCTCTACAGGCTTCTCAACCGGTTCTTTTGCCGGTGATGCAGTCTCAGCCGTTACTTCGGGATGGCCTTTCCCGAGCAAATACTCGTCCAGCACCTGGCCTACCCCGTCCGGCAAGGACCGCACCCGGTTCGGTCCGAAACCAAGGGATCGACCTCCGCCGATGCCGGACAGCTGGCGGACAACCTCAGCCAGGCGTTCACGCGGAGGGATGGGAGAGGTTAACCTGAGAATATAAGAGATCAACCTGCCGATCGCTTCTGAAACAGCCGCGGTCTCCGAACCGGCTTTGGCGGTGTTGATAAACACCTCAAAAGGCTGCTGCCCGCCATTCTCGTTTACCGTGATAAATGCCTTGCCCAGGGGTGTCTCCACCCGGAATGTACGCCCGACCAGCTGCCGCGGACGCGGTTTCTTCGCCTCGTGCCAGCCGGCAACCTGGGCGGCTATTTCAGACGCAGAGAAATCGCGATGTGCGGTCTCTGCCGATGATGGCCCCGCCCCTGGCTCCGGCGCGGCCCAGGATTGGATGATCGGTGCGGCTGATGCGTTTTGCTTTTTGTCTGCGGTCGCTTTCGTCTCCAGGACAACCTTCTCGCGTGAGCCGGTTACATAGACGGTAATCCCTTTACACCCCAACTCCCAGGCCAGTAGATATGCCCGGGCAATATCCTCCACCGCAGCCGTCTCTGAAAAATTGATTGTCTTGGAGAGGGAGTTATCCACAAAGACCTGCAGGGCAGCCTGCATGCGGACGTGTTCCTCCGCTGTGATATCGCTGGCAACCACGAAGACGTTGCGAATATCCTCGGGAAGGGAGGCAATATTCAGGCAGGATCCGCTTTTCATTACCTGTTCGATGATTTCCTGGCGCGCCTCACCGGCGATGCCGGCTCTTTCAAGCGCCTGCTCGAAGCGCGGGCTGGCATAGGTCAGCTGTAAATCCCGGCCATGATCATTCACATGGCGGATGTAGGCTAACGCAAAAACCGGCTCACAGCCATACCCTTCACATCCGGCAACAGTGGCGATCGTTCCGGTCGGCGCGACGGTGGTCTGGGCTGCATTGCGGATGCCAAATTTCTTGATCCCCTCAAGGATTTCATTCCAATCTAGAACTGGGCGATTCCAGTTATGGGAATAAGGCTCCAGGGATTGCGGCGGCATCCAGCGGAGATTTTCGAAATCGTAGATGCTTCCCTTGATTGCGGGGAATGCGCCCCTCTCCCGGGCCAGCTGGATGCTCGTGCGCATGGTATGGTAGCGAACGAACTCCATCACCTGGGCGGCAAACTCCTGGCCTTCCTTCGAGCCGTAACGAACTCCCACATGGTACATGAGGTCGGCCAGGCCCATGATCCCCAGACCAATGCGCCGCGCCCGATGTGCTGCCTGCTCAAGTTGGGGGACTGCCGGGACATATGCGTTCGCGTCGACGACGTCATCGAGGAAACGCGCCGAAAGTTCGACGCTGTGCCGCAAAGCTTCCCAGTCGACCGTCCCCACGCCGTCCTGCAAGGGTCCGCAATGCTCTGCCAGATTGACGGAGCCCAAGCAACAATTTTCATATGGGCCGAGCCATTGTTCTCCACATCCCCGTGAGACAAAGCCTTCGGTAATCCAGGTGTCGCTCCGGGGCTCGTACAGGTCATAGACATTTTCAACCCCGGCCGGTTCGATCTTGACCACTTTTGCAGCCCAGTTTCCAACCGTGAAATTCGACCTCAAAGCAGCATCTTCCAGACGCATCTGTTTTTCCGGATGGCTCAAGTGGATCTGATCAAAAAACCTGCCAAAGCTGTCGCCAGAAATGGTGACATCATACTTCGGACGGTCATAACGGATTTCGCGACCATCAATCCAATGTCTTTTTCTTTGACCGGTGGCAATGCGAGCATAAATTCCGAACATCAATAAAATTCGCCGCAGCTGACGAGCCAGATCGTGGCTGGAGGTGTGGAAGCGCAGCAGCGGATGATTCGAGGACAGGTCGACACTGCCATCCGTTGAAAACAGCCCATCCAAAAGCCCGTTGAGAAATTCACGATTACTGTTGATATAGGCTTCCGGCAGGCGTTTTTCGGGACCTCTCATCAGTTCCAGAGGTAAAGATTTTACCCAGTCCGTGACGACACGCCCGGGCTTTAGATCCATCATCATCGAACGGCTACCAGCATTAACATTGGTATACATTTTCTCGGCGCCAACTTTAGCGAACGCCGCTTTAAGGACGGAGTTCCATTCGGTTTCATCGGCGTTCGAGGCGATGCGCACGACGTTTTTGGATAACGCATGCGGGGTGTAACAGCCATCCCCCACCAGCACCCCGATTAAAAACCCATATTCACGATCAGTAAGATCATCCCTCGCGCCTGGGACAGGATTATCCGGGACCGTCGACCGAAACACCCGGACCCAGTCACCCGGTTTTAATTCATCCAGACGACGCGGCTCAAAAAACTTTTTGCGGGAATCGCGCACATGGAACTGATGCGCAGCGGTGGCCCGTACAACCGCGCCATCTGAAAGCGTCAGCTCGAAAATGGGCACATTTTCATGGACTTCTACGGTAGCCACCCGCCCCACCCCCAATACGGTGCAGATTTGATCACCTTCCTGGATGCTCTCAACTTTACGCCAACCAGAAGGGGTTGCAATAAGAGTATCGCCTGTCACACATGGATTTGTCGCCTCCAGCGGATAAAGATGTGGGACAGGGTTGGCCCGGTTTGCGGCGTCTAGAAAGAGCACACCTGGTTCACCGTTATGATGTGCCTGGCGGACAATTTTGTCAAACAGCTCGCGTGCGCGCACTTTCCGGTAAGTACGGGTAGGGATTCCAGCAGCTTCGGCCTGCTCGAGTGTTCCGCTGAAACCGCGATATTTGGGCGACCTGACGTCTGGAAAACGCAGGTCCCATTCAGCATCGTTCTTCACTGCTTGCATAAAAGCATCGGTAATGCCAACGGAGATATTGAAATTCGTGATCTGGTTTTCGTCAGTTTTACAGGTAATAAATTCTTCGATGTCTGGGTGGTCGACACGCAGTACACCCATATTGGCTCCGCGCCGGGTATTATGGGTTACCCAACCGTTCGCCAGGTAGGTATGATTGGCGTCTACTTCGAGGTCCAGGGTCAGGGCCTGCCCCGCGGGTTGAACCTCTGCAACCTGGATAAACCACTTGTCTTTCGGTGGAACTGCATGAGCTGCAAAGTCAGGGTGAGTTCGAGCCAGTTCATCAAAGGCTGACCGGGTAAAGACACGATCCCCGCGTACGTAGCGCAGGAGTGCACGCCGAAGGCGCGGGTTCTGGCTGCGAAATTTTATCCCGAGGCCACGGCCCTGTGGATCCACCTGCTCGAGCGTAATCGCATCCAAGACCGAAGCAAGCCAATAACGAGCATTTGGCAGAACATAACTGCTTTCGCGGCTGAGGTCGCTTTCCCATGCCATGCACGCCGCGAAGCGGGAGCGCGGATCGCACCCGATCCGCTCTCTCCAGGCCTGCATTCCGGTGCTGCTGTGGACACGGATATGGTACACAGCATTTTTTCCATAATGATTCAATCCCGGAGCAACCTCCCTCACCCTCACCGGACAACCGAGCCCGATAAGCAGGGTCGAGACTTCCTCCACCAGCACTGAAGAGCTCGTGGCAAGACTTGGGTATCCGAACGTGACGGTACCATCCGCTTCAAATAAACCGCGTAAAAATGCGCCGACAATGTTCGCGGGCGACTGGCGGATAAGACGGGGAACGGAGGCGATCGGGCTGCGGGTTTTGACGAACCCATTGATGCGCAGGAAATCCTTGACGGCACGATTGTCCATCACCAGGGTCACGGAGCGGTCTTCCAGCTCCTGCTGGACATGAACGGGCACTCCAAAGAGCCGCTCCAGGATTGCCGGCATATCTTTAATAAGATATGAGGCGTGGTTGATGCTGACCCCTACCCTGTGATCGTCCTCCCCTGAGCCGACAAATCCATCACCAATCAGGTAACCGAGAAAAAAGGCAAGTTCTTCATCCAGGACAGGTGGAAAGTGCGGCCAGACCTGGTTTCCATGGGCGTGATCGGGAGCCCGCAGTGCCCGCAATTTTCCACGCTGTTGTCCCATTTGGACAACCAGCCAATCTCCTGGCTGGAGCTCGCTTAAAGTGCGCCAGACCGGGCCTTCATCGCTCATCACCTTCACCCTGTGCTCAGGGGTGCCTGTCAGGCTTAATCCCTGCTTCGTGCGCACCCGCAACACCTGCGCGATGCCATTGTTATATCCACGCGGCGATACTCGCCAGCCTTCGTCCGTCGCTACTGCCATTGAATGTGGCTGCCAGCCTGGCTGGTCCTTATTGACAAGTTCGTCAAGACGTAACAGGCCGTCCTCAGTAAAGACCAGCGTCTCCAGGAGCAAACAGCCGCCTTGCGCAATCTCGCCAAAGGCATGATCGTAAACCCGCAGGAAGCCAACCGGGCCGGTTGCCTGTCCCGCGGATGTTTTGACAATCGACCCTTTCGGCCGTATGCGGGAAAACGAAAAGCCGTTTCCACCCCCGGTTTGCTGGATCAAGGCAGCATCGCGCAGGGATTGGAAAATGCCGGCCGGGTCACGGCCCATGTCATCAGTAATAGCGAGGACGAAGCAGGCTGCAAGCTGCCCCAGCGGCGTTCCAGCCCCGGTAAAGGTGGGGGAATTGGGAAAGAATTTTTTCGTGGTCAGGAGGTGATAATACTGGCGGGCAGTGGAAATCACTTCCGCTTCTGAGGTGTGTTCAGCCTTGGCAATGTGATAGGCCACCCGCCAGAACATGCCCTCCGGCGTTTCGACTGGTTTGCCGTCGTCTCCATGGCGTACGTAGCGGCGGATCAACACCTGACGAGAGTTCTCGGTTAATTCCACGCCGGGTAGATCCTTCGGCATCGGAGGAGCGGGAAGTAGACCCTTCTTGGAAGCGGCTGCTTTGGTTACCATTAGATTCTCCTTTATGATTTTTCACCGAGCAATCGATCGATCTCTCCCCTTAATGCATGTAGATCATCCAAACGCAAGTAGACAATAGCATAACGAATATAAGCAATGTGGTCCAGCTCTTTCAACCCATTGATCACCATATCCCCGATGATCCGCGATGGAACTTCTGACTTCCCCATTCTTTGCAATTCGGTTTCGATCTGGCCGACCAGGCGCTCAATATTAGCGGCTGATACCGGGCGTTTGGCGCAAGCGATGCGGATACCGCGCTCCAGTTTTTCACGGTTAAATTCCCCGCGTGTCCCATCCAATTTAACAATCAACGGGGTCGCCAAAATCGGCCGTTCATAGCTGCTGAAGCGCCGCCCACAGTGCTGGCATTCACGACGACGCCGAATCCCACCATGGCTGTCGTGGGTAGTGTCGATCACTTTCGAATCGTCATGCTGGCAATAGGGACAGCGCATACCCATTACTCCGGCGTAGATAGAACAATTGTAGCCGCCATATATAGTATGTTTGATACTAAGTCCCCCTAAATATGGGGCGACCGGTTTTTATTTTAGCATATTTACAAGCTCAAAACAAGAGGATTTAGGGGTGATTTTCCTTAAAATATTCCAGGGAAATACAAAAACCGCGGGAATGAGCCTCCCCGACAATCATCATGATCATGTTGGCCTTGCTCACTCTGCCTGGCGACGATTTGATCGCTGGGATTAATATTTCGCTGTTTCCTTCGCGGCATCCTGTTCTGGCTGACCGCCCCGATAAAGGGATATCAACAAAACCTAAAAAATACTTCGCGCTCAAAGCGCCGCAGCATACGCCCTCCGGCAGTCCTCTCAACGATCCCCCCTGGCAGACTATATCTTCATTTTTTCCGGACCAGTACGTACCCATTGGATTTAGTCAATCGGGTACACCCGCCATACGGGAAAAAAGCCTCAGCAGACAGCGCCTCGGCCTGAGCCGCTCGGATTTGCTGAACCCACTTTCGATGTTAAACTCAATCCGCATGCCATCACTTCGGATTCAGATCTCATCATGGAGATCATCCTGACCACAAAAACAGGTCCGAATTTTCCGAATAAAAAATCCCCGAACCTCGTTATATATTATGAAAGCAGAGAACAAGGCAGAAGAGGAATTAAACCGGTGACAACATTCACGACGGAAGTGGAATCCGAGAAGGACCTGGTTCTCCTTGCACAAAAAGGTGACCGCAACGCCTTCGGAGAGCTTGTCCGGCGTCACTATCAGGGAGTCGTCCGTGTGGTCTATCAGATGTGCGGCGATACCCCCCTGGCAGAGGACGCAACCCAGGAGGCCTTTGTCCGGGCCTGGGTGAACTTACCGTCCTACCAATCGTCAGCCCCCCTGCGGAGCTGGTTGTACCGGATCGCAATCAACGCCGCGCTGGACATTCTGCGCCACAAATCGGAAGAATCACTCGACGAGAAGAATCAGGTCAACAGGATGATCACCGACCAGGCAGCGGGTCCCGAAATGACCCTGGTTGAAAAGGAACGTGCCGCGCTCGTCCAGCAGGCCGTGAAAAAACTGCCCGAGGCAGCCCGTTCCGTCCTGGTCCTGCGGGAATACGGCGAGCTTTCGTACCAGGAAATCGCCAAGGTCCTCGACATTCCGGTCGGGACAGTCATGTCCCGTTTGAACTATGCCCGCAATCTCCTGCGGGAAAACCTTAAAGGTGTTTTATTCGAAATGGAGAGCCAACATGAATGAACATATCACTGACCTGCTGGGACCCTATCTGGACGGCGAGCTGGGCAATTCGCGCCAGCGCCAGGTGGAAGAACATCTTGCAAAATGTGCGGCCTGCCGGAAGCAACTGGAGGAACTGCGCGACCTCTCCACGCTGCTGCAGGAGAGCGTCCCCGCCGAGGCATTCACGTCCACCGACCGGTTCGTCTCGAACCTGGCCCTCAAACTGCCGCGCCGTCCCGAAGCGACACCTGTTAGCAAGGCGGTGGAGTTTCTCTGGTGGTTGGTCCCGGCCGGGGTGCTGGGCGCCTGGGTCCTGCTCCAGATGGTTTTCACTGTCAGGACGCTCGTCTCCACTGCCAGCCTGACTGGCCTGTTGGGGAACTCGGTAGCCTGGTTGGGGAACGGACCGCAGAACGCGGCCTGGTTCTCAGCCAGCATGAGCCTGTTCGGGAGCCACCTCAGCGGCAGCGGGCGGACCATTCTGGATGTGCTGAACAGCCTGAGCATCTTCGTGTCGAGCCTCACCATGCAGTTAGTCTGGCAAGCCGGGCTTGCCCTGGTGTTTTGGGCCTGGCTGGCCTTTTGGTGGACCCACCGCCGGGCGGTTGCAGCTGCGCGGCTTCCGCAAACGCCTTCCCATTCATAAAGTCAACCGGGTCTGAACCAAGCTAGAACCCGACGACATCAATAACAAGGAGTGTGAACCATGATCAACATTGGAAAGATTTTGAAACGTGCCTGGCATATCCTGTGGAATTACAAAATCCTATGGATCTTCGGCTTCCTGCTGGCCATCACCGCCGGAGGGCAGAGCGGCAATAGCGGCAGTAGCGCAAACAGCAACTACCAGTTCAATGTCAGCAATGGCTCCTCGGGTATCAACTCGAACAGTCCGGCTTTCCTCAGGAATTTGAACGCCTGGTTCCAGCAGAATATTCTACCAATGGTAAACCATCCAGCGAACTACATCGCCACCTTCATCTGGATCGGTGTCGGCCTGGTCCTGTTTCTGCTGTTCCTGGGTGCCATCTTCGTCATCCTCCGCTATGTCAGCGAGACTGCTGTCATCCGCATGGTGGACGAATACGAACAATCCGGCACAAAAATGGGTTTCAAACAGGGCTGGAAGCTGGGCTGGTCCCGCCGCGCCTTCCGCATGTGGCTGATCGACCTGATCACCGCACTGCCCTACCTGCTCTTCCTGTTGGTTGTGATCGGCTTCGGTGTGGGGATTTACTTCAGCGTGAAGAGCGGCAATCCGGCCTCCACCGCGATTGTCATCGTGACCGCCATCGGAGTTATCTCCATCTTCATCCTGGCGCTCACTCTCTGGACCATCCTGCTCAGCCTGCTCCGCCAGTTCTTTTTCCGGATGGCCGCCCTGGAAAACAAGGGCGTCCGGGATTCCCTCCGCATGGGTTGGCACATGTTCAAACGCAACTGGAAGAGCGCCTCTTTGATGTGGCTGGTCATGGTCGGCATCTGGATCGCTTCGATGATCGCCATTTTCATCGCCTTCTTCCTGCTTATCCCGGTTGATTTCCTCCTGGCCCTGCCAGGAGCCATTGTAGCCGCCATCCCCGGCCTGGCTGTTTTCGGGATCACCAGCATTTTCACAAGCGGACCACTGGCCTGGATCCTGGGTCTCCTCGCCGCCGTGCCGTTCTTCCTGCTGATTGTGTTTGCCCCTGTGACCCTGCTCAGCGGCTGGTACAAGATCTACGAATCTAGCGTCTGGACCCTGACTTTCCGGGAGATCAAGGCGCTTGAAAATGTCTCCCCGGCAGAGAATCAGGCTTCCGCTAAGTAATCCCTTGTTTTTTGCTCACGACCTCTTTCTCAATAGTCTAGTCTGCAGCATGCCTTGATCAATATGATCAAGGCATGCTGATTTTTGTTCTGCTTGAACGACCGATTGCCCTTGCGCTTATCACAGGAGAATGTGCTGCTCCATTCCCAAGCCGGTTATGCCTTCGGAAACCCCACCCATTTGTCGGATTTTCCAGGTGTTCGAAGGGAACGATCTGCTCTTGATCCGGCAGGAAGAACCGGTGGTCCTGCGGATAGCGTTCAACTTGAACCCTGGCTGCCTGCAGATCATCCGCCTGCTTGGTCAGCAGACTCAAAATTGTCACTCAGCCCGCTATCGGGGGAATTGTGAGTCAAATGATTGACAAATTCTGAATAATATACTACTATATAGATAGGCTATATCCTATTCAATTAGCCAGAAAGGAATTCCGCCATGTCAAACAAAATAGCAGGCAGGCTCTATAATGAGCCAGAAACACGGACAAGCCAGAGAACATCCGGGCATCCAAAAATGATTGGGCGAGTCAATAATGAGTTGGATAAGCATTTTGACCTGGAAACCGCATCCCATAAGAAAGAAATCGGTGTGGTAAACAACGAGATAAAACTCGCCTTAAATGATCGAGAAACACATGCGTCTCCCCTGCAGATAATCGGCAGGATTCATAACGAATATAAACCAAACGATCGCCCCTAGAAAATAAGGAAGAGGAAGCCTCAGGAAAAAATCCTGGGGCTTCACTTGAATTCGCTTCCTATCAATTGGCAAGCTTGGCTTCCTGCCAGAGTCCTTCCATCTCATCCAGTGTCATTTCCGAAACTTTTTTCCCCTGCTTCGCGGCGCCTTGTTCGATGTATGCAAACCGGTTTTTAAAGCGTTGGTTCGTCCCTCTCAGGGCAGATTCAGCGTCCACCTCTTTCCGGCGCACCAGGTTCACCAATGCAAAGAGCAGGTCGCCCAATTCTGCAGCAAGTTCCTCCTTGCTCTCCGCATCCCGGACCTCCTGGATCTCTTCAGCGATTTTATCGAGTACGCCGCCGATTTCCCCCCAGTCGAAACCGACACGAGCGGCGCGGTCCTGATACTCCTGGGCCTGGGACAACGCCGGCAGTGCCAGGGGAATAGAGTCCAGCAGACCCTTTTTCGAGGGCTCATTCCCGGCACGCTCGGCAGCCTTAATCTTTTCCCAGTTCTTCAATACTCCCTGGACACCATCCACCTTCACATCCCCGAAAACATGGGGGTGGCGGCGGATGATTTTTTCATAGATGCCCTGGAGCACATCCACCATGGTGAATTCACTTTCGTCGGCTGCAATCTGGGCATTCAAAACGATCTGAAGGAGCAGATCTCCATACTCCTCAGCCATATGGACATGGTCTTCTGCATCCATGGCGGCTACCGCCTCGTAAGCTTCTTCTATTAGATTAGAGCGCAAGGTCTGGTGGGTCTGTTCGCGGTCCCAGGGACAGCCATCGGGAGCACGCAGGTGGGCAACGATTTCCTGGAATGCCTCAAAAGACGTTCCCTCCCCAAGGGGCGGGACATACAGAGCTGTGAGCAAGCTGATATGCTTCGAGCGGTCTATTTTATAAAGGGGAAGCGCCTCGACCAGCTCCTCCGCCGTTCCCGCTGCATGGACCAAGCGAACCGGATGCTCATCGGGATAGATCGTGTTGAGGGTCATCTTGACCTCCGCCGCGACCATTTTCGAATAGATCTGGGCAACCAGGACCGGCCTATCCGCAGGAAAGAGTGGAACATGCGCCTGGCTCAACTCCAGCGCATCCATTAGGGTGAGCTGCGGGTAGGGGTCGAGGCCGAGGGCGGCAAAGACTGGCTCGAGGAACGAGACGCCGTTCAAGATGCGCAGCGGCAGCTTTGAGGTTCGGGCGCGCGCAGCAATGGCAGGCCCAGTCGCCTCGGCAATGAAAGGATCTCCCGGAACCGCATAGACTACGCCCTCCTCCCTGGCTCCCAATTCCAGCACCTTTTCGACAATCTGGGCGTAAACACTTTCAAAAGACTCGCCCGCTTCGTACAGGTCGTCGAAGGAATGAACCACGAGCGTTGCAGGGAACCCGGCCACGGTCGGATGCTGCTTCGTCCGCAGCCATACTTCACTGATCGAGCCAAGCGTGTCCCAGGCGGAACGGGTCAATTGATCCGGATCGCCGGGACCTAGACCGAGAAGGGTTATCCCTGGCATGGTTGCTCCTTTAAAGCGCAAAACGTAAGCGAGGCCTTCCACGCTGTACGTTTTACGCGTAACATTTTTTATTCGAATTTTAAGACTAACGCTTGGTGTAGGTCGGGGCCTTGCGGGCACGCTTGAGACCGGGCTTCTTGCGTTCCTTGACGCGCGGGTCGCGGGTCAGGAAACCGCCCTTGCGCATCGCCGAAACGTTCTCGGAGTTCATCTTGACCAGTGCCCGGGCCAGGCCAAGCTGGACTGAGTCGGTCTGACCGGTCACGCCGCCGCCCTTGACGATGACGGTGATGTCATAAGACTTGGGCTCCTGGCCGGCGGCCTTCATCGGGGCCAGAATGGCCTGGAGGTCGCCCACCCGGGTAAAGTAGGCTGCAGCTTCTTTCTCATTGACGATGAAACGGCCGCTGCCGGTCATCAGCCTCACGCGAGCGATGCTCTGCTTTCGGCGTCCAATTCCTTCAAAATACTGAACAGACATAATTTCCTTCCTGCTGGATTACGCAACCTTCTTTGGATTCTGCGCCGCGTGCGGATGTTCCTCGCCCGCGTAGATCTTCAGACGATTGATGATATGATGTCCCATTTTGTTATGCGGCAGCATCCCCCACACTGCGGCGCGAATCACACGATCCGGGTGAATGCGCAGCTGCTCCTGCAAATTGACGGATTTCAAACCACCGGGATACCCCGAATGATGATAATAAATTTTCTCGGTAAGTTTGCTGTGGGTCTTCGTGCCGGTGACGCTGATCTTTTCGGCATTTACCACCACCACGTAATCGCCCAACTCCACGCCCGGTGTAAAGGTTGGTTTGTGTTTGCCGAGCAGGAGGGTAGCCAGCCGAGTGGCGAGACGCCCCAAGGTCTCCCCATTGGCATCTACCAGCACCCACTGGTGGTCCATCTCAGCAGCTTTCGGATAATAGGATTTGTACACTGTATCTCTCCAAAAATTCAAACTAATCAGACCAGATTTTCGTAACAGACTTCCACCAGTGTCAGGCCGTTTGGCGGGGCAATTCCGGCTGGAATTCCCCGAGTTTCGCCTCGGGGCCGGGTTTTTGTCCCGGAGTGAAGAGCTCGGATGATTTCTGCCTCGCCCAGCCTGCCCTGCCCTACAGCCACCTGGACGAAAACCAGCTTGCGTACCATGCGGTACAGGAAGCCGTCCGCCTGGATCTCAAAGATCCACTCATCGCCCTGGTTTCGCCACTCCGCGCTCATTACCGTACGCAGCGTGCTTCCATCGGGTCGCGGCGGGGAGCCGAAAGCGGTAAAATCGTGTCTCCCGATCCACAGCCTCGCCAGCGGGCTCAAATCCGCCAGCGGCGGGCAAATCCTCCAGGCGTAGCGCTCCCGCAGGGGATCCCGGATGGGGTCGCAGAACAACCGATACCGGTACCGGCGGGAAGCAGCATCGAAGCGCGGGTGAAAATTCTCGGGGGCGGTTTTGACTTCTCTGGCCGCCATGTCCTGGGGCAGGCTGGCATTCAATGCGCTGAGCAGGTCGTCAAGACCATGCTCCCAGGTGTGGTCAAATACTGCTACCTGTCCGCTGGCATGCACGCCAGCATCCGTTCGTCCAGCCAGGAGTACGGTCTTTCCCTGCCAGCCGATCTTTCGCAGCGCTTTTTCAAGCTCACCCTGGACCGTCCGGTAGGTCGCCTGCCGCTGGCTGCCCGCGAAACCGGCGCCGTCGTAAGCAAGGATAATCTGGTAACGTGCCATGGTGCAGAGATCAGAAAAAAGGATGCGAGGCTAGTCTCTAATCTCCAATCTCTATTCCTCTACTAATTCAAGCAGCGCCATTTCCGCCTTGTCGCCATAGCGGGGCCCTAGTTTAAGCACACGGGTGTAGCCGCCGTTGCGTTCGGCAAAGCGCGGGGCAATCTCGTCGAATAATTTCTTGACGACCTCGTTGCTGTTGTTGCCCAGACGGGCAGCAACCAGCCTCCTGGCGGCCACTTTCTCGGCGTCACTGGCATCCTTGACCTTGCGCGCCACCGTGATCAGCTTTTCCGCATCCCCACGGATTGCCGCGGCTTTGGCCACCGTCGTGCGGATGCGCTCGTGGGTAAAGAACTGCTTGATCAGATTGCGGCGCAGAGCGATCCGTGCGCCTTTTGTTCGATTGAGTTTATAACCTGCTACTTGGTGTCGCATTGCTGAGTTACTCCGACTCTTTCTTGGGTTCGTCCTTCAAATAGCCCTTTTCACGCATCTTTGTACGCAGCTCTTCCAGGCTCTTCTCTCCAAAGTTGCGGATGGACATGACCGCTTGATCGCCCTTCTCGAGCAGCTCAAGCACGTCGCCGACCGTGGTGATCCCGGTGCGTTTGAGCGAGTTGAAGACGCGCACCGACAGGTCGAGCGATTCGACCGGCGTCTCTGCCACTTCACTGGTCAGGCGAGATCCGGCTACTTCTTTTTCCATGGCAATGGTCAGCGTTTCTTCGCTGACGCCAGCCACATAGCGCAGATGCTCGATCAGGATTTTCGCCGCGGTGCTGAGGCAGCTTTCGGGAGCGATCGTACCGTCAGTCCAGATCTCCATGACGAGCTTGTCGTAATTGGTGCTCTGGCCGACACGCGCGGCCTGCACATCCCAGTTGACCCGTTTGACCGGGCTGAAGATGGCATCCACCGGCAGCTCGCCGATCGGCATGCGGCCGCGATCGTTGGATGGGGAGTAGCCCCGCCCGCGTTCAATGGTGAACTCGATATCCAGGCGGGTCTTGGCGTTATCGGCGGTGAACAGGTAAAGGTCCGGATTGATGATCGTGACCTCGGGCGGCGTAACAATATCCGCTGCAGTCACCGTGCCCTCCCCGCGCACCTCCAGGTGCATACGAGTGGAATCCATCCCGTCCAATTTCAGACGCAGCTGCTTGATCTGCAGCATGACCTGAAGAACATCCTCGCGTACCCCGGGGATATCGCTGAACTCATGCAAAACATCCGCGATGCGGATCGAGGTCACCGCAGCACCCTCCAGAGAGGCATGCATCGCCCGACGCAGAGAATTGCCTAAGGTAACGCCATAGCCGTGCTCCAGCGGGCTGATAATAAATTTGCCATAATTACGAGCTTCTGCTTCGCGCTCGATCTTGGGCATAACCATGTTCGTAATGGTCACAGAAAACCTCTTCCCGGCGTACAGAACGGTACGCCGCGTCTGACAATGCCAACTCGAATTAGCGCGAGTAATACTCGACGATCAGCTGCTCGTTCAAGTTGCCGTCAATCTCTACCCGCTCCGGCAGGCGCAGGATGCTGCCGGAGAGCATGTTCAGGTCACGTTCCAACCAGGCAGGTATGTTGCGGGTTTCGGCAACCGGGGGCAATTCTTTGAAGTATGTCGCATCGTGCGAACCTTCCCGCACGGCAATCACATCGCCCACCTTGACCGTCATCGAGGGGACATCAGTCCGGCGGCCATTGACCGTAAAATGGCCATGGGTGACCAGGAGGCGCGCCTGGGCGCGGCTCGAGGCGTAGCCCAGCCGGAAAACCACATTGTCCAGGCGGGATTCAAGGATCTGGAGCAGCATCAAACCGGTAATGCCGCGCGCCTTGAGCGCCTTCCCATAATAGCGGCGGAACTGGCGCTCGAAAACCCCGTAGATGCGGCGTGCCTTTTGCTTGGCGCGCAGCTGCTTGGAATAGTCGGAGGCGCGGCCGGTGCCGCCTCGACTGCCGCGGCTGCCTGTCGGCCCATGCTGGCCGGGGACAAAACCGCGTCGTTCGAATGCACACTTCGGGGTGAAACAACGCTCACCCTTCAAAAACAGTTTTTCGCCTTCACGCCGGCAAAGTTTGCAGGCCGGTCCTAAATCTTTCGCCATACGCGAATCCCTTTCTGAATAAATACTAGACGCGGCGCTTCTTCGGAGGCCGGCAGCCGTTATGCGGAACCGGGGTCTGATCCGAGATCAATTTAACCTTCATACCCATGGATTGGACCGCACGGATAGCGGATTCGCGCCCGGGTCCGGGACCTTTGACGAACAGCTCCACTTCCTGGATGCCCATGGTCTGGGCAGCCTTGATGGCCTGCTCTGCAGCCAGACGGGCGGCAAAGGGAGTGCTCTTGCGCGAGCCCTTAAACCCCGCCGAACCGGCACTTCCCCAGCACAGCGTGTTGCCGTCCAGGTCGGTGACTGTGACGATTGTGTTGTTGAAAGACGCAAAGATGTGCACCTGTCCAGAGGACAGGCTGCGCTTTCCTTTCTTTGCACCGCCGGAGCGGCGTGCCGAACGAACAGTTTGTGGCATAGGTCCTCACTAACTCCTGATTACTTCTTACCGCCACGGCGGCGTCCGCGCCCGGCAACCGTCTTCTTCGGGCCCTTGCGGGTGCGCGCGTTGGTGCGCGTGCGCTGCCCGTGGACCGGCAGGTTGCGGCGGTGACGCAGGCCGCGATAGCAGCCGATCTCGACCAGGCGCTTGATGTTCATCTGCTCCTGGCGGCGCAGGTCGCCTTCAACTTTCCAGTTCTTGGCGATGTACTCGCGGATGGCCGAAACTTCGCCCTCGGTCAGATCCTTGACGCGTGTATCCGGATTGATCTTGGTCGCAGCCAGAATTTCACGCGAGCGCGTCGGGCCAATGCCGTACAGGTAGTTCAAGCCAACTTCGACACGCTTATTGCGCGGGAGGTCAACACCTTCAATTCTCGCCATGGTCTTCTATCCTTGTCGCTGTTTGTGCTTCGGATTTTCGCAGATGATATACAATCTGCCCTTGCGCTTGACGACCTTGCACTTCGCACAGCGCTTGCGTACGGATGGTGAAACTTTCATGATTGCAATTCTCCTTGCTCATTGGCAGCACAGCCAAAGTATTGATTATACTTGTTCTATTCTTATACGTCCAGTTTCGGTGCGCGTCCGCCAGATTCATGGAACAGTCAGGATGAGAGGGTCACCCGGGGTGACGGCCACCGAATGTTCGTAATGGGCCGTCAACTCTCCATCTGCGGAGACTACCGTCCACCGGTTAGCGAGGACACGGGTCTGGGGGCTTCCGACGAGCACCATCGGCTCCAGAGCAATCGTCAGGCCGGGTCGTAGCAGCACTCCCGTGCCTGGGGTGCCATAATTCGGTACCTGCGGTCCTTCGTGCATCTTCCGGCCCACACCGTGTCCGGTATATTCGCGGACGACGGAAAAACCCTGGCTCTCCACATACAGCTGGATTGCCGCAGAAACGTCGCCCGTCTTGTTCCCGGCGCGCATCATGGCGATGCCGACATCCAACGCCTGCCTAGTCACCTCAATGAGCTTTACGGCGGTTGGGGAAATCTCCCCGATCCCGGCCGTGAAAGCGGCATCGCCGACATACCCTTCGACGACTGCCCCGCAATCGACTGAGATGATATCACCTTCCTTTAACTTCCGTTTGTCCGGAATGCCGTGCACCAATTCCTCGTTGACGCTGGTGCAAATGGAAGCCGGGAACGGCGGGTAACCGTAATTCTTGAAAGGCGAATAAGCGTTGTACTTCCGCAAGGTTTCCTCAGCAGCCGCGTTGAGGTCTTCGGTAGTCACGCCGGGTTGTAAAAGTTCTCGTACTGTCGCCAGCGCCAGGGCGTTGACGCGTCCAGCTTCTCGCATCAAAGCCAGTTCAGCCGGATTCTTGATATGAATGTCGCGGTCCCAAGCCATATTATTTTTCGAGCACTGCGAGGATATCAGCAGTGACCTTCTCAATCGGTCGAGCACCATTAATTTCGGATAAAAGGCCGCGCTCACGATAATAAGCGATGAGCGGTGCGGTCTGCTGGAAATAGACCTGGATTCGGTGCGCCACGGTTTCCGCCTTATCGTCATCACGCTGGTAAAGTTCCGAACCATCCAGATCGCACACGCCGGTTTTTTTCGGCGGGTTATTCTTCTCGTGATAAATATGACCTTGCGCCCGGCATGTCCAGCGTCCGGACAAGCGTTCGATCAGCGTCGATTCAGGAGCGGTAATGTAAGGAACAAAGTTCACTTCTCCAGCAAATTCTGCCAGCAGCTTTGCCAGGGTATCCGCCTGTATGGTTGTGCGCGGGAAACCATCCAGCAGGGCCCCGTTCTTGCAATCCGGACGGGAAAGCCGGTCGCGGATCATACCGATGGTCACATCGTCCGGTACGAGTTCGCCCTTGTTCATGTAGGACTGGGCCAGTTTGCCAAGTTTTGTCCCGTTTTTAATGTTCTCGCGAAACAAGTCTCCCGAGGAAATGTGGGGCACCCTGATCGCCTTGGCGATCTCTTCCGCCTGAGTGCCTTTGCCAACGCCGGGAGGTCCAAGAAGGATAATATATTTTGGCATGTCGGGCTACTTGACGAGCAGCGAGTCTTCGTAGCCGTGCAGCTTGAGCTCAGCCTGGATGTTCTGGAAAGTATCCCGCACAACGCCGACCACGATCAGCAGGCCGGCTGACGAGACCAGGTAAAGGGTCGTGTTCGAAGTCGAGGCGGAGATCTTCGCCGCACTCAGGATCAGGTTGATGATAAACGGAAGGATGGCCACCAGGCCGAGGAAAAGCGCCCCGGGAAAGGTGATGCGGCGCTGAACGCGGGTCAGATATTTCTGGGTCGGTGCCCCGCGATTGACGCCCGGAATCTGCGCACCCATTTTCTTGAGGTTATCACCGTAGTTCTGCTGGGTGAAGAGCACATCCGTGTAGAAAAAGGTGAAAACGACCACCATCAGGAAGTACAGCAGCCAGTAGATCCAGGAACTCCCGGCGCCGAATGTGCTTTGCGTCGATTTTGCAAGATTGGCCAGCCAGACTGTTTTGGAATTGACAAAATAGCTTGACACGATCGCCGGGAACTGCAGGATGGCACTGCCGAAAATAAGCGGGATCATGCCGGCCAGATTGACCATCAGGGGCAGGGTGCCTTTGACCGGCATGGACATGCGGTTGCCTACACGGCGCCCTGGATACATGACCGGCACGTTGCGGCGGCCCTGCTGGACAATGACGATCGCAAAAATGACAGCGACGATGACGACGACCATCGAGGTAACCAGAATCCAGCCGTGCTGCTTGTCCGCCAGGAGAGTGCCAAAGTTGGTCGGCATCCTCGCCACGATGCCTGCGAAAATGATCAGGGACAGTCCCTGCCCGCGGATGCCATATTCGGAGATCAGTTCACCCAGCCAGATGGCGAACATGGTCCCGGCGACCATACAAAAAAGGATCGCCATGGAAGGCAGCAGCAGGTCGCGGGACAGGCCAAAATTGACGACCGGGGCACCGTTCAACCCTGAGATCTGGCTGGCATAGGTGTTGAAGATGTTGATCTGCCCGATGGCAGACAGGGTCGCCATAGGAACAGCCAGGTAATAGGTCCATCTTTCCATCCACTTGCGGCCTTCCCGCGGGTCTTCTTCCACCCTGCGCTGCAAGGCAGGGATGATCGGGAGAAGCAGCTGGATGATGATCTGGGCCGTAATGTATGGATAAACACCCATCGCCAGCAGTGAAAACCGGGATATGGTCCCGCCTGAAAGCAGGTCGAGGAAGTTGAAGAACGCGCCTGAGCTCAGGTTGGCAGTCAGCGCCTTCAGGACGGTCGTATTGATCCCTGGCACGGGTACATAGGTGGCCAGGTTGTAGATGACCAGCAAAAGCCCGGTAATCAGAAGCTTTTTCCGGATATCTTCGGACTTCCACAAATAACGCCATCCAGAAAATGCTGTTTTCATAGGGGAGTCTCCTTGCTAGAATTCATCCGATGAGTTCGACTGTACCGCCAGCAGCTTCGATCTTGGCTTTGGCGCTCTTGGTCACACGGTGGACACGAACCTTCAAGGCTGCCTTCAGCTCGCCCCGGCCAAGAATGACCACCGGATTGAGCGGGTCGCGCAGCAAGTGGGCTTTGGAGAGCGTCTCGGGACTGATTTCAGCATTGGCCTTGAAATCTGCCAACTGGTCAAGGTTTATCTCGTTAAAATTGACCTCGGTCGGCGGGGTAAAACCCTTCCCACGGATGAATGGCAGACGGCGGAAAAACGGCAGGTTACCGCCCTGCCGGTACAATCGTCCGCCCTCGCCGGTGCGTGAACCCTGGCCTTTGGTACCCCGGCCAGCCGTTTTTCCCTGACCGGCAGAAATGCCGCGGCCGACGCGCTTGCGCTGTTTTTTGGGGAGATTGGGTTTGAGATCGTTCAGTTTCATCTTCTTCCCTATTCTTCAATTCGAACCAAATGGATCACGGCGTTCACCATGCCCCGCAGGGCGGGGGAATCTGCATGCTCGACCGTCTGATTCAATCGATGCAGTCCCAGGGCGCGCACGGTTGCCTTCTGCGGTTTGGGATAACCGATCGGGCTGCGGACCAGGGTCACCTTGATGGTTTTACCCTTCGTCGCATTCTTAGCCATTCTTCTTTCTCCTTTCCCAGAACGGCAGCAGCTCATCCACCGGCTTGCCTCGCCGGACAGCTTCCTCCTGCGGGGATTTGAGGCTCCCCAGGGCAAGGAAGGTTGCCTGGACGCTGTTGAGGACGCAGGAGGAGCCCAGAACTCTTGGTGAGGATATCGTGGATACCGGCTGCTTCCAGCACGGCACGCACACCACCTCCGGCGATGACACCCGTACCGGGAGACGCCGGTTTGAGCAGGATAACCGAACCTCCGACTTTCCCGGTGATCTGATGCGGGATTGTCGTCCCGGCGAGAAAGACCTTGTGCATATCCTTGCGGGCCCGTTCAGTGGCTTTGCGCATGGCATCCGGGACTGCGTTGGCTTTGCCCACGCCCATCCCGACCTTGCCATGATTGTCACCCATGACGACGGTCACGCGAAACTGAAAACGGCGGCCGCCTTTGACCACTTTTGCAACTCGGGCAATTTCGATTACCCGTTCATCGAATTGTTCGGCTTGTTCTTGTTCAGCTACCTGGTATGCCACCATAGTTCTCCAATCAGGCCCTTAGAATTCCAGGCCGCCTTCGCGGGCACCGTCGGCCAGGGCTTTAACGCGGCCGCTGTATTTGAAACCGCCGCGATCAAAAACAACGGTCTTGACACCCTTGCTTTTGGCGCGCTCGGCAACCATCTTGCCGACCAGTTTTGCCTGGTCCGTTTTCTTCATGCCTGTCAATTTCTTGCGCAATTCCTTGTCGATCGAAGACGCCGAGGCAATCGTGTTGCCCTGCGCATCATCGATCACCTGGGCATAGATCTCCGACAGGCTGCGGAAGATGCTCAATCGAGGGCGCTGGGGGGTGCCGGCAATATTCTTGCGCACGCGCACATGCCGCCGGATGCGGGCTGTGGAACGAGTATTTTCAGCCATAGATTACTTTGCTGCCTTTCCGGCCTTGCCAGCCTTGCGGCGAATATGCTCGCCGAGATAGTGCAGTCCTTTGCCATGATACGGTTCCGGCGGGCGGACGCTGCGAATGTTGGCTGCCATCTGGCCGACCATTTCCTTGTCAAAGCCGCGCACAATGACCTGGCGGGCTTTCGCATCCACATCAAAGGAAATCCCTGCCGGGGGCTGTACCTCGACAGGATGGGAAAAGCCCATGTATAAGACCAAATTTTTATCTTTCATTTCTGCCCGGTAACCGACGCCTTCGATTTCCAGAACACGTTCAAATCCGGCACTGACGCCGTGAATCATATTTGCAAGGACCGCACGGGTCGTCCCATGCAAGGCGCGTTCGGCAGGAAGATCGGAGCTGCGTGTGACCAGGACCTGGCCATTTTCCATTGCAATGCCGACCAGTGGGGAAAAACTGCGCTGCAGTTCTCCCTTGGGCCCCTTTACGCGTACAGCCGAGCCTTTGATTTCGACCTGCACTCCGCCCGGGATGGCTACAGGTAAACGTCCGACACGAGACACTTTACGACCTCCTATCTCACCAGACCTTGCAGAGGATTTCACCGCCAACACCCAGCTGGCGTGCCCGCTGTCCGGTCATAATCCCTTTGGGTGTTGAAAGGATGGCTACTCCAATGCCAGAGAGCACCCAGGGGATTTCCTGCTTCTTGGTATAGACGCGGCGTCCGGGACGGCTGACACGCTCCAGCCCGGTGATCACCGGTTTCCGCTCACGGCGTTCGCCGAGGTATTTGATGCGCAGGCGCAGAACCTTTTCGCCTGGCCGCTCGCCGTCGGCAACTTCGTAATTTTCCAGGTAGCCCTCTTCTTTCAAAATCTTGGCAATTGCCACCTTGACCTTCGAGCAGGGCATGGCTGTCAGGACCTGGCCGCTCATGACTGCATTGCGGACGCGGGTCAACATATCGGCTATAGGATCGCTCACGGTCATAGTTCTACCTCCACCCGCTCACCAGGATGCCTTGATAACGCCGGGGATCTTCCCCTCCAGCGCCAGCTCGCGGAAGCAGATCCGGCATAATCCAAAGCGGCGGATATAACCGCGCGGACGGCCACAAATGGAGCAGCGGTTATGCACACGAACGGGATACTTGCGTCGCGTTTCACGGTATTTCATGCAGACACTCGCCATAGTTATACTTCTTTCCTGAACGGCATGCCGAGAAGTTGAAGCAGCAGCCGTGCATGATCGTCGGATTTGGCTGAAGTCACGATCGTGACTTCCATGCCACGTACCTTGTCGATCTTATCGTATTCGATCTCCGGAAAAATCAACTGGTCACGCAGGCCAAGAGTGAAATTCCCGCGCCCATCAAAAGCTTCCGGAGAGACCCCGCGGAAGTCGCGCACGCGTGGCAGGGCAACATTGACCAGGCGGTCAAGGAATGCCCACATCTTATCGCCGCGCAGGGTCACTTTTGTGCCAATGACGCGTCCTTCGCGCAGCTTGAAATTCGCAATGCTCTTCTTGGCCTTGGTCATTACCGGCTTTTGCCCGGTGATGGTGGCCATATCGCCCATCGCGGCCTCGAGCGCCTTGGCATTATCCTGTTCGCTCCCCAGGCCGATGTTAAGGACGATCTTTTCGATGCGCGGCACCTGCATGGTATTTTTATACTCGAACGCCTTGGTCAGGGCCGGCACGGCATCCTTCTGATACTTTTCCTGCATTTTGTTCATAAAATTATTGCTCCAAAGGGCGGTTAGTCGATCAACGCCTGGCATTTTTTGCAAACGCGGTGTGAACCATCTTCATCACGGCTGACGCTCACCCGGGTCAGTGCACTGCATTTCGGGCAGACCAGCATGACATTCGATATATGAATGGGTGCCTCGAAATTGATGCGGCCAGGGTTAATCGTGCGGCCTTGGGTTTGGACCTCGCGCTGGTGCTTGGTGTGGACGTTCACGCCCTGCACCACCAGGCGATCTTCGTTCGGCAGGACCTTGATTACCTGGCCGCGCTTGCCCTGGTCCTCGAGCTTTCCACTGATAATTTCAACGGTATCCCCTTTACGGATCTTGACTCTCATCGTTCGCTCCTCAAACGCCCTACAGCACTTCCGGGGCCAGGGATACAATCTTCATGAAGCCCCTCTCGCGCAGCTCACGAGCTACCGGGCCGAAGATGCGGGTCCCTTTCGGGTTTTGACCGTCGGTATCCAGAATGACGACCGCATTGTCGTCGAAACGGATATAGGAGCCGTCCTCGCGCCGCCACTCCTTGGCGCAACGAACGATGACGGCTTTGACGATCTCGGACTTCTTGACCGTACCCTGGGGGGTCGCCAACTTGACCGTACCCACGATGACATCCCCGATCGAACCATACCTGCGTCTCGACCCCCCCATGACGTGGATGACCAGCAGCTCACGTGCGCCGGTATTATCGGCTACCTTGACACGGGTTTCCTGCTGGATCATGGCTGGACCTCCGCGGTGGGTTCCACCGCCTCGGTACTTTCAACGATCCCGGCGTCCGCCGTGCGGGTCTCATGCTTGACAATCAATTCGACAGCCCACAGCTTTTCCTTGGAGATCGGACGACTTTCCACGATCTGGACGTGGTCGCCTATCTGGCAGCCCAGTTCATCGTGGGCCTTGACCCGTTTGCTCAGGTGGACCACCTTGCGATACAGCGGGTGTCGGAAGGTCCGGCTGATCTCGACTACCACGGTTTTGGTCATTTTATTGCTGGTGACGACACCAGTCATGCGACGACGTTTGTTCATTCTTTACCTTCCTTGACCGCATTTCGGGCTGTTTCACTATAGATGGTCTCCATGCGCGCAATATCGTGGCGCAGGGCGCTCAAGCGGTTGGTGTCGGTCAACTGGCCGGTCACCTGCTGGAAACGGAGCTTCATCAGCTCTTCGCGGGTATCCGCGAGCTTGGCCTGGAGCTCTTCCAGGGTCATCTTGCGAATCTGGTCCGGTTTCATGCCTGCTCTCCTGCGGCCAGCTCATGGCGGGCAATGACCTTGGTCTTAATCGCAAATTTCCGCCTGGCCAGGTTCAATGCTTCACGGGCAGTGTGCTCATCCAGGCCGCCCACCTCGAACATGACACGGCCCGGCTTGACCACCGAGACCCAGTACTCCACGTTGCCCTTGCCTTTGCCCATGCGGGTTTCCGGGGGCTTTTGGGTGTAGGGTTTGTCCGGGAAGATCCGGATCCAGACTTTGCCGCGGCGCTTCATGGCATGCACAATAGTCCGGCGGGCAGCCTCGATCTGGCGGGCAGTCACCCAGCCCGGCTCGAGAGCCTGCAGACCAAACTCGCCGAAGGAAATCTCGACGCCGCGCATTTCCTTGCCTTTCATGCGGCCGCGCATTTGTTTGCGGTATTTTACGCGTTTTGGCATTAACATAGCTGCTACCTCACATCACGGACAACCGCGGCTACTCGGAAACGTAGACGCCTTCAGTCGCCTCGACTTTTTCTTCCACTTCCGGCTTCATCTCGCCCTTGTAGACCCACACCTTGACCCCGATGCGGCCATAGGTGGTCCCGGCCTCCGCACGTGCAAAATCGATGTTCGCACGCAGAGTCTGCAGCGGAACACGCCCATCACGCAGCCAGGCGTTGCGGGCCATTTCTGCACCCGCCAGTCGGCCGCCCACTTCGATCTTGACGCCCTGCGCACCCTGGCGCATGGCCTGCTGGATGGCGCGCTTCATGGCACGCCGGTAGCTGATTCGGCGCTCGAGCTGGTCGGCGATATTATTGGCGATCAGGTAGGCGTCGCAGTCCGGGGCCTTGATCTCCTTGATGTCCAGGTCGACTTTCTTGCCGGTCAGGCCTTCCATGCTGATGCGGATTTTCTTGATACCTTCACCTTTGCGGCCGATCAGGATGCCAGGCTTGGCCGTCCACACGGCGACCTTGAGTTTGCCGGGATAGCGCTCCACGTCGATGCGGGAGACGCCGGCGCGACCGGATTCCTTGCGAATGAGGTCACGGATGGCGAAGTCCTGGTTGAGGTTCTCCCGGTACTGGGCGCCTTCGGCAAACCAGCGCCCCTGCCAATCCTGGGTAACGGCCAGACGAAAACCAATCGGATGAACTTTACGACCCATAATATCTCCTCGGAGTCTTTCCCGGCCGCCTAGGCGGCCTCCCGCTCGCGCAGAACGACGGTCACGTGAGACGTCCTGCGTAACAGCGGCTTGAAACGGCCGCGCGCCCCAAAGCGGCGCCATTTGTGCGTGGGGGCTTCGTCGGCAAAGATCTGGGCGATGTACAGGTCATCCCGGCTGACGCCAAAGTTCTCCTCGGCATTTGCCACGGCCGAAGCCAGCAGCTTGGCCACCGGTTCAGCAGCATGCTGCGGCATGAAGCGTAGCATCTCCATCGCCTGGACCGCGTCCTTGCCACGGACAGTATCCACGACCAGACGCACCTTCTGGGCCGAGATGGACAGGTAACGCAACTGTGCACGGATATCGTGTGCCATGGCCTGACTCCTATGCAACCTTCGTTGACTTCTCCGCCGCCATGTGGCCGCGGAAAAGGCGTGTCGGTGCAAACTCGCCCAGGCGATGGCCGACCATGTTCTCGGTGATATAGATAGGTACGTGACGACGGCCGTCGTGAACCGCGATCGTATGCCCCACCATCTGGGGGAATATCACGCTGGCCCGGCTCCAGGTGCGAATGACCTTCTTTTCACCTTTCTGGTTCATCGCTTCAATCTTCTCTAACAACTTGGGGGCGATATACGGCCCTTTTTTCAATGAACGAGACATATCTTCTTCCTCGCTGTTCGCAGGTGCGATTGAGTCGCCACTGCTGCTTCACCGCGCCTTAGCGGTTGGATTTGCTGCGCCGGCGCACGATGAACTTATTGGACTGTTTATTGCGGCGTGTCTTATAGCCGCGGGCGGGTTTTCCCCAAGGCGTTTTCGGACCTGGCATGCCGGTCGGCTGGCGGCCTTCGCCGCCGCCGTGCGGGTGGTCGCGCGGGGACATGGCGTAGCCGCGTACCGTGGGGCGAATGCCCAGGTGGCGCTTGCGGCCGGCCTTCCCGAGCTTGATATTGCTATGATCCAGGTTGCCAACCTGACCAATCGTGGCATAACATGCCTGCCGGACAAGGCGCACCTCACCCGAGGGCAGGCGGATTTGGGCGTACTCGCTTTCCTTGGCCAGCACCTGGGCCGCGCCGCCGGCGGAACGGACCATCTGTCCGCCCTTGCCGGTCTTCAACTCAATATTGTGGACCAGCGTGCCGACGGGGATGTTCGAGAGCGGCAGACTGTTGCCGGGACGGATATCCGCCTGGGGTCCGGCGAGGATCGTGTCACCGACCTTGAGTCCGAGCGGTGCCAGGATGTAGCGCTTTTCGCCGTCCACATAGAAGAGCAACGCCAGGCGGGAGGTCCGGTTCGGGTCGTACTCGATTGCCGCCACTTTGGCTGGAATTCCAAGCTTGTCGCGCTTGAAATCCACCATGCGAATTCTCTGGCGCTCTCCGCCGCCGCGGTGGCGGACGGTGATGCGGCCGTACGAGTTCCGGCCGCCGTGCTTGCGCATCTCGACGACCAGGCTGCGCTCTGGCGTGCTCTTGGTGATTTCCTCGAACGTATAGCCGGTCATCCCCCTGTGGCCGGGCGTCGTGGGTTTATATTTTTTGACAGCCATTACTTCACCCCTTCAAAGATCTCGAGGGTGGATCCCTCGGCCAGGGTTATGACCGCCTTGCGGAAGCCGGGGGAGCGCACCAGCAAACGCCGGCTCTTCGCACGCCTCCCGCGTTTTGCAGGCACATTCATCACATTCACGCTTTCGACGGTGACATCGAACAAGCTCTCCATGGCTTCCCTTACCATGCTCTTGGTCGCATCGGGCGCGACTTCGAAGGAATACTGGTGGAGCTTGTTGGACAGGTAGTTCGATTTTTCTGTAATGATCGGGCGGAGGAGCACGTCGTAAATTGTTGTCATTCTGCCCTCCTATACCAAAAAGGACTTAAGCACGTCCAACGCCGCGAGCGGCATGACGAGCTTGTCATAACCGAGCAAATCCCGGATGTTAAGGTAATTCGCCATCAGCAGCTTCGCATCCGGAATATTGTTCGTTGAACGGCAGACCGTCTCGTAATTCTCGTCCTTCTCGGCGATCAGGATGAGGGCGCTTGCCTCACCGATCAGCGCGTTCAAGGACTCCGCCATCAGGTGTGTCTTGGCTTCCTTCAGGGCCAGCTTGTCCACGACAACCACGCCCGCCTCCGCGGCTTTCACCGAGAGGGCTGAGCGCAGGGCTGCGCGGCGCATCTGGCGCGGCATGTGCTGAGTATACTTGCGCGGGCGCGGGGTGTGGATGCGACCGCCCCCGACCCAGTGCGGGGCGCGCGTGGACCCCTGGCGAGCGCGGCCGGTGCCCTTCTGCTTCCAGGGCTTCTTGCCGCCGCCGGAGACCTCGCTGCGCGTCTTGGTCTTGGCCGTGCCCAGGCGGGCGTTTGCCATCTGCTGGACGTAAGCCTGGTGCATCAAATCCAGATTAACCGGGGCTTCGAAGATCTCGGAGGGCAGTTCGACCGTCTTGACCTTCTCACCTTGCATGTTGAGAACATCGACTTTCATAATACGTTCGCTCCAATCCTCCGCGCCTACTGCTTGCGCGCGTCCTTGATCATGACCACGGCACCCTTCGGGCCGGGGACAGCCCCGTGCACGCCGAGCAGGTTGCGCTCCGCGTCTACGAGCACGACCTTGAGACCCTGGGCGGTTACGCGGTCCGTGCCCATATGGCCGGGGCGCCGCGTTCCCTTGTACACCCGGCCGGGAGTGGTTGTCGAACCGCTCGAACCGGGTGCCCGTGTGCGATCGGAGGCGCCGTGTGTTTTCGGTCCACCGTTAAAATGGTGGCGCTTGACCACGCCGGCAAAACCTTTCCCCTTGCTGGTTCCGACCACGTCGACGCGCTCGCCCAGACCAAAAATTTCCACGGTGACCTTGTCCCCGGGTTTCATCGCGGAGTCCTTGATGCGGAACTCACGCAAAAAACGCAGCGGGGGCAGTTCATTCTTCTTGAGGTGCCCGAGCTCGCCGCCGGTCAGGCGTTTGGGATTGGCCTCGCTGAATCCGAGCTGGACCGCTGCGTAGCCTTCCTTTTCCGGAAGGCGTACCTGCGTGACATAGCAAGGCCCAGCTTCGATCAGAGTAACCGGCAAAGCCGCACCGGCCTCATCGAAGATCTGGGTCATACCGATCTTCCTGCCAATCAGCCCTTTCAACATGCTCAATTTTCTCCTTCAAGAAGTATGGTCCGGGCGGCTTGAGTTCGCCCTCGAGACTGTCAGCCTGGGCTGGGCTGCATCATCTCGGTCACAGCACAGTCAACTGGTCTGCCGCGGCACACAGTTTTGTGGGGCCTGCGAACAGGGCCATTCTTGCGCTGTCCATCAAGTGAGGTGGTGAACGCCCCTGAGGGGAGCGTTGTACGCCTCACGAAATACTTGTTAGATTTTGATCTCGATATCCACGCCCGCTGGAAGGTTGAGACGCATCAGCATATCAATCGTCTTGGAATCAGGATCGAGGACATCGATGAGGCGATTGTGCGTGCGGATCTCAAAGTGTTCGTGCGAGTCCTTGTCAATGAACGTCGAGCGCCGTATTGTAAACCGTTCTATCTTGGTTGGCAAGGGTACGGGCCCAACCACATGGGCACCGGAACGCTCAGCCGTTTCGACAATCCGCTTGGCGGATTGGTCGAGGATACGATGGTCATAGGCCTTCAGGCGGATGCGGATCTTCTGTTTCGTCATAGCGACCTTATTCGATGATCTTGGTGATGACGCCGGCGCCGACGGTGAGGCCGCCTTCGCGGATGGCGAATTTGGAGCCTTGTTCGAGGGCGACCGGCACGATGAGCTGGACGGTCAGGTTGACATCGTCACCCGGCATGACCATCTCGACGCCTTCCGGCAGGGTGATGTCGCCGGTGACATCCATGGTGCGGATGTAGAACTGCGGCCGGTAGCCGCTGAAGAAGGCCTTGTGCCGTCCGCCTTCTTCCTTTTTCAGCACGTATACCTGGGCCAGGAACTTGGTGTGCGGGGTGATCGAGCCGGGCTTGGCGACCACCTGGCCGCGCTCCACGTCGGTGCGCTCGATGCCGCGCAAGAGCAGCCCGCAGTTGTCTCCGGCCATGCCCTCGTCCAGCGACTTGTGAAACATCTCCACCCCCGTCACCACCGAAGAGATGCTCTTCTCACGCAGCCCGATGATCTCCACCGGTTCGCCGACCTTGATCTTGCCCCGGTCGACACGCCCCGTCACCACCGTGCCGCGCCCCTTGATCGAGAACACATCCTCGATCGGCATCATGAACGGCTTGTCCACATCCCGCTTCGGCTCCGGAATGTACTCGTCCACCACCCGCAGCAGCTCCTTGATCGAGGCATACTCGGGGGCATTCGGATCCTTCGAGGTGCTCTCCAGCGCCTGCAGCGCACTCCCGCGCACGATCGGCGTCGTGTCCCCGGGAAACTTGTACCCGTTCAACAGCTCGCGCAGCTCGATCTCCACCAGCTCCAACAACTCAGGATCATCCATCTGATCCACTTTGTTCAGATACACCACGATCGACGGCACCTCTACCTGCCGCGCCAGCAGCACGTGCTCCCGCGTCTGCGGCATCGGCCCGTCCGGCGCCGCCACCACCAGGATGGCTCCATCCACCTGCGCCGCCCCCGTGATCATGTTCTTGATGTAGTCCCGGTGCCCGGGCATGTCCACGTGCGCATAGTGCCGCTTCTCCGTCTCATACTCCACATGCGCAATGTTGATCGTGATCCCGCGCGCTTTCTCCTCCGGCGCATTGTCGATCGAATCATACGGCCGGAATTCCGCCTTCCCCAATAACTGGCAGTACTTCGTGATCGCCGCCGTCAGCGTCGTCTTCCCGTGGTCGATGTGCCCCATCGTCCCCACGTTCAGATGCGGCTTCGTCCGCTCAAATTTCTGCTTCGCCATGATTTCGTTTCTCCTTCTAGAATCAAGAACAATGCGTTGACTGCTTTTGATAAGTCCAAGAATTTAGGCTTGCCTGATGGACCAGGTTTTAGAGGGTGAATTTAGCGAGCACCCTGGAAGATTTCCTGGGCCACCAATTCCGGCACCGGAGCATAATGGTCGAACTCCATCGAAAACACACCCCGGCCCTGGGTCGACGAACGCAACTCGGTCGGGTAGGCGAACATTTCGCCCAGGGGAACAATCGCTTTGACCGCCTGGGCATTCCCCGGGTGCACTTCCATCCCAAGGATGGTTGCGCGGCGGGCATTCAGTCCGCCGAGGATGTCCCCGAGGAAATCTTCCGGTGCAACCACTTCGACCTTCATCACAGGCTCCAACAGGATCGGGTGCCCTTTCTGGACGCCTTCCTTGAAGGCAAAGCTGGCTGCCATTTTAAAGGCCATGTCGCTCGAATCGACTTCGTGGAAGGACCCGTCGAACAAGGTGACCTTCAAGTCGGTGACCGGGTAGCCGCCCAGCACGCCGCTTTCCGCCGCCTCCCGGACGCCCTTCTCAACAGCCGGGATGTACTCCCTGGGGATGGCGCCGCCAACGATCTTGTTCTCAAAGACGATCCCGGTAGCGCGTTCACCCGGTTCGAGTGAGATCACCACGTGGCCGTACTGTCCATGGCCGCCGGTCTGCTTGACATACCGGTAGTTGACCTCGGGCACCTGCTGGGTGATCGACTCGCGATAGGCGACCCGTGGTCTGCCGACATTGGCCTGCACGTGGAATTCGCGCAGCATGCGGTTGACCAGTACGTCTAGATGCAGTTCGCCCATGCCGGAGATGATCGTCTGGCCGGTGTTCTCGTCCGTGCGGACGCGAAAGGTCGGGTCCTCTTCGGAGAGCTTGCGCAGGGCTTCACCCATCTTGTCCTGGTCGGCGGTTGTCTTTGGTTCGATGGCAACCGAAATGACCGGCTCGGGGAAGGTGATGGCCTCGAGGACAATCGCCTTGTTCTCGCAAAGGGTATCGCCGGTGAAGGTGTCCTTGAACCCCAGCACGGCAGCGATATCCCCGGAGCGGATCTCGGTGATATCCTCGCGGTGATCGGCATACATGCGCAGCAGGCGACCGATGCGTTCCCGCTTGCCCTTGGTCGAGTTCGTAACCATCTCGCCCTGGCTCAGTGTCCCAGAATAGACCCGGAAATAGGCCAGGCGGCCGACGTAAGGATCGGTCACTATTTTAAAGACCAACGCACTCAAAGGTGCATCATCCCTTGCCGCAAGCTCGACAGGTTCACCGGTCCGAGGATCCATCCCGCGCACCGGCGGGATATCCGCCGGGGACGGCAGGTAGTCGATTACCGCGTCCAGAATTAACTGGACGCCTTTATTGCGCAGGGAACTGCCGCAGAAGACTGGGGTGGCTTTGCTGACCAGCACGGCCCGCCGCAGGGCGAATTTTAATTCATCGACGCTGATCTCGTCACCTTCCAGGTAGCGGACGGTCAGCGCGTCGTCCAGCTCGGCGATCCTCTCGACCATGGCCCGGCGGTGGTCCTCCGCCTCGGAGAGCAGGTCAGCCGGAATTTCCGCCTGGCGGGGTTCGCGACCGAGCTCGTCATCCCAGTAGACAGCCACCATGGTCATCAAATCGATGACCCCTTGAAAGGCTGCTTCGGCGCCGATCGGCATCTGCACGGGAATCGGGTTCGCTCCCAGGCGCTGCTTGATCGTCTCGATCGTGCGTTCGTAGGAGGCCCCGATGCGGTCCATCTTGTTGGCGAAACAAATCCTGGGCACCCCGTATCGGTCGGCCTGGCGCCAGACCGTCTCGCTCTGCGGTTCGACGCCCTGGACGGCATCGAACACGACGATGCCGCCGTCCAGAACGCGCAGTGAGCGCTGGACCTCGGCTGTGAAATCGATATGGCCAGGCGTATCGATGATATTGACCAGATAGCCTTTCCACTCGGCAGTCACAGCTGCGGAAACAATCGTGATGCCCCGCTCGCGTTCCTGCTCCATCCAATCGGTGACGGTGGTGCCGTCATCCACAGATCCCAGGCGGTGGGTCTTGCCTGTGTAAAAAAGGATTCGCTCGGTAGTCGTCGTCTTCCCGGCATCGATGTGTGCAATGATGCCGATGTTTCGATACCGTTCAAGGGGGAACGCGCGCGCCATAAAACTACTGCCTGTTAAGGTTCAAAGCCGCCGGTTATAAGCGGTAATGGGAGAAGGCGCGGTTAGCCTCTGCCATCTTGTGGGTTTCTTCGCGTTTACGGATTGAGGCGCCTTCGTTCTTAAAAGCGTCCAGCAGTTCATCCGCCAGTTTCTCAGCAAAGGATTTCCCAGAGCGGGCATGGGCGGAGTCGAGAATCCAGCGAATGGCCAGGGTCTTGCGGCGGGCAGGCGGTACTTCCATCGGAACCTGGTATGTGGCGCCACCCACCCGGCGCGGCCTGACTTCCATCGCGGGAGAGACGTTGCTCAGGGCGGTCTCGAAGATCTCGACCGGGTCCTTGCCATTGCCGCGCTCGCGGAGGATATCGATGGTCTTATACACCACTCGCGTCGCCGTGCTCCTCTTGCCACGATGTAGCATGTGGTGGATCATTGTCTGGATGGTCACGTTATTGTAGCGAATATCGGGGGAAATTTCCCGCTTTAAAGGTTTTGCTCGACGCATACGCTCACTCCATCATCCCTGATTAGACAGTCGTTTCTTTAGGCCGTTTGGCACCGTATTTTGAACGGCCCTGCTTCCGGTTGGCGACGCCAGTCGTATCCAGCGAACCACGCACGATGTGGTAACGCACCCCGGGCAGGTCCTTTACACGGCCGCCGCGCACGAGCACGACGGAGTGTTCCTGCAACTGGTGGCCCTCGCCAGGGATGTAGGCCGTGACCTCGATCCCGTTCGTCAGGCGCACGCGCGCGATCTTGCGCAGCGCGGAGTTTGGCTTCTTGGGAGTCATCGTGCGGACCACGGTACACACGCCGCGCTTCTGGGGCGCGCCCTTATCCTGGCGCACCCTGCGCTGCTTGTATGTATTCAATGTATACTGCAGCGCCGGCGCTTTGCTTTTGACTCTCTTGGACTGGCGTCCCTTGCGGATCAGCTGGTTAATTGTGGGCACATTCGCCTCCGAAAATAATTCCTTGCAAGACAATCAGGTTTCGTCAATAAGTGAGGCCATCACAGTACGTGCCTGATGGCCTCACTCGTACTCACTCTACGCAGTGGGCAGCGCGAAGCAGCAGCCCTTGTACACGGCAACGGAGGGGTATTCTATCATGAGGGGCAGAAGCCCGTCAAGGAAAATCTCATGTTTCCTCGGTGCGAATATTTTTAACAAGGTTCTCGCCGAGGTCCATTAAACCGGTTTGATATTTGGGGGGATGAACTTTTTCCTCATCCTTGCCAAATTTGATCACCTCACCGGTATCCGTGACAGCTTCGACTGCCAGGCCGAGGCTCTGCAGCTCCTTGACCAGCACCCGGAACGAGGCCGGGATGCTGGGCTCTTCGATGGGCTCCCCTTTTACAATTGCTTCATAGGTGTTGACGCGACCCTGCACATCATCCGACTTGACGGTGAGCATCTCCTGCAGCGTATAGGCGGCACCGTATGCCTCCAGGGCCCACACTTCCATCTCTCCGAACCGCTGACCGCCGAACTGTGCCTTGCCGCCCAGCGGCTGCTGGGTGACCAGGCTGTAAGGGCCCGTGGAGCGCGCATGGACCTTGTCCTCGACCAGGTGATGCAGCTTCAGGATGGTCATCACACCCACGGTTACCGGCTGATCGTACGGCTCACCCGACTTCCCGTCGCGCAGAATCTGTTTGCCCAGGATCGGGGCGGGGCTTCCGGACTGACCCATCTCTTTTACGGCACGCGCCTCGACATCCTTGTCGGCGACATCTTCATGGCCGCGCGTGCGCAGCCAGATTTTCAAACAGGCATGCACGGCGCTCTGGTCAAACATCTTTCGTTTGTTCGGTTCCGGAATGATTTCCGAAAAAACTGTGAGCGGGTCAATCCCATGATCACGCAACCACTCCATGGCGGTTGCGTGCCTGGCGTAAGACTGGTCGTTGAGCTGGTAAACGTCATAACCGCGTTCGCCCAGCCACCCTTCCAGATACAGGCGGCGCACCTCGTCATCATCCTCAATCGACTCGGGGGTATACTCCTGCCCCTTGATCCAGGTCCAGGCGGTTTCGCCGGTATCTTTCCAGGCATAATCAACGATCCAGGCGCGTGCCAGCTCGGCCTCGATCTCTTCCTCCTTGGCACCATCGAAGACCGGGGTGATGGCGCGGAAACCCAGTTTCTGCGCCGCCCAGCCCAGATGAACTTCCAGCACCTGGCCGAGGTTCATACGACCGGGCACGCCGGTCGGATTCAGGATGATATCGACCGGGGTCCCGTCCTCCAGGAACGGCATATCTTCCACCTGCACGACGCGGGAGACGACACCCTTGTTGCCGTGCCGCCCTGCCATTTTATCGCCGGCAGTGATTTTCCGGCGCTGCGCAACAGAAACGCGCACCATGCGATCGACGCCGGCAGACAGGTCGGCGTTGTCCTCGCGGGTAAACTCCTTGACATCGACCACTTTCCCTCGCTCACCATGCGGCATGCGCAGGGAGGTGTCCTTGACATCGCGTGATTTTTCGCCGAAAATAGCCCGCAGCAGCCGCTCTTCCGGGGTCAGCTCCTTTTCACCTTTGGGCGTAATCTTGCCCACCAGGATGTCGTTCGGTCCGACCTCGGCACCGACGCGGATAATCCCGTATTCATCAAGATCCTTGATGGCATCCTCGCCGACGTTGGGAATGTCACGGGTGATCTCTTCCGGCCCAAGTTTCGTATCGCGCGCCTCGACCTCATACTTCTCAATGTGAATCGAGGTGAAACGATCCTGCTGAACCAGACGCTCGGAGATGACAATGGCATCTTCGAAGTTGGCGCCCTCCCAGGACATGAAAGCGACCGTCACGTTCTGGCCGAGGGCCAGCTCACCGCTCTCGGTCGAGGAAGAATCGGCGATGATGTCCCCGCGTTTGACCACCTGTCCCTTGACTACTGCAGGGCGCTGATCAATGCAGGTGGATTGGTTAGAACGCTGGTATTTGCGTAGTTTGTAGCTGCGCAAGGTATTATTCTTTTCTTTAATGTCAATTGTCGAGCCGGTCACCGAGACGACATCTCCATCCGCTTCGGCGACGATCACCTGGCCGGAATCAAGCGCTGCATGGCGCTCCATACCTGTCGAGACCAGCGGGATTTCCGGATTGACCAGCGGGACAGCCTGGGCCTGCATGTTGGATCCCATCAAGGCACGGTTGGCATCGTCATGCTCAAGGAATGGGATCAGCGCGGCACTGATGCCGACGACCTGATGCGGGGCCACGTCCATGTAGTCCAGGTTCTCAGGAGCGGTGAAGATAAAACCAGCGTGATAGCGGCAGGAGATGCGCAGGTTATCATATTCGCGATATTCATTCAAAGGCGCATTGGCCTGGGCAATGACGTATTTATCCTCAGCATCCGCCGAAAGATATTCAACCTCGTCGGAAACGAACGGAACAATGGCCACATCGTGCTTGACCTTGGCAATGGCCTTGAGCATCTTGGCTGTAATCCGTTCGCCGGCCTTCACGACCACCTCGCCGCTCTTCCCGTCTTTCAAATTCTCCTGCAGGGCACGCCCCTCCAGCCTTGGATCATTACATGGCAGCTGCGTTACGACCTTGCGGTAAGGTGTCTCGATGAAACCGTACTCATTGACGCGGGCAAAGGAGGCCAGACGGCCGATCAAGCCGATGTTCGGACCTTCAGGCGTCTCGATCGGGCAGATGCGCCCGTAGTGCGAATTGTGCACATCGCGGACATCGAAGCCGGCGCGCTCACGCCGAAGACCGCCCGGACCAAGGGCCGAGAGGGTGCGTTTGTGGCGCAGCTCGGCGAGAGGGTTGGTCTGGTCCATGAATTGGGACAGCTGGCTGGAGCCAAAAAACTCACGCAGTGCAGCCACGACCGGGCGGATGTTGACCAGGGTCACCGGGGAGAGCTGTTCCTGATCACGGATCGACATGCGTTCCTTGATCACCCGCTCCATCCGGCGCAGGCCGATGCGCAGCTTGTTCTGGATCAACTCGCCGACGGTCTTTACCCGGCGGTTGCCCAGGTGGTCGATGTCGTCCGGCGGTTCAACGCCGTTGTTGATCAGGATCATCCGGCGCAGTAAGCGAACAATGTCCGCCTTGGTTACCGTACGGTGCGGGATGGGAATATTTAAATCAAGCTTTTGATTTAATTTGTAGCGCCCCACCCGTTCGAGGTCATAATGGCGCTGGTCGAATAACTGCTCCTCCAGAAAGGCGCGGGCATTGTCCAATGTTGCCGGGTCGCCTGGACGCATGCGTTTGAAAAATTCGATCAGCGCGGTCTCGGCAATCGTCTGGCTGCTCGTGGTATCCCATTCAGGCTCCTGGCGTAAAGTCGAGGCGATGAACATGCGCTCGGGATTATTGTCCACGTCCTGAAACAGAGACAACAGTTCTTCATCCGAGCCGGTGGTCAGTATTTTTTCGCTGCTGTTGCCGTCATCGACGGCAGCCATCGCCCGCAGGAAGACCGTAATCGGGACCGTGCGCTTGCGGTTAAACTTCAGGATAATGTAATCACTCTTGCGGGTCTCGAACTCCATCCAGGCGCCGCGGTCGGGGATGAGTTTCGCCATGGCGAGTGGGCGGCCGGTTGCCCGGTCAGTGGGTGCTTCGAAGTAAACGCCAGGGGAACGGATCAACTGTGAAACGACGACGCGTTCTGTCCCGTTTATAATGAAAGTGCCCTTATCGGTCATCTCCGGGAAATCCCCCAGGAAGATATCCTGCTTGATCGGTTCGGGAACATCGGGACCGGCCAGCAGCACCGAGACGTACATGGGGTTGGCATAGGTGAGGTCGCGCTCAACACATTCTTCAATGGAGTGCTTTGGCTCACCGAACCAATATTTCAACCCCCACTGTTTAGATTCTGGGCTGCGGCTGGGGAAATATAACTTCATTCCTTTGTTGTAAGATTCAATGGGAGAGATCTCATGGAAAAGGTCCCCCAGTCCTTCTTTCTTCAGGCGCTGGAAAGAGTCCAGCTGGACTTCGATTAAATTGGGTAGGTCAAGCGTGACCGGGATACGCGCGTAATTCTTCTCGGGTAAAACTGAGGTCATTGATTTCTCCTGAACTTGGGTATCCTGGGTAAAAGAGAGTACGGCTCGAGCCGTTTATGGAAGGAAGGTTTCGATAGACATGCAAACTAATATTATAATAAATCTCAACATTAAAGTCAAGAACTTTTTGGAAATTTTTTCAGATAACTATTCCCCAAATTCCTGGCCCAGACCAAAAGCGTTGACAAAAAATCCACCCCATAGTAATATCTAGGCCGCCTGGCGAGGTAGCTCAACGGTGGAGCAGGGGACTCATAAGCCCTTGGTTGTGGGTTCAAGTCCCACCCTCGCCACTCGAAAATTATCCTTCCGTTCCACGTTGGGATCAAAAGGGATTTCTCCACTTAGACCTGCTTACGAGCAGGTTTTTTCGTTTTTTCTCCCATTTTGACTATTTTCTGGTATCCAGCTCAAAGATGAATTTATAAATAATTCCAAGAGACTCGAAATATATATTTTCGCCACAGTCGACACTTGAAAACCATAGTAAACCAAAAAGGAAAGGATGACCAAGTTTATGAGAACGTCCCTATTCAGTAGATCGAGCTTCGGCAAGAACCGCCCGATAGGCCTTCTTCTGTCGTTGGTATGGATCGCCGGCAACCAATGCTTCCTTTGGATTTAATTTTTCCAAGAAAGCATAATTCTTCTGCACTCCACGCAAGATCACAGCCGGCTGTATATCTTGACCTTTGCGTAGAAGCCGGCGCAGGTCGGACCAGTCGTAATGTCCCCCCTCAACCCCTGCCAGGAATGCTGCCGGATTGAAGATGAAATTCGTCTCCCAACATTTGAGCACAGCGATCTGGCGTACGCGAGTGCGGTCGAAGCGCTGGCTTGCAAGCTGGTAAAGATCATACAGATCACGTACCCGGCTACGCTGTGAAGCCGCGCGGATTTTCTCACCGACGACCTCGTGTAAATCCAATGTCGGAATAACGGGTGGTTCAATTCCCAGCCATTCAAAATATCGTTCCTTGCGTAGCGCTGCCGGCCGAACCGGAAGTAACGGACGCCCACGGAAACTGATTTGGATCCCGAATTTTCCGGACTTAGACCATTCGTGCTGATAGCTTATTTCCGCACCGCAGGATTCCGGATTAGCAAAGTAGTTTCCAGCTGGAACTGTAAAAGTCAACCCATGATAGTTCTGATTATTGAACAGGCCGGCTATATCCAGGATCAATGCATCCGGGTCGGCTTTCTCAGTTGCAGTGAAATCCAGGTCCAGGCTGAATCGGCCCTGATTGCCCAGGAAGATCTTGCGAATGGCCGTACCGCCCTTGAACGCCAACCGCTTGAGGAGCCCATGATCTGCCATGATACGAAGGACATAAGTCAAGGCTATTTCTCGTTCGGCAACGTCCAGGTCTACGCCGGCATCCGCTGCATACCATTGCACCAAACGCTTTTCGATCATCACTTCACCTCAAGTTCTGCAAAAAGCTCATTCCGGGGGACATTGTCCACAACTTTCCAGGTGGCGCTGTAGTTCCCGCCCTTCCCCCAGCGTCCGGGCTGGCCAAGATAACACTTCCCCTTAGCAGTAGCGTTTTCAAGGAGTGAACTACGCACTTCTGCATCGATAGGGATGTTTATTGCATCCAATAAATATCCCATCCGCTGAATCAACGCCCGAGAACGAAAGTGCGTGGCATATTCGACGGTCCTTTGCCAGTCAAGGCTGTTCCTTCCTCGCCAGAGCATGGCTGCAATTTCGGGGATATCGCCTGCGAACACCGGGTGATCAAGACTGTCCAGGACCGCTTTCTCGGGTTCCGCCATATTGACCTGGCTTCCATAGGCGTCCATTTTAGTCCACCCAAAGAACTTGTATTCCGGTTGGAAGACTAGCCGGTATTCCTTTTCCCTCACCAGCCGGCGGCGCGGCAAGTCTTGCGATGTGGCGATGAAAACAGTTTGCGATGCCTGGGTGGAAAGGCCATGGAAGTACGCTGCTGTGGCGAAGGAAAAATAGTAGGGTTGGATAAGGACGCTCCCCAGGAAAAGGGGATTGGTGTCCGGGAAGGCGTATTCACCCCGCTCGGCCGGGATAAGCTCATAAGCACCGGCCCGAATCCTAGCTAGCCAGCGGTCTCGAGCCAGGTCATGCAACAACTGACGGGCGTGATCGTAGGAGACGCCCAGGATCTTCATGGCGTCTTCCACGTTGACCACTGCTTGCTTTTCCCATTCCAGGTGCAGGATCAACTTTGATTCGAGGGGAGAGAGAGAACGAGTTGACATAGTTATAAAAATGTTGTTTTGTGATTGATTTTATCACATAATTATATTTTTATAACTAACTTTTATTTCCGTAGTGGAATATCTATTGGTCACTTCCACCCGATTATGACCGAGCCGGCTCGAGACTTCCTATCTAGCCCCCCGGTCACTCTTCCCACTTTTCTTCAACTGGTCGTACAGATTTTAGGCATAGTTGGACCGGAATCGATGGATTCCTTGACACTGATCCCCAGCTCGCGGGCTGCCGAGCGCACAGCCAGATAGAAAGCTTATTTCCAGGACACACTGGCGTGGAAAATTCGTTGTTGGGATGAGTCCAACTTATCGGTTATTTCAGCCGGCAGGAGGATATCTCCATATATTGAAGGGGTCCAGCCGGGCAACATGAATTTGATCGCCGATTGGACCGTTGATGCGGATAAGGTATTGGTGTTCTGATTACAGGAAAACCGGAGACAATCTGATAATCGAAAAGGAGAAAAATTATGTCACACGATGAAACATGTAACTGCAAAGATGGCGCTTGCCAATGTGAGGGCGGCAGGGATTGTAACTGCGGCTGTGATTGCTGCGGGGGCGGAGGTCATTTCCAGCGCCGCTACCAGACCGAAGAGGAACAGATCACGGCTTTGGAAGCCTATCTCGGCGAGCTGAAGCTGGAGGTGCAGGCAGCCGAGGAGCACCTGGCTGATTTGAGGAAGTATCGGTCCTGACGCTTGGACTTGAAATCGTCTCCCCCGGCAGCTCGAATCCAGGTCCGGGGTGAGCCGTCTTTTATTTTCCGAGAAGGGGGACTTTATACTCAAAGGTATAATACTTCAAAGTATATAGGACCGATGAACACAGTGGGGAGACAATCTACTTAACTCTCTGCGTAAGGTATACTAATCAGGTAAGGATCAAATGATCAGTACACAAGAATACGAACGAGTTATCCGAGTCTTACCCATCCTCAAGAATGCTGACCCGAGCCTGCTGTACGAATTCCGGCAGACCGCCTTCTTCGCACGGATCCCCGAAGGGCATGATGTTTTTATCGAAGGCGACCAGGTCGACGCGATTGCCCTGCTGATTTCGGGTGTTGTCCGTGTATATAAAATTGGCGAGACCGGGCGGGAAATCACCCTTTACCGCTTCGGGAACGGCGAATCCTGCATCCTGACTGCCAATGCCATCCTCAGCCAAAAGAATTTTCCCGCCGTTGCTACGGTGGAAAAGGAGGCCGAGGCAGTGATGATCCCGGCAGACTCCTTCCGGGATTGGGTCCGGCGCTATGATGCGTGGCGCGAATTCGTCTTCGAGCTGCTCTCGCAACGGCTTTCCTCCGTGATGGAGATCGTCGAGGAAGTTGCCTTCCGCCGCATGGATGCACGCCTCGCATCTTTGCTCGCAGAACGAGGGCGGAGATCGGATCCAATTCATATCACTCATCAAGAAATCGCCGCCGAACTGGGCAGTTCCCGTGAAGTCATCAGCCGTATCCTGGAGGATTTTTCCGCGCAGGGAATAGTGGAAGTATCCCGGGGAATAATCAAGATATTGGAAATGGATTCCCTCCACGCCCGTTCGGTTGTGTGACTTTGTCACATACAGGATCACCTTATGCTCCTATACTTGGATTACAAACCAATTCAACCCTTATAGGAGATATGAAATGAACCCCTTTGTCAAATTTATGGCTTCCCCCGCTGGTCGCATCACTCGTGTTGTGGCAGGCATCGTCCTCGTCGCCTTGGGCCTGCTGGTCATCCACGGCGTAGGCGGCATCATCGTGGCCGTGGTCGGCCTCGTACCGCTGCTGGCCGGGCTGTTCGACTTCTGCGTCTTTGCCCCGCTTTTCGGCGCTCCGCTGAGCGGCCCGAAAATTCGTGCAGGAAAGTAATGCAGCTTTTGAGGTGGCTGTGCCGGGGCGCAATCCAAGCGCCCCGGTTTACTGTGTCCGGATCGCCAGGAGTATCTGATGACTGAAAAGGACTTTATTGAGCGCTTGTGCAGCAATCCCCGTCCGGTCGTTGTGGATTTCTGGGCGCCCTGGTGCCTCCCTTGCCGCGCCATCGGATCGGTCGTGGAAAAGTTGGGTGGAGAATATGCCGGGCGCGTCGACCTGTGGAAGGTCAATGCCGACGAGCAGCCCGACCTGCTGCGTTCGCTGCGCATCTTTGGTATCCCAACCCTGATCGCCTATCACGACGGCCAGGAGGTCGGTCGTCGCACCGGTGCAGCCTCCACGACGGTCCTGTCTTCCCTGTTTGAATCTGCCCGTTCCGGCACACGGTCGGAACGAAAAGGGCCGGCATTCGCTGACCGGTTTTTACGCCTGGGGGCGGGTCTCGCCTTGGTAGGCTTGGCAATCCTCAGTGGCCTGTCCGGAGCGCACCTGCTTCTGGCCGGACCGGGAGCGGTGATCATGTTCAGCGCAGTATATGATCGCTGCCCGGTCTACCGTATGGCCTCGATGCGCCTGAAAGAATTGTTTTATCGGAATTCAACGCGATCATCCAATAGCTAGTTTTCCAGGTTATATCGAAGAAGAGTTCCTGTCCTTTGTCAGGAACTCTTCTTTGTTAAATCCTCTACGCCTAAGCCTCATGGCATGAAGATTCTGTTCGATTTCGCCAGAGTAATATTTCAGATCTTTGAAGTTATAATGTTCTTTGGGATGAGATAGGGATGAAATATGATCGACCTCATCAAAATTGAAACCTTTTTGCGTGCCGCGGAAACTTTGAACTTCTCTGAAACTGCCAAGCAGCTTCATATGAGCCAGCCTTCGGTCAGCCACCAGATCAAGACGCTCGAACAGGATATGGGTGTGACGCTGTTCGAGAGAAGCGGATCCGGACTGCGCCTTACGGAGGCCGGACGCATCCTGTTGCCCTGGGCACGGCGCCTGCTGCACGATATGAACAACATGCAGTCCATGATGTCCTCGCTGGAGGAAGAGGTGGTGGGGGATTTACACATTGCCTGCAGCACGACCGCCGGAAAGTACATCCTGCCCCAGCTCGCAGCACGTTTCCGCCAGCGCTATCCTGGGATCCGGATCAGCATCCCGGCCTGCGCCTCCGAACAGGTATCCCTCGACCTGCTGGAGGGAAATGCGCACCTGGGCGTCCTCAGCCGAGAGATCGATGATCCAAATCTGGAATCCCAGGAGTTCTTCCACGACCGGATCTCGCTGATCGTCCCTGCCAGCCATCGCTGGGCATTGCGTACCAGCATTGAACCGTCGGAACTTTTGGAAGAACCGGTCATCATGCGTGAGCCGACCTCGGGGACACGCCGCGTGGTGCTCGAGGAACTCGCCAAACACGACATCAGCCTGGAGGACCTCAACATCTTTATGGAACTGGGCAATGCCGAGGCCATCGTCCGCACCGTGGCAGCCGGCTACGGGGTGGGGTTCGTCTCCACCCTGGCGGCGACCTACCCTGTGGAACGCGGCAGCGTCATCGACATTCCGGTGGAGGGCCTGAACCTGGAGAGGACCATTTATATGGTCCGCAACGGCCTCGGCGAAGCCCACCGGCCGCGGGACGCCTTCTGGAGCTTCGTCCACGCCCCGGAAAATGCGGACCTGTTGCGTTTGCCGGAACGGGATACATCGAAACGGGTAAAAACCAAAAAAAGAAAATGATGTCGCCGCAATAAACACTTGAGTAGATGAGTTTAACGACAATGCCGGGCTTCTGTTCATTCGAGACAGAAACCCGGCCTGTCTTATTTTGGTGTTTTTAGAACACGTATGTCTGGCCCGCCCCTTCGACGTCCATCAGGAACGGCGGGGCTTTGGTGATCTTGATGCGTGGATCGCGCAAGTCCCTGGGGTTGATGCCCTTGTTCTCCAGGGCCAGCTCGCACAGCACGACATCGCCGCCATTGTCCAGGATGTCGTTGAACAGCTTGACGGGATTGGGCAGGCCTTTGGGCTGTCCGAACTTCTCCAGCTCGTCTTTGAGAGTCCATTTCGCTCCTGCCGGGCAGAAGAAAATATGGACTTCATAGTCCAGGGCGATCCCAGACGAGGCGAAGATCAGGGTGGGCATGATGTTCGCGCCGGTTTCACCGTTGCAGACGACAGCCATTTTTTGTACGGATTTCTTTGCGGTTTTCTGAGGCATGGGTATCTCCTTTTGAGGTTGAGAAATTTCAGGTTGATGGAACATTACAATTTAGCAGGCAAGTGCGCCTGTAAATCTTTGAGGGGTTGTTTGTGCTATTCGATTTTCACCTCTTTTCTTTCCCAAATAGAGATTTATCAATCTGCACCAGCCTCGACTTTTTCGGTTACAGGCAAAGGCTTCAGTGCATGCAGATAAAGGGCAATCGTCCGATACATGGCGTGGGCAAATTTCGTAAAGGGAGCCAGCAGGAGCAGTTCTCCAGCTACGGCGATGTGCCCGAGCAGGGTCCAATAGGCCCAGATTGCCGGATGCGGCAGGTAGACGGCGACTTCGAGGGCGAAGCCGCTAACTCCGGTCAGCCATAAAAGGACAAGGAATGACCAGTCCGAGACGGACGAGTGGGAGGTCGTTTCGTCCACCTTGAGCAGGCGGTTGAAGATTGCCAGCGACGTGCCGTAGACTAGTAACAATCCGGCAACCGTCCCCAGCAGGCGCACCGGATACCACAGCGGCACCCAGGTCCCGGTGGGTTTCAGGCCGAGCAGCTCCAGGCTGTAGTCCAGGATGGTCGCCGTAAACAAGCCCAGGAAGCCCCACAGCGTTGAGGCATGGATGAACCACTTCTGCAGGAACCAGGGTCTCCGATCAGCGGTAGACCGGCAATCCCGCTGGTAACGCAGCTGGGCGAGCACCTCGACCACGATGGTCTCCCACAGGGTACCCAGCCAGTTCAACCGTATACCGGGCGTGGTCAGTAAGGCATTCTCCCGCCGCACCTGGACGAACATGTTGACCGCGCCTGCCAGGCCGGTCAGGGCGATGATGACCAGGGCACCCACCCCCAGGTCGTGGATGACCCCGGCCGGGATGAACTCGAACAGCTTCAGCGTATCGGCCGACATCATGCCGTGCGAGGTGTAGACCACCAGGGCAAACAGTCCAGCCAGCAGAACCAACAGGAAAATACTGAGGACCGGGGCCGTGTAGAGGATTTTCGCCAGCCCCAGCGGATCGTAGCTGGCGATCGCATAGCGGCGGGCTGTGGCCATGAACTCGCCGGGGTCCGCCTGGCGCGGGCAGGTCTGGGTGCACTCGCCACAGGCGTAGCACAGCCACAGCTCCTTGCTGGCGAGCAGGGGTTTCTTCAATCCCAGTTGGGCATAGCGGATCAGGCGGCGCGGGAAGGTTTCGCCGGTGGTGGAGAGCGGGCAGATGGCGGTACAGTTGCCGCAGTTGTAGCACTTCTCGACGCTGAGCGTGCCGTATTTCTTGATCTCGGATAACAAGCGGGGATCGACGCGGGCGCTCATACTTTCTCCTCCACCAATTGATAGAGTGGATAATCGCCGGACATGCCGTTCTCGACCACCAAGTTGTATTTCCTCATCGCCGCCAGGTACCAGAGCGCCTGTCGGGGTGGAATACCGACCGCTGCGGCTACTTCGGGCACACTGGCAGGCTTCTTGCGCAGGACCCGGCTGATCTCGTCCTGGATGTGCTTCTGCTCTTTCAGGAGAGCCTGGGCGCGCGCCACACCTGCGGGGTAGGTTGTACGCAGTTGCTTGAGCAGCTCACCGCGGGAAAGGGTTTTTGGTTCAGTAGTCATGATGAGGCCTCCATCAGCGCCGGCATTTCCATGCCGAGAGCCGCCACCATGGCATCGTACTGCGCCAGCGTCCAGCCCTGCACGTCGATGGCACCGTTGGGGCACACCGCTACACATGCCCCACAGCCAACGCAGTTGGCCGGTGTGACAACGACACAACGGACCTGTTTTCCGTTCTCTTCGAAAGTTTGCAGGGCGATGGCGCCCTCATACACGCAGGCCGTGACGCAAACGCCTGTGCCGGTGCACCTGGCCGCATTCACCGAGGCGACGAAGGGCGGCAGGTCCACCCGGCCGCGGCCGAGCAGCGCAGCAACCTTGGCCGCCGCGGCCGAAGCTGCACTCAGGCTTTCCTGGATGTTCATCGGACCCTGGGCGGTGCCGGCCAGCACCACGCCGTTCACGGCCGTCTCGACCGGGCGCAGCTTCGGGTGTACCTCCAGCAGGAAGCGGTCGGAGCCGCGCGAGACCTTCAGCATCCTGACCAGATCATTGCCCTGGCGCGGCAGCATGCCCACCGCCAGCACCACCAGATCGACCGGGATCTCGATCTCCTGACCGTAGGTCAGGGCATCCTTGACCTTGACCAGCACGGGGTGGGAATCACCCTCTGGTGAGGCAGACACGACTGGCGGCTCCTCGCCGTGGTAACGCAGGAAGCGCACGCCCTCTTCCAGAGTCCGGTGGTAGTAGTCCTCGTGACCGCGCCCGTATGTACGGATATCCTGGTGTAAATCATACAGGTTCAGGTCCGGGAAGCGCCGGTGCAGCTCCTCCAGCATGTGCAGGCTGGCAGTGCAGCAGACGCGTGAGCAATAGCTGTTGACCTGCCCATCCGGCTGGGGCCCATGGACGCCCTCGACCTGGCGGCTGCCCACACAGTGGATCAGGGCCACATCCCGGACGGGGCGGCCGTTCCACTCGAAGGGATGGCCATCTCCAGCCTGGGCTATGAGGCGGACCAGCTGCGGCAGTGTGATCACCTGGGGCAATTCCCCGTACCCATACTCGCCTTGCGGCGGAGTGTAGGGATCAAAGCCGGTCGCCACCACAACCGCTCCCGCGGTAAGCTCGAAGGTTTTGATCTCGTCCTTCAGGATCACCGGCTCGCCGTTCACCAGGATCGATTCCCCGTGGTAATGGTCCCAGTCCACGGCAGGGGTGGGCGGATAGCAGCCCGGGTAAAGCCGGTAGATAATCTTGCGGCGTGACAGGCCGTAATTGAACTCGTCCGGGACTTCTTCTGTACAAGCGGCCGTCAGCGCTTCGGCGTTCACATCGGTAACACCGCGGCTGTGCTGCCTGACCTGGATGCTGAAGTTTCCCACATAGCCGGAAACGCCGATGACTTCCGCCTGTGTAAATATGGTTGCGTTGGGATTTGCCATCAGCTCTGCCATCAGGTCACTGAGCAGCTTATGGGCTTCTTCTCCGGTGGGAAAGACGCTCCCGAGCTGCGCCATGCGGCCGCTCAGGAAGGGCGACTTCTCGACCAGTGTGACGCGCAGCCCCTGGCGGGCAATATCCAAGGCGGCGCGCAGCCCGGCCACGCCCCCGCCGATGACCAGGGCATGCTGCTCCGCTCCCAGGCGGATTGAGTCGAGCGGCTGGAGCAGGCGGGCCTTGGCGACCCCGGCCGCCATCAGCCGCAGGGCTTTCTCCGTGGCAGCCAGCTTGTCGTGGGCGTGGACCCATGAGTCCTGTTCGCGCAGGCCGACGTGATGATATAGGTAAGGATTTAGCCCGGCACGCGTCACCGCACCCCGGAAGGTCTGCTCGTGGAGCAGGGGGGCGCAGGCGCCGACGACCACCCGGTTGATGCCCAATTCCTTGATGTCCTGCTCGATCCTGGATTGACCAGCATCCGAGCAGAGCGATTCGTCGGTGCGGGCCACGGCCACATTCGGGAGCCGTCCCAGCGCCTTGGCGATCAATTCACACTGTAAAGCGCCGCTGATGTTGCCGCCGCAGTGACAGATGTAGACGCCGATGCAGGGTTCTTGAGAGGCGGCATCAAGCATTTTCTTTTCAGGCATGGATGGCCTCGCTCTCGGTTTGTGAAACGCTCTGGCCGTTTGCCTGTGCACGAATATAGGCCGAGGCCTCGCTCGCCGCTGCGCTGGCCGAGATGATGCTGTCGACGATGTCCATCGGTCCCATGGCCGTCCCGGTGACGAAAATGCCCGGTCGCCCGGTGACGCAGGGAGCCGCGTCGGGTGCAGGGATGGCAACGAACCCGTCGGTTCCGAGCGGCAGGCTGAAGGTGCGGGTTGGATCGTAGGCGGGCACAATGCCCTGGGAAAGCACCACCAGATCGTGGGTCCGTTCGGCGATTTCGCCCGTTTCGGTCAGCTCGACTTTGACGATTGGATTATGCTCCGCGTCCTCCCGGATCGAGGCCACTTTGCCGCGCACGAATTCCACGCCCATGGCCTTGGCGTTCTGGTAGAACTGCTCGTACCCCTTCCCGAAGGTGCGGATGTCCATATAGTAGATGGTGATGTCGGCCAGTGGCAGGGCGCCGTTCAAGAGCATGGCCTGCTTGATGGCGTACATGCAGCAGACGCGGGAGCAGTATTCCACGCCGAGCGTCTCGTCGCGTGACCCGGCGCACTGGACGTAAGCGATGGAGCCCGGCTCTTTACCGTCCCCCGGCCGCAGGACGCGGCCGTACGGTCCGGTGGGAGCCAGGAAGCGTTCCATCATCAGGGGATCGATCACGTTGGGCAAGGCGCCGGCGCCATACTCTTGCTTGGTCTCCAGGGGGGTCAGATCGAAACCTGTGGCCATGACAATGGAAGCTGTTTCGATGTTGAAGGTCTCGGGCTGCTGGGTGAAATCCACCGCCTCCACCGGACAGGCTTTCTCACACTTGCCGCACCACAGGCAGTATTCGGGGTCCAGGACCGCCTTCTGGGGCACGGCCGTGGAGAACGGCACGCGGATGGCGCGATAGGCACCCAGGTCCCTGTCGAACGGGCTGGGCACGGTGATCGGGCACTCGTACTCGCATTCGCGGCAGCCAGTGCATTTCGATTCGTCCACGAAACGAGGCTTTTTCAGGACAGTCACTTTGAATCCGCTGCCGCGCTCCTGGACAGATTGCACTTCACAATAGGTGAGCAAATGGATGTTCGGATGGTGGGCCACAGCGGACATCTTGGGTGTGGTGATGCAGCTGCAGCAGTCCAGGGTGGGGAAGACCTTGCTCAAAGTGATCATCTTCCCGCCGATGCTGGGCTCGCGTTCGACCAAGGCCACCTGGAAACCCTGGTCAGCCAGGTCCAGGGCGGACTGCATTCCGGCGATGCCGCCGCCCACGACCAGCGCGTCAAGGCGGAGATCATCCATGGGCGGGTCCCTGTCCGGCCGATTGTGCCGCATCGGCATGAGCCGCAAGCTCGTCTTTGACGGTGCCGAGGGTTTTGAGCAGTTCGTTCATCTGGTTGACTTCCTTCAGGAAAGGCTTGACGCAAACCGTGCAGATAGCGGCGAGGCGCAGCCGGCGGATGTCGAGGCCGCGCTCTTTCATCAGGGCATAGGCGCGGTTGATCAATTTGGCCGTGCCTTCCGCCTCGACCTTGTAGGGGCTGTCCGTGCCGCTGTACATGACGATGATGCCGTCCATGCCGTGATCGAAGGCGCGCAGGTAGAACTCGGGGGGAACATAACCGGCGACCTTACAGGCAGAATGTAAGTGTTGGCCGGATATTCCAGGTGGCCCTGCCCGGTCGAGTCTGCCCCGGCGTAGCCGCCCGAAAGGGTCCCCAGGATCAGGATCTTCGGCTGTTGGGTCTGCTCACTCATAAATGTATGTCCGGGAGTCCTATTTCATCCGTCGGATGAACAAGCGCTCGTAACCGTCGCCGGCCAGGACGCCCAGCCACTCGTGCCCGACCTTCTCGCACCAGCGCGGCATGTCGACCTTGGTATTGGCGTCGCCGGACCAGATTTCCAGCACTTCACCGACCTTGACGGTGGCGATGCCCTTCTTGGCCTCCAGCAGGGGACCGGGGCAGGACATGGCGCGCGCATCGACGACTTTGGCAGCTTGCAGGGTGGTAAGATCCAGGGTGGTCATTGGTTCTCCTTTTTGGTAAAACGTAAAGATCACGGTTCTGGCACAAGTTCGGCCAGTTTTTCTTTGGGCAGGTTGGCCAGAACCAGGCAATTCCGCAACAGGTCGTTATCGGCGAGACGATAGTAGATATTCTGTTTTTCCCGGCGGGACTCCAAAACGTCATTCAATTCCATCAGGTGGAGGTGCTGGGACGTGCTGGGCAGGGAAGCCCCGAGCGCACAGGCAATCTCGCTCACCGTGTGTTCCTTCTCCGCCAAAAACCACAGGATCAACACTCTCTGGGCGCTGCTGAAGACTTTACAGAGTGTTGCTTGGCGTTGGGCGAGTGTCTGGATCTCTAGAGGAATGCCTGGTTCCATAGGGACAACTTCATCAGTTGCTTAATTCATATACAGCTTAACTCCCGCCATCCACAAGAACAAGTGACGAGGGTCACCTGGGCTATAGTTTTTGTCTATGGGTGTCCATCAACCAGCTCTATGAGGGGAAACAGGTTGACAACAAAATCTTTTAGTTATATAATCTAACCATTAGACTATATAACTAAAGGATTGACCATGTCTCTATCAAACCAGGAAGCCATCCAAATCAACCAGGCCCTGTTCTCGCTGGCCCATGCCTACGAGGCGCGCATGGTCAAGGAGAACCCACCCAAACAGACCGGCATGACCCTGTACGACTGCGCGGTGCTGATGGTGATTGGGCAATTCACCCCGATCAACTCCCGCGAGCTGTCCAAACGGATGGACGTTTCCGCCAGCACGATCTCGGTTTACGTTCGCAGGCTGACGCAGAAAGGGGTGGTTCGGATTGAACGGGATCTGGACGACCGGCGCAACTGGTGGCTGCACCTGACCGAGACCGGCCAGTTTGCGTATGGCCAGATCATAGATGGTACGGTGCGCTACACGCGTGAATTCCTTTCCGGCTTGAGCGACGCAGAACAACAAACCCTGCACGACCTGCTGCAAAGGGCATCCCATAAACTCGGTTTTTCCTGGCAATAGAAAATGAAACGCAAACTGGTCTTGATCAACCCGGTCAACCCGGCTCGCACTGGCCTGACGGTCAATAAAAGCTCGCGCTTCCCGCCCATCAGCCTGGGGATCGTCGCCGCCCTGACTCCCGCCTCCTGGGAGGTCGAGCTGGTGGACGAAAACTGGGAGCCGTTCGCATACCGACCGGCGGACCTGGTCGGCATCACCGCCTTTACCGCCTCCACCCGGCGTGCCTACGAGATCGCGGCAATTTATCGTCAACGCGGGGTGCCGGTGGTGATGGGCGGAATCCACTGCTCAATGTGTCCCCGGGAGGCTTTGCAGCACGTGGATACGGTAGTCATCGGAGAAGCCGAAAGCGTCTGGCCGCAGGTGATCGCGGATTTCGAGTCCGGAAGGCTTCAGCGTGAGTACCACGGCACCTGGTCGGATTTGGCTGGAGTGCCGGCCCCGCGCCGCGACCTGTTCCACCCCGGCTACATGTTCGCATCTGTCCAGACCTCGCGTGGCTGTCCGCTGAACTGCGAGTTCTGCTCGGTGAGCGCCTTCAACGGTCAGCGCTACCGCCGCCGGCCGACCGAGGAGGTGTTGGCCGAACTGGAGACCATCCCGCAAAAAATGCTTTTCTTTGTGGACGACAACATCATCGGGTACGGGGAGGATTCGCGCCAGGCCGCGCTGGAACTGTTCAAAGGGATGGCGGAACAAAAGCTGGACAAATGGTGGTTCTGCCAGGCTTCCATCAATTTTGCCGACGATGAGGAAGTATTGTCCTGGGCCGGGAAGGCCGGTTGCCAAATGGTCTTCCTGGGGTTGGAGTCGGAGGAGACAGAGGCACTGGAAGAGATCGACAAACGCCTCAATCTGCAGCGCGGGGTGGATTCGTATGCACGGGCTTTCGAACGGATCCATCGCGCCGGTATTGCCGTGCTGGGGGCATTCATCTTCGGTATGGACAAGGACACACCACAGAAACTGGCGCACCGGACCGACTACATGATCCGCAATCCCGTGGATGTCATGCAGACGACTTTTTTGACGCCCCTGCCTGGCACGCGGCTCTTCGAGCGTTTCCAAACTGAGGGACGGCTGCTGTATAACGATTTTCCGCAAGACTGGGATCATTATGATATGACAGAGGTCATCCACCGCCCTCGAGGGATGTCCGAAATTGAACTGGCACATTTCATGCTGTCCGGCAACCGGAAGATGTATGCCTGGCCTATCCTGGTCAGGAAGGCGATTAGTACACTCTTCCATACCCACAATGGCATGGCCGCTATGTTCGCCTGGAGCTCGAACCTGAATTACCGCCATGTGGGAATGGGGTAGCTCAATACAAGGGCATTATTCGTGAGGGGGCGAACAGCATGATTTTTTCTCGCAGTAATTCCCTTTACCCGGATTTATGCACATCCCATATTCTGCCGTATCCTTTCATGGCAGATCACTTATCGCCGCAGATTTATTGGTTGATTATAACTAGTAAAATAGTATTTTTATTGATATATAAACTTATTAGTACTATAATATTGGTTGAAACAAGCAATTGAGGAAAATTGATGGCTAAACGATCCCTAGCGAATGATCCCTTTACTTCCAGCTTGCCTCTTAATGAAATTGACGTAGGCCGCCGCCTGCGAGAGTTGCGTGCAGCACGTGGGCTGTCCCTGCGCGCTCTGGCAGAACAAAGTGGCCTGAATGTCAACACCTTGAGCCTGATCGAAAACCGGCACAGCTCACCCAGCGTGAGCACTCTTCAGCAGTTGGCGCAGACCCTGCAGATACCCATCTCGACTTTCTTCGAGACCGACGAGGGTAACAAGCTGGTCGTGCACCAAAAAGCCGTGGCTCGTCCTCGAGTGGCATTCCCCCACGGTTTCATTGAGGACCTGGGAGCCGGGATGTCACGTTTTGGTGCTGAACCATTGATCGTCACGCTTGCTCCGAAAGCGGACAGCGGGAAGACTCCCATTGTCCACACCGGACGGGAGTTTGTGTATTGCCTGGAAGGACGCATTGCTTACACCGTAGATACTGAGACCTATCTGCTTGAAGCGGATGGCAGCTTGCTGTTTGAGGCTTACCTGCCACATCATTGGAAGAACTTGGATGCCACTCCTTCCCGCACTCTGCTGGTCCTTTGTCCAATGGATGAACGCGATAACTCAACAGAACGGCATTTTTCAAAATAAGGCTGGTACGACATGGCGAAAGGAAGCGCCCATTGCCCAGAAAAATCTTGTTCCGTTTTCTTCTTCCCATTGCCATCCTGTTGGTTGTGACTCTCATTTTGTGTGCGGTGTCGACTTCGGGTGTATTGGCAGATTGTGGCACTCCTCCTAAATCTTCATGCATCTCCTGCCATACGCCGGATGGTCCTGTGGAAGGAATGGGTGAATGGAACAGCATTCATCTTAGTCAAGACATTTGTACAAATTGCCATGGTGGCAATGGCAGCACTATGGATAAAAATTTGGCTCATGATGGCATTGTGGCACAACCGCTTAATGATATTTATACCAACTGTCACAGCTGCCATCCCGCTGACTACATAGCGCTATCTGACCAATTGGCTGCCACGCTAAATGTCACGCCTGACAGTGGTGCAACGCCAACTGCTATTATCGTTTATGTTAAATCCGGCGGATCACATTCCGGCGGTATGACCCTATCACCCGACAAAATTAGGAGTGATCCCTGCCTGGAAATACTTTGCATTGAGCACCTTGATGCTGGTGAGCTTGGCATTCTTTTTGCTTGGACTGGGCTGGCTGGATAGTCATCGCGTAAAAGGCTAGAGGCAAAAATACTATTGCATTCTTCGATATGGCATATGCAGGAAATGAGCATTCCAACCAAGTAACCTATTTAATGTAATGAGGTGAGACAATGAAAATAGCCGTTGTAACCGATGATCATCAGACGATCAGCGCCCATTTTGGACGCGCGGTTTACTATAAGGTATTCACCATTTCCGACGGAAAAATAGCCCTACAGGAAACCCGCCCCAAGCCCGCCCATGACCAATCTGCCATTGAACCACACAATGAGACGGGTGATGCATATGGCCAGGGACCAGCCGCCGAAGGTTGGCATGCACGCATGCTCGAACCCATTCGCGACTGCCAGGTCCTGCTGGCACGCGGCATGGGAAAGGGTGCCTATGACATCTTGAAGCGGTCCGGGATTCAGCCCATCCTGACCGACATCCATGATATCGAACAGGCCGTAAAGGCCTATATTGACGGACAATTGGTGGATCACCCGGAGTGGTTACACTAAAAAGAGATCGGATATTCTTGTCATGAATCAATCCATGTTCGAAATCCAGGCGGAATTTTGTAAGGCGATGGGTAATGCAGCTCGCCTGCATATATTGCATGTCCTGCGCGAGCGTCCCCTGACCGTCGGCGAAATTTGTCATGCAACTGACCTGCCACAAAGTAATGTATCACGTCATTTACAAGTCATGAGCGCCGTAGGGGTCTTGAACTCAAAAAGGCATGGGATCCAGATGGTTTATCAAATAGCCGATATTAGGATTGTCGAAGTTTGTGATCTGGTACGAAGTATTTTAATAGAACAAGCCCATAAACGCGCTCAGTCGATTCGATGACTAGGACGGATTGAGGATCAGCATGGAATTCCGCCTGGTCCCGTTCTCGATCATCCATTCCTCGCTTATCGACCGACCGCGGATGCTCCGTTGGTACCAGGATCAAGAACCGAATCGATATGTTTAGCGGCCGGTCCGAAATCCGAAACAAATAATTGTCCGTTTGCTCAGGAGGCTGGAATGTCAAGAAAACACAAGGCTCCGAAACCTGCTCCGCCTGATTCCCGTCGTCACCGGACCCAAAAAGGCTATAAGCGTAATCTGGCCTGGTTGTGGATTAGCCTGGGGGCTCTGCTCGTAGCCGTGGTGGGAATTCTGCTGCTCAGCTCAAAGGCCGCGCCTTCCGTAGAACTTACTCCTGCTCAGGCTTATGCAAAATATCAGCAGGGAACATTCTTCCTGGACGTGCGCACCCAGACTGAATGGAATCAGTTCCATCTTGCCAGCAGCACCTTGATCCCGCTGGACCAGTTGCAAAACCGGTTGAGCGAACTGCCGAAAGATAAAGACATCGTTGTGGTTTGCTTGTCGGGTCACCGCGCCCAGAGTGGAGTCGCCATCCTGCAACAAGCCGGTTTCACGCGCGTATCCTACCTGATTGGAGGCCTGCAGGCTTGGACTGCGGCGGGTTATCCAGTTCAGGGGAACGCTCCGTAAGCATTGCCCATGATGCTGCTAAGGTAGATCCATAAATTTCGGAAATCTTGTCAGGGGGAATTTTTGGTTTACTTGGCCTGGACACAGGCAAAGCTCAAACACGCGTCGGATATTCCAAAACCTGGACGAGAACCAGGTCAAACCCTTGCATATTCAATATTTACGCGTGAGCTGCAGACGTTTGAACAGGCTTTTTTAGTTCAGTTCGCGACGGGGGGCTGGCCGATCCAAGTCAAATGGAGATTACATTTAGCCAGTACATTTGTGACAATGTGTACTATTAATCCTTATATTCACAAGCGTATTATAAAGCATATATTCTTATGCGAATAAGGTTATGCCTATGGACACATCCAATCTGACCCAGGAAATTGCTGTACTGCACGCCGAATTGTGTTCTGCGCTGGCCGAGCCGACACGCTTACTTGTCCTATATGTGCTGGCGGAAGGTCCTTGTAACGTATCCGAGCTGACCCAAAAATTAGCGATCCCTCAGCCGAGCGTCTCGCGCCACCTGAAAATCCTGCGCGACGGGGGCCTGGTCCGAGCTACACGGCAGGGACCATCGGTGCTTTACGAGCTCACCGACCACCGGGTCATCGAGGCGCTGGATCTCTTACGCGGCGTGTTACGCGATCGAATTCAACACAGTGCTAATCTCATGGATGAACTCATTCCGTCGTAAGGCAGAGGATACTCTTTCGCGATTTCAATTGCAGAGGAGCATATGAACCGAAGAAGGATCACATTTATTTTTGTGGTGATTGGTGCTTTGCTCATCTCAGGCAGCGTTTTCCTGCTGGCTGCCACACCGGTCAAAGCCCAATGTGGTTCGCAGGTTTCTTCCTGCAAAAATTGTCACGAGACACAAGCACAGAAACCGGTGAACAACGATGGGACCGCTTGGCACACCCAACACGCCTTCGGCGATTTTTGCTACCTGTGCCATGGCGGCAACAATCAGGCGACTGATAAGGTGGCTGCGCATACCGGCATGGTGGCGCCGCTCTCGGATATCAATATAAGTTGCAAAAGTTGCCACCCAACCGACGCCCTGGCAAAAGCACAAATCTATGCGACCACCCTCGGCCAGCAGGTCGGTACCGGTGGCATTGGCGGTTCCGCGGCTCTGGCGGCGACGAACCAACCGGCAACATCTGTTGCTCCTGCAATGACCGGGACTACTCCGGCGGCTTTACAAGCGGCGGTAGTCCCTTCAGCGGACATGACGGATTACTCCCAGAGATACGATATCGTCGCACTGGGCAAAACGCCTGCCAACATCGGTAATATTATTCTGATTGCTATCCTGGCAGTGATCGTTCTTGGCGGCGGATTCTTTGTACTCAAGCGGGAGGGCTGGATCAATGTCTCTTTCAGTGATCCGAAGCGCGTTCCTGTCAAAGGAAGGTATCCCGCCGATGTGGTGGAAATGTTGCCGACCATCAGTCGATTAAAACCTGCTTCCCGTCGAATCCTTCAAAATATCCTGGCAAAACCTCAGGTGACTGCTGATTTGTTGAACTCCATTGACAAACTGACCCATGACAAATCCTCTGGCGGTCAATCGTCTGAGGATCAGAAAGAATAAGCCATTCGGCCTTGTTTGTTACCCAATAAGAAAATATCAGAAAGGAGTAACTATGAACTGGCTCATCAAGCAAATTCGGAAGGAAGAGTGGTCGCCGTACGCAGCGGGGGCACTACTCGGCATCGTCGGCATCCTCACAGTGGTGCTGGCCCACGAGTTGCTGGGCGCCTCAGGCGGGTTCGAGAACGTAGCCGCCTACATCGGCAAGGCGATCAGCCCCAGCAACACATACTTCAATTATGTGATGCCGGCAGCGATCACCTATCCCGTTGTGCTCCTGGTAGGCATTTTCTTTGGCGGGATGCTGGGGGCGCTTTCGAGCGGCACATTCAAGATCCGCACCATGGACAGTGAACAGTGGAAGAAAGCCTACGGCAAGCAGACCTGGAAGCGCTGGCTGCTGCTCTTCCTGGGCGGCATCATCGTCGAGTACGCTGCGGGGATTGCCGGCGGCTGCACCAGCGGCCTGGCCATTTCGGGCGGTATGCTGCTCGCCCCAGCTGCCTTCCTGTTCATCGCCGGGATGTTCGCCTCCGGCATCGTCACTGCCAAGATCGTTTACGGCAAGAAATTCTAAGGTGAGGAGGATCAAATGATATACGTAACTGCTCTCATCCTTGGCGTGTTCTTTGGCTTTGCCCTCAATAAAGCCGGCCTGACCAAGTATCACAAAATTGCCAACCAGTTCCGCCTCACCGATATGGCCGTATTGAAATTCATGATGACTGCCCTGGTTGTCACTATGCTCGGCCTCTATCCATTACGAGCAATGGGCCTGATCACCTTCCCGACCGTCCCGGCGACGTACGTCGTCGGCAACCTGGTCGGCGGTTTGATCTTCGGGGTTGGCATGGCCCTGGCGGGCTTCTGCCCGGGCACGGCCGTGGCCGGAGCCGGGGAAGGCAAGCTGGATTATCTCGTCCCCGGACTGCTCGGTTTTCTGGTCGGCGCGGTCATTTACGGCCTCACGTACGACCAGGTTTTTCCGAAGATATCTGCCATTGCCAATTATGGAAATGTAGTCATACCGGACCTTTGGCACATCAACCCGTACCTGGCCGTATTCGTCTTCGCTTTAATGGCACTGGCGCTGTTCTACCTGATCGATCGCATGGGTATGCATCGCAAAGAAATGAAAAGTTAATCAACTTACAAAAGCCGTCTCTGCAAGGATCAAGGCAGGACTTCGTAGTGACGGTTACCGACTGGAGAGTGTTATGCCGTCTACTCTATCTCGCCGCGACTTCCTTAAAATCGGCGGCACAACCATCGGAGCAGCAGTGTTGGGGGAGTTTATTCCGCCGTGGGTAGCCGAAGCAGCCCGTGCCAACGGAATGCTGGATGCCACGAACAGCGGTTACATCCCCAGCATGTGCGAGATGTGCGTCTGGCGCTGTGGCCTCCTGGCCAAAGTCGAAGCCGGGCGAGTGGTCAAGCTGGAAGGCAACCCCGACCATCCCCATTCCAACGGCAAGCTGTGCCCGCGCGGCCAATCCGGGCTGATGAACACCTACGACCCGGACCGGGTGCTGACCCCCCTGATTCGTGTGGGAAAACGCGGCGAGGGGATGTTCCGCAAAGCCTCCTGGGAGGAGGCGCTCGACGTCGTCGCCAAAAGCATGCTCGATATCAAACAGAAATACGGCCCGGAGGCGATGATCTTCTCCTCTACGCATAACCTGAGCCAGGTCCAGTTCGAGAACCTGCTCAACGCATTCGGCTCGCCCAACTACGGCACACAGCGCAGCCTGTGCTTCAATGCCATGATCGTCGCCAACCTGATCACCTATGGCATGCAGGAACCGGACCGCAAATACGACGGCCTCAATTACATCATCCTGACGGGCCGAAACCTGATGGAGGCCATCTCAACCTCCGAGACATCCGCTCTTAGCCATGCCATCGACCGGGGCGTCAAGGTGGTCTACCTGGATCCACGCTTCACCAAGACGGCCGCCAAGGCTTCGGAATGGTTGGCGATCCGCCCGGGTACCGATCTGGCCTTTCACCTGGCGCTGATCAACACCATCATCGGCGAAGGCTTGTACAATCGCCAGTTTGTCTCCAGTTACACCTCCGGTTTCGATAAACTGGCGAGCGGGATCACTCAATACACTCCGGAATGGGCTGCTCCGATCGCCGAGATTCCTGCGGATACGATCCGGCGGATTGCCCGTGAATTTGCTGCCGCAGCCCCCAATGCCCTGGCACACAACGGCTGGCGAACGTCCAATTTCGTCAACTCATTCCAGACCGAGCGCGCCATCGCCGTCCTCAACGCCCTGGTGGGGAACTGGGGCGTGGCAATGTTCCCATCCTCCGGGGATGGCAATGGTCCTCTTGGTGCTCCGTCCCAGCCGCCCTATCCGCGTGTTTCCGCCCAGCGCCTGGACGGCATCCCCTGGAAGTATCCCCTCGTCCCTCTCAATATCGGTGTATTCCAGGAATTGCGCGAGGCAGTCTTGAGCGGCGCTCCCTACCAGGCCCATGGCTGGTTCATCGCCCGCCAGAACCCGGCCATGTCCCTGCCCGACCGCGGGCGTACCCTCCAGGCTTTCGGCAAGATGGACTTTATTGTCACTATCGACATCCTGATGAACGATACCTCCTGGTTCTCGGATGTCGTTCTCCCGGAAGCTTCTTACCTGGAGCGCTACGATCCGCTCAACATCGTGGGCGACCGGGCCTTCCTGCGCCAGCCGGTCATCGAACCCCAGGGGGAGGGAAGATCCGCCCTGTGGATCTATAAAGAGCTTGGCAACCGGCTGGGCCTGAGCGATTTCTTCCAATACGCCGACGAAGAAGATTATCTAAAACAGCAATTAGCGCCCCTGGGCGTCTCGCTGGACGCAGTGCGTCAGAAAGGTTACGTGGAGCTGCCCCTTACAGGCGATAACCTTTCCGCCCCTTCCTGGAGCACGCCCAGCGGCAAGGTCGAACTGTATTCGACCACCCTGGCGAGCGGCGGGTTCGGCGCCGTGCCAGGGTGGGAGGAACCGCCGAGGCCCGAACCAGGTCAGTTCTACCTGCTGACCGGTAAGGTGGCCCAATCCACACAGTTCGGTACTCAGAATAATCAGCTGCTGCATAAGTATTCGGACGAACCGCGCCTGTGGATAAGCACCGCGGCCGCCCAAAAACTGGGGCTCGCAGACAACGACTGGGTCGAGGTGACCAGCCAGGCCGGCAAGATCCACATCCGCCTGGAAGTCACTCAGGCTATTCGCCCCGATTGCGTCTATCTAACCCCGGGGTACGGTCATCTCTCAAAGGGGCTGACCGTCGCCTACGGCATCGGTGCCAGCGACTCTGATCTGCACGTCACCTACACCGATCCGGTCAGCGGCAGCCAGGCGCTCAGCCAGACTTTCGTAACGGTAAAGAAGTTATAAGACACGGAGTGGAACAATGCCGGAGATAAAACATCACGCCTTCCTGTTCGACGCCACGCGCTGCATCGACTGCCGCGCATGTATGGTTGCCTGCAGTGTCGAGAATAAAATTCCCATGGACAAGACCCGCATCTGGGTGGCGGGCGTCGGGTTGAAAGGCGAGTATCCCGTCCTTGAGCGCGCCTCAATGGTCTATCACTGCATGCACTGCAACGAACCCGACTGCCTGTCTGCTTGTCCGGTGGGGGCCTACTCTAAACGTCCCGATGGACCGGTTCTGTACAATCCCAATAAATGCATCGGCTGCCGCTACTGCATGAATGCCTGTCCCTTTGGCGTGCCCCACTTTGACTACAACAAGGGCTTGATCGAAGGCGCATTCATTGACAAATGCACCATGTGCCCCCAGCGGATCGACGTCGGCCTGGAACCGGCCTGTGTGGCCACCTGCCCGACGGATGCGCTGGCATTTGGCGAGCGGGCGGACTTGCTGAAATATGCCCATGCCCGCTTGGCCGCCGAGCCGGCGCGTTACATCAACCATGTCTATGGCGAGAGCGAAAACGGCGGCACGTCTTATCTCATCCTCTCCCACGTTCCCTTCAAAGAACTCGGTCTGCCGGAGCTTCCCTCGAAGCCTGTCAAAGATATTAGCGAAGAGGTGATGGGATTTACCATTCCCTTTGCCCTCGGCTGGGGTGTTGTGTTGACCGGGATCGCGGCCGGCGTGCATCTGTACAATCAGAGGAGAGAAGCCAATGAGAAAAAGCTCGCCCTGATAGAAGACCAAACGGAGGAGACCAAATGAGAGTACAAATTACAATCCATCCGCGCCTCCATTTGAAACCGCTGGTCGTCTTTCTCCTTGCCTTGATGGGAATTGCGTTTGTCATCGCCATGGTCCGCTATGCCAATGGGATTGGCGCCATCAGCAACCTGAGCAATTCCTATCCCTGGGGATTTTGGATCAGTTTTGACCTTTTCACTGGGGTGGCGATCAGCAGCGGGGCCTTTCTCATGGCTGCGGTCGTATACATTTTCGAGCTGAAGGAATTCCGCCCGCTGCTCAGACCCTCTGTGCTGACCGCGTTCCTGGGCTATATGATGGTCGTGATTGCCCTGCTGGTCGACCTGGGCCATCCCGAACGCATCTGGTATATGATGATCCACTGGAACCACACTTCGGTCCTGTTGGAGATCGGGATTTGCGTGATGAGCTATCTTACCGTGCTGGCCATCGAATTCGCGCCGGTCGTGTTTGAAGGCATTAAGTGGCAGAAGTTCGCTCACTTCATTCACAAATTTATCATGCCGTTCGTGATCCTGGGTGTGGTGCTCTCTACGCTGCACCAGTCTTCGTTGGGCTCGCTGCTGTTGATCCAGCCCGTCAAGCTGTATCCGTTGTGGTGGACACCCATTTTACCGATATTGTTTTTCGTCTCAGCCATTTCCATTGGCCTGTCCATGATCCTCTTGGAGTCGACACTCAGCGCGCGCTATTTCCATCGCGGCCTGGAGATCCACTTACTGGAGAAGCTGGCCAAGGCGATCCCGATCGTCCTGGCAATCTACCTGGTGATTAGGTTCAGCCAGCTCACCATCGCTGGCGATTTGAAATATCTTTTTACGGGCGGCCTGATGAGCGTTCTCTTCTGGGCGGAAATCCTCATCAGCTCGGTTACGCCGATTGTCTGGTTCTCGATCAAGAAAATGCGCCAAGGTGCAAATGGTTTGCTGCTCGGCGCGGTGATTCTCTTGCTGGGCATGATCCTGAACCGCTTCGATGTGAGCTGGTTTGCCATCCGGCATCCCGATCCACTCACTTATATGCCCACATTTATGAGCAATAACGTTCAGTACATCCCTTCCTTGCCGGAGATCCTCGTTTCGCTCGGCATCTTCTCGGCCGGCATCCTGGCCTTTGGCCTGGCGGTGAAATACCTGCCGGTCTTTGACCATGAGGAAGAAGGCCACGAAATTGCAGCGTAAGCCGCTCGGCTGTATGTGAACCTTTCACCCTGAACCATGATAACCGCTCCTGGCGATGGGGCGGTTTTTCATCAGATGAGTATAATTTTTTCCATGCGCCCAAACTTTTTCCACCACCTCCACCCCCCCCACCATCCCTGCCCGCCAGGCGCGCTTCCGCTACACCCTGGCGGCCGGCGGGCTGGCCGTTTTCCTGATGCTGGTCCTGCTCGTCACCGGTATTCTGGAGATGTTTTATTACATCCCGACCCCCGACCAGGCCGGGACTTCGATCCAGACGCTGACGTTCCTGGTCCCATATGGGGGACTGGTGCGCAACTTGCACTATTGGGCAGCGCAGTTCCTGGTAATCGTTGCGGTTGTTCATTTACTGCAAGTCATTCTGACCGGCGCGTACGCCCCGCCGCGACGCTTCAACTACCTGCTCGGCATGGGACTGCTAGTGTTGGCCGTGCTGCTGGATTTCACCGGCTATGTCCTGCGTTGGGACGAGGGCATCCGCTGGGCGCTGGTGGCCGGGACCAACCTGGTCAAGTCCATCCCCCTATTTGGAGGTGCGCTCTATACGATGCTGGTCGGGGGGAGCACGCCCGGCCCGGCGACATTGATCCGCTTCTATGCCTGGCACATCTTCGGCCTGACCCTGGTCGCGTTCATCCTGGCCGGCTGGCACATCTTCCGCGTCCGCCGGGACGGCGGCATCGCCGTGCCTCCGCCGGCATTGCGCCAGGATCAAACCCGCATCACGCGCTTCGAACTGGTCCGGCGTGAAGCCCTGGCCATGCTGCTCGCCTCGACCGGCCTGCTGCTGATCTCCGTCTTCGCCCCTGCACCCCTCGCCCCGCCGCTGACCGGAGAGAGCCCGTTCTCGGAAACGGCCCGCGCCCCATGGTTCTTCCTGTGGGTTCAGCAGATGCTCAAGCTGGGCAGCCCCTTCTTGTGGGGCGTGGTCGTCCCGCTGGCGGTCCTGGTTGTGGTGACACTCATTCCATACATCTTTTCAAAGCCGGCTCAGTCCGAGCTGGGGCGCTGGTTCCCGAGGAGCGGCCGACCAGCGCAACTTCTGGCGCTGCTGATCGTGCTGTCGATCCTCACCTTATCGATACTTGCCCTGCTTCCCGCTTCCTAGGTCGTCTCACAGGTTGAAATGCGCCGTTATCTTCTTATCGTCGGATCGATCCTGCTCTTGCTTGGCCTGCTCCTGGCTGCCTGGCAGGAGACCCGTCGTCCGAAGCCGGTGGCTCTCGTCCCAACGTTGACCGGGCAGGTGGAATACTGCCTGACCTGCCATTCGGACCTGGCCCAGATCAGCAGTTCGCACCCGGTCCAGACCTTCGGTTGCGTAATCTGTCATGGCGGCGAGCGCCTGGCTCTGGATGCAAATCTGGCGCACAGTACCCTGCGCGGCGGAGCCAATCCCTCGGATTACTCGGTCGTCCAGGCCTCCTGCGGCGGGTCCAACTGCCACAGCGGCACAGCGTCGAGCTACAGCGACCACATCCAGCGCGCCACGACCAGCATCCAGGCCACGTATGCCGGCGCCATTGCCAGCATGCTCTACACCTTCGGCGCCCAACCCGACCTGACCGCCCGCTTCGGCATTTATGCAGTGGAAGATCCACTCAGCACGAGCGGGGTCACCGGGCTGGCTACCTTTGACCCGTCCCAGGCTTCCAACCCGGCGATCAAACTGTTCGGGCAAAACTGCCTGACCTGTCACATCACCGCCTCCCCTTTGCCGGGAAGCAACTACGCACGCTTCACCGGCTGTGCCGCCTGCCATACTCCCGCGCAGGGTTTGGATCTCAATAAAAACAGCCAGGTTCACAAACTGACCACGGCCATCCCCTACACCCAGTGCGACACCTGCCACAACCGCGGCAACTACGACCTGCGCACGATGACCTTCGATGCTCGCCAGGATCTTCCCACCGACCGGCTGCACGCCTACTACCAGCCCATCGCCCAGTTCACTTCCTGCGAGTACCAGCTCGAATGCATCGACTGCCATACACGCACCGAAGCAATGGGCGACGGGAGCCTGTACAGCAATGAAAAGGACATCCAGTACATCCAGTGCAAAACCTGTCACGGCACACCGACCGAACTGCCGCAAACCAAAACACTGACAGACCCGAACGACCTCGCCTTCCGCCAAGCGCAGCTGAACCCGGTAATTGACTTGAAATTGGGCGATACAATTCTTGTAACGGCGAAAGGTGAACCGCTTTGGAATGTCCGCGCCCTGCCGGATGGGACCTACGAGCTGTTCGACAAGGCCACCGGAGAGCGCTATACCTTCCGCCCGGTCATGGGCTCCGGATGCCTGCAGGACCCTTCCCGGCAGGATTCGGCCTCCTGCCACCTGTGCCACTCGGTGCAGAGATGAGCCGCTCTACTATATCTCGCCGCGACTTCCTGAAACTGGTTCGGGCCGCCATCCTGACTGCCTGCGGCCTGCTTGGGCTGGGCGGGTTGATCCGCTTTCTGGACACGCAGACCGATCCGGCCCCGCCGACCGATTTCGATCTCGGGCTGGCAGCGGGTTTTGCCCCGGGTTCGCGCACCATCCGTCCGGAAATCCCGGCGGTCATCTTGCGCACCACGAGCGGGTTCACTGCCTTGAGCCTGATCTGCACACACCTGGGCTGTACGGTTGAGAGCAAGCCGGAAGGTTTTGCCTGCCCGTGTCATGGCTCCCGGTTTGACCCACAAGGAAAGGTCACCCGCGGCCCGGCTCAAAAGCCCCTTAATTCCTTACGAACAGGGATCACTTCCGATGGTAAATTACACGTATACACAAACTGAACCAGTCCTCGTTGAAATTCACCAGGAGCTCCCCTTGCCATCCCTCTTGTCCGATCTATTAAAGCAAAGTTCTGCCCGCCATGACCATCTCTGCCCCCGGCAAGTCCTGGGCGTGCGCATGGGGCTGGCCGGGCTGGCCGCCATCGGGCTGGAGGCGCCCATGCCTCACAAGGCCGCCCTGGTCTTCGTCGAATCCGACGGCTGTTTTGCCGATGGGATCGAGGTCGCCAGCGGGGCGACGGTCGGCCACCGCACGCTGCGCGTGAAAGACCTCGGCAAGATCGCTGCAATCTTCGCCAACGTCCAGAATGGCAAGGCAGTCCGCCTGGCGCCTCAATTGGATGTACGCGAGCGCGCCCGTCGGTATGCCCCGGATGTAAAGAAAAAGTATTATGCCCAGCTCAGGGGGTACCAGATCATGCCGGAGGCGGAATTATTCTCTTTCCAGGAAGTCCTGCTGGAGCCGTCTCTGGAGGTGATCATCAGCCGCCCGGGCTTGCGCTCGAGGTGTGATCGCTGCGGCGAGGAGATCAGCAACGCGCGGCAAGTGGCGGCGGGAGATGAAACTCTTTGCGCGTCTTGTGCGGGGGCGGGGTACTATCGTAAAAAGGATCTCCCCTAACAGCTTTCTTCCAACCTGGCCTGCGCCTCTGCCTGCCGAAATTCCTCCAGCGTGTTGAGATTCCAGAATGCCAGGTTGCGTGGATCATATCTCGCAATTACTTCAGGTGGAAGGGTCTTGACCTTTACTTTAGGCAGCCAGGCAGTGACCTTCATTTCCCCCCTTTTTAGCTCCCCCTGGATGACCGGAAGGCAGGTCGCTCGTCGGTAAACGGCATGCAGCGGTTCCAGCCCCTCCGCAGTCGATGGGATGACCACATCTGCATCGCTGGCGACCATCCGGTCACGTTCGTGCTCGAACAGGGCTGGGCTGGCAAAGGGCATGTCGCAGGCAACAACGGCCACGAGCGGATTCTCTGCCGCGTGCAGCGCGCTGGCCAGGCCGCCTAGGGCGCCGCGCCCGGGCTCCAGGTCAGGATAAAGCGGAATGCCAAGGAAGGCGTAATCGTCCGGCCGATCCGTCATAACGAAGATGTCTTTCGTCGTCGCTTTCAGGCGTTCGAAGACCCGCAGGATCAGCGGGCGGCCCATGAAGGGCATGAGCGCTTTATCCCGTCCCATGCGTTCGGATTTGCCACCGGCAAGTATTGCTACTGAAAACATAGAGGAAGTCTACTACGGAAAGGGATGGATGCAAACTATCCCATCGAGAGGGGATCGCCATCCGCCTTGGAAAAATTATAATCGGTTAATAGATAACCCTTTTTAGGGTTTAGTTGTCCGGTTTGTTAGTATAATTTTGCCTTGTAGGGAAAAAAGATGGCAACACCCGCATGGCATAACCTTGGTACTTCAGAAATTTATCATCAGCTTGGAGTCCATCCAGGAGGTCTGACTACCGCAGAAGTAGCCGACCGCCTGGCGCAGCATGGGCGTAATGAAATCACCCGCCGCAAGCCGATCTCCCCCTGGCGATTGTTACTTAAGCAGTTTGCCAATTATTTCATCCTTGTACTGCTTTTCGCAGCCATCCTGGCTTTTACGGTCAGCTTCCTCCCGGGGGAAAGTGGGCGCCGGCTGACCGCCTATTTCATTCTTGGCATCATCGTCCTGAGCGTCGCCTTGAGCTTCTTCGAAGAGTACCGTGCCCAGAAAGAGCTGGAGGCCCTGGACAGGCTGCTGGTGTTTAAAACCACTGTTCTGCGGGCAGGAACTCATCAGCAGATCGACACTGGGGAAGTCGTCCCCGGTGATATCCTGGTGCTGACGCATGGCCAGAAGGTCCCGGCGGACGCGCGTCTGATCGAGGCCAACAGCCTGCGTGCGGACGAGTCGGCCCTCACCGGCGAAAGCGTCGGGGTGGATAAATCCCCCGAGCCGGTCGCGCCGGACGCGCCCCTGGCCGAGCGCACAAGCATGGTGTACGCTTCGACTTACATCACGCATGGGACAGGCCAGGCAGTTGCCATCCGCACCGGAATGACCACGGAAGTCGGTCAAATTGCCGAGACCTTGGGGCAAATGGCCGAACGCCCCACTCCCTTCCAGGTCGAAGTACAAAAAATGGCCCGCCAGATGACCGTCATCGTTGCGGCCCTGGCGGCCGTCGTGGCGGTTATCCTGCTCTTCGTACTGCACGAGCCGCCGATCGACGTGGCGCTCAACACCCTCAGCCTGGCGATCGCCACCATCCCGGAAAGCCTCCCGATTGTGCTTACCTTCGCCTTAGCCCTGGGCGCCCGGCAGATGGCCCGCCGCAAGGCCGTTGTGCGGCGCCTGTCGGTGGTCGAGTCGCTGGGATCGGTGGACACGATCTGCACCGACAAGACCGGCACCCTGACCCAGAACCTGATGACGCTCCAGCGATTGTATGTCGGGGGAGAGCTGGTCGAGATCCCGCAGGACTTGCGGGAAAAACCCGCCGCGCTCGAACTGCTGCGGGCCGGCATTTTATGCAATGAGGCGACCGTCACGGAGGGAAGCGAGACCGAGGTCCAGGGCGACCCGGTGGACACGGCGCTGGTCAAGGCAGCCCGGGCCGCCGGGCTGGACCCGGGACAGGTGCGCAAGGACCATCCGCGTCTCAACCTGATCCCCTTCAGCTCCGAACGCAAGATGATGACCACAATCCATGCCCGGGATGGGCGAATGGTTGTTTTCACCAAAGGGGCGCCTGGCCCCGTACTGGCACATTGCACTTGTTGTCAGGAAGGGGCGCAGGAATATCCACTCGCAGACCAGCACTGCCAGGACATCCGCCAGCGAGTGACCGAATTGCAGGGCCAGGGATTTTACGTCCTGGGGGTGGCAAGAAGGGAATTGTCTGCAGATGAGCCTCTCGAGCAAGTCGAGAGCGGGATGACCTTTCTCGGCCTGCTGGCCCTGATCGACCCGCCCCGCTCCGGAGCCGCCGAAGCCATCGCCCGCACCTTAGAGGCTGGCATCCGGGTGGTGATGATCACCGGCGACAACGGCCTGACCGCTCAGGCCATCGCCGGGACGCTTGGCATCGGGCAGCGCGTCGTGGACGCACGCGAGATGGGAGGCGTCACCGGTCCGGCCCTTACCGAAAAAATGAAGGAAATGGACATCGTGGCGCGCGCCACGCCGCAGGTCAAGCAGCAGGTGCTGCAGGCCCTGCAGGATGCCGGGCACGTTGTGGCTATGACCGGCGACGGGGTCAACGACGCCACCGCCTTGAAGCAGTCGGACGTGGGCGTGGCCATGGGATTGCGCGGCACGGATATCGCCAAGGAATCCTCCGCCATGGTTCTCCTAGACGACAACTTCGCTACCATCGTGGCCGCGGTCGAAGAAGGCCGGCGCATCTTCGACAACATCCGCAAGTTCACCAACTACCTGCTCTCGACCAGCCTGGGGGAAGTGGTCGTCGTCCTGGCGCTTTCCATTGCCGGGTACTTCCCCCTTTCCGCTATCATGCTGCTGTGGGTGAATGTCGTCACCGACCTGGTGCCGGCAAGTGCCCTGGCAGCCGACCCGGTCGTGCCGCACGTGATGAAGCGCCGCCCGCGCCGCCATGATGAACCGATCCTGAACAGGGCCATCTACGTCACCATTGCGGGGAGCATCTTCCGCACCCTGATCGCCTACGGCCTGATCTTCTGGGTCGGGCTCCAGTTCGGCGGCGTGACCTACGCCCGCACGATGCTCTTCACCAGTATCGTCCTGCATGCCTTCACGCGCGTGATGGTGGTGCGCCAGATGGACAGTCTGTCCCTGTGGTCGAACCGGACACTGCTCGCGAGCTATGCGGTGGCGGTCGGCCTGCAGCTGCTGGCCCTGTACACCCCGCTGCGGGCGCTGTTTGGTGTGATCGCGCTGGATTGGCGGGCCTGGGTAGTCATGATGCCGGTCACGGTTGGATCGTCGTTTGCCGGGGTTTACATGACCCGCTGGATATTGAAATTATTCCCGCTGTGGGACAAATAAATATTGATCCCGGACTCCAAGCTGGATTTCTAATCAGCTACTAAAGAACAGGGAATATACTGGCCCTGATCTATAGACAAAGATCTTTATTGGAGAATGATATGCCCGACGGATTTGATATTCCTATCCCGTTTCTGAACACATCTTTTCATGTTTATTTCTATGGCATCCTGATCACGCTGGGAGTGGTCGCTGCCACCCTGCTGGCGCGCTCGGAAGCCAAACGCCGCGGCCAAGATCCCGAGGTCATCTGGGACATGCTGATCTGGGTGGTGATCGCCGGCGTGGTCGGGGCGCGCATCTGGCACGTCTTGACCCCGCCGCCTTCCATGGTCGCCCAGGGGATTACCACGCAATACTACCTGACCCACCCCCTGGATATGATCGACATCCGTAAAGGCGGCCTGGGCATCCCGGGGGCGGTCGGCGGCGGTATTTTGGCGATGTGGATTTACACACGCAGGAAGAAACTCAGCCTGATCACCTGGCTGGACATTACGGTGCCGGGCCTGGCTTTAGCGCAGGCGATTGGCCGCTGGGGCAATTTCTTCAACCAGGAGCTCTACGGCGCCCCGACCAGCCTGCCCTGGAAGATCTACATCGATCCAGCCCACCGCCTGCCCGGCTTCGAGAACGTTGCCTATTACCATCCGCTGTTCCTGTACGAATCTTTGTGGAACCTGGCCAACATGGCCGTCCTGCTCTGGCTTTCACGCCATTTTGCGGACCGGCTGAAGACCGGCGATGTCTTCCTGGGTTACATGGTCATCTACCCGGTTGGGCGTTTCCTGCTGGATTTCCTGCGCCTGGACGCCTCGCGGGTGGTCGGGATCAATGCCAACCAGACCCTGGCAGCGATCGTGGCCGTGGTGGCTGCCGGACTGCTGATCTGGCGCCACCGTACGTCACGTCCCGAGAAAGTGACCAATAAAGAGAGCGTGCCATCCTGATCGGATGGCACGCTGATTAACGTAAAGGGAGGAAATTATCTACGGGAGGAGCGTTTAAACGCCAAGCTGGTAAAAAATCGTATTGGAAAGGTCGTGGGCTTTCCACTTCCTGAATCCTGCTTTCTGGATCAAACCGGCCAGCTCTTCCGGGTTCAAGCGATGGGCGAGTGGTGGACCGAAAGCTCCGTCCTGATACGGCCATTCCAGGATGCATACTCTCTTCCTGGCTACCCTGCGGGCTTCCTTCAAGACTTTCAAGGGTTCATCCGACTCGTGCCAGGACGAGGCCCAGGAACACCAGGTCAAATGCGCCGTCCGGGTAAGGCAGCGCCTCGGCGGCTCCTTCCCGGAAATTTCCCTTTGGTACAAACTGGCTGGCGGCAACCACCATCTCCGGGTTGGCATCCACTCCCAAGACTTCCAACCCATGCCGTGAGAACGCCTCGGCGAACAGGCCGGTGCCGGTCCCAACGTCGAGTACACTGGTGATTTCCCCGGCTTCCAGGCAGAGATCGGTCACCCGCTCGACCTCCAGGCACTCCACCCTCTCCGGAGCGCGCAGGCGGTCGATATCACCTTCAAAACGTTTTTCGTGCATCGGTGCTCCTAATTCGCCCCCGCTAATGATGCCATTACTTTGGTGGAAATATCGAATTTCGGTGGTTTTTCGAGATGCTTTTTCACGGCGCACAAATCGGCTGAGCGGATCAGCGAGTCGCGATATTTTTCCGGGAATGTCGGCGGGACCTGGATCTCTAAGCCGATGGTCTCGACCATGCCAGTCAGGGGATCGTTGTTGATACGCTCGACGATGCGTATGCCTTCGGTCGGCAGGTTGCGTTGCCGGCAAAAACCGAGCACGTAGATTCCAGCGCAGGTGCCGATGGATGAAAGGAAGACCTCGAAGGGGCTGGGGGCGCTGGCAGACGGCGGCTGGTCGGTGGCGACGGTGAACGCCCCGAAATGGGCATCGACACGTGCTCCGCCCGGGAAGTCAATGATCATTTCCATATTACTCATCTCCTGATAAAGATAAAGCCTTGGTTTTGCTGATACCATTTCTTGGATGATTGATTTGTCATAAGGTTACAGACAATTCTGCCTGCCAAATCTATAGCCATACCTTCTTATTTCAATATAATCTCGCTTGGGGGTAATTTATGTGTATTTCTCACAAAGACAGTAAGCCATGGACACAATGGAAAGATCTTGCCTGACACGCGAACAGCGGAAGAGAGAGCGCTGCGCCAAAGGGACGCATACGAACGGGTTAATGCGTTGCTCGCTTTATTGCGGTGGGACCCCACCGGCCAAAACCCAATTTAGAATCATCCTTACAGCTACTTTGAGTGATGCTATTCTCCGACCAAAACTTCATTTCCATCGATGAATAATCTAAGCTAGGCTTCTATGTTAGTGATCTTGTCAAGGCCAGATACATATGCAACTTCTGAGGACCGGCCTTTTTCAGGTCGTTTCTGGTAAACCGCTGCCCAGACCGCGGCCAAACTCAATTCAGGGACAAAACCTTCAACAGCACGCACCTGCTCCTTCATCTCAATCCTTCCGAAAATAGTCCTGGCAGCTTCGTGAAGCGTCGAGGAGAAATCTCCTGCGGCCAACTTCTATCCGTGCCGGTTCATGACCGGACACCCTATAATGTATTCGCTTGGAGGCGAATGAAGCTCTTGGGGAGCTGCCCCATCTTTGTCTCGGTTTCCGAGTGGAAACCCGTCTAGCTTACGGGCAGCTCACACCAGGGAAAATGGTTGGTAAAGGGCAGGTGTTCTGGAAGCTACCTCGGGTTAGCTGGTTTTCAAACAGGCGTTTTCTGGGAGGGCACCCGTCTCGAGGTACTGCCACAGCTCGATCAACAGCCTGCGGGCCAGAGCGACAATCCCGATGCGGCGCACCCGTTTGCTACCTTGTGCGAAGCGTTTTTGATACCAGCGGCTGAGTTGGCTATCGGGCTGATAGCGCAGCCAGGCCCAGGCGATCTCGATGGCCATGGCACGGATGCGGCGGTTACCCGCTTTGCTGATGCCCTGTTCCTTGGCGCTCTCACCGCTCTGGTAAGGGGTGGGGGTCAGCCCGGCCAGGGAGCCCAATTCCCGCCGGTTGTGGAAGTCACGCCAGGAGAAAAACTCCATCACGTAAACCCAGGCTGAATTCATGCCAATGCCCTTGAGCCGTAACAACTGGCGTACTTGCTCCACTGCTGGAGCAGCCGAAGTGCGGACCGCCTCCTCCCGGTTGCGTTCGAGTTGGTCGATCTGCTGGTTGACCAGTTGGTAGCGCTCGTGCTCACGCTCCAATCGGGAATGCAGGGCCGCAGGCAGAGGCGAACCATCCCATAAACGCACCGCTTCCAGACGGGAGAGGAGGCCCTGATCAAAAGGCAGCGCCACGCCCTGGCTGGCCAGAAGCCCCTTGATGCGGTTGATGTGATGGGTCTGCTCGGCCTTGGCCGCCATCAACTCACGGTGCAGTTGGCGCTGGTCTTCATCTTCCGGGCCGGGAGCATGCACAATGCTCCAGACTTTTTTCTCACCCTGGTAATAGCGCATCAACATGGTCAGCAGCTTGCCAGTATCCATTCGGTCGGTCTTCGCCCGCCGCTTGCGCCGGTTCACTTCGATGCTGGCCGAATCCACCACCAGATTGGTGACCCCTTGGCTTTGCAGAAAACGGTGCAGCCAGAAGCCATCTCGCCCAGCCTCATAGCAACTATACACCGGCGTGCTCTCCGGTAAACCAAACCGTTCTTTGGCCAGGCGGATCTCCTCGACCAATCCTGCCTGATCCCGGGCATCCAGGTTGCGCAGGCGAGGCTTTTGCCCAAATCCGACGCTGAACCCAAGCTTCCATTTTTCGTTACTGAGTTCGATCGCAATGTAAAGGTTCTGAGAAAAAGGTGTATCATTGATCGTGCGAGTTATTTCTGTTTTCATTTTGAGCTCCTTTCTAAATTTATTCGGCTAATAGGAGCGTACCAGAAATAACCCGCGTTTTCAATTACCTTCACTACACATATTATCTTTATCCATTCGCACATTAACAAGAAGCAGAGTAAGCTAAGCCATCTCTCCGTGACGAGGATGGACTATGCTTACTCTGCCAGCAGAATATATCACGATTCTCACGACCTTCGCTCCGGTTTTCTCCCAGAGGGTTTGGCACAAAGTACAGGTAATGCTTCTTGGAGCGATCCTGGCCCCTGGGCAACGCACGGTCACCGCCGTACTGCGGATCATGGGGTTGAGCATGGAGAAGCATTTTCAGAATTTCCATCGAGTGCTCAACCGGGCGGTCTGGTCGAGCCGGGAAGGTAGTCGACTGCTGCTGGGTTTGTTGGTAGCTGCGTTTAGAGTTTGCGGGCCGGTGGTGATGGGACTGGACGATACGATCGAGCGTCGCCGGGGAGCCAAGATCAAGGCCAAGGGCATCTACCGGGACCCGGTACGGTCCAGCCACAGCCACTTCGTCAAGGCCAGTGGTTTGCGCTGGTTGAGCTTGATGCTGCTGGCGCCCATTCCGTGGGCACAGCGGGTGTGGGCGCTGCCCTTCCTGACCGTGCTGGCTCCTTCCGAGCGTTATTACGAGGGGCGCAAACGAGCTCACAAAAAGCTGACGGATTGGGCCAGGCAGGTACTTTTGCAAGCCAGACGCTGGCTCCCGGGCCGAAAACTGGTCGTGGTGATGGATGCCAGCTTTGCCGCCATCGATTTCCTGGGTCGAGTCGCTAAACTTGCGCATCCCATCCCCCTGATTGCCCGTTTTCGCTTGGATGCGGCCTTGTATGCGCCAGCCCCCCAATGCAGACCAGGGAAAAAAGGCCGGTCGCGTAAGAAGGGTAAACGCTTGCCTACCCTGGAGCAAGTGTTGAAAGAGGCTCGGACGAACTGGAAGAAAGTGCTCGTTCCGAATTGGTACGGCCAGGGAAGACGTGAAGTTGAAATGACTTCTTCGACTGCCGTTTGGTATCACAGTGGTATGCCACCTTTGCCTATTCGCTGGGTCCTGATCCGCGACCCCAAAGGCAAATTCAAAACCCAGGCTTTGCTGTGTATGGACCTGGCCGAGAGACCTGAGCAAATCCTGAAGTGGTTCGTGATGCGCTGGCAGTTGGAAGTCACTTTTCATGAAGTCAGGGACCATCTCGGTGTGGAAACCCAGCGCCAATGGTCCGACTGGGCCATCGCTCGCACCACACCCGCTTTGTTGGGCTTGTTCTCTCTGGTGACTTTGCTGGCGAACACACACGCCCAGAAAGGCCGCATCCCCATCCGGCATGATGCCTGGTACTGCAAGCCCTTGCCAACCTTTTCGGATGCGCTGGCGCTCGCGAGACAGGAAGTGTGGCAACATCGCTATTTTCAGCTATCCCAAAAACGATATGATGTCCGAAAAATGCGGCCCGAAATGATCAATTACCTGAATAACGCCGCTTTTTACACACCGTGAACGTTCATGAATGGATAAAGTCAAGCTTAGGTAGTCGGTTTACATTGAACACTCAAAAATACTTAAATATGGGGTGGGTGATAAACTCAGGAGAATTTATCTCTTTGGCTTAATAGTTATCACTATGCTTGGGAGAGAAATTCCAGAATCGAAATAAAAGATTCCATCTCATCTAATTTCTGCGATAAGAGCTGTTTCTTCCTGACAAATAAAATGGTTGGAATCAATCCATTGAGAACCCTCTCCCCTTATAACATCCAGTGGCTTGCCAACGGTTGTTAGAAGAGACACTCTTCCAATTATTAAATGTTTGCTATCCGGACTCCACGAAAAAGTCGGGTGAGAGTCATTTTCTCCAAAGATAAGGGTATTTCCATTTCCAAGGTTTCCAAGATAGAGTGACGGTTGACAGTAACCACCATAAGCAATCCATTTTCCATCAGGTGAAATTTCAAAAGTATCCACCATCGGCGGCGGATCAAGAGGCATTTGATTTGCGGCGTTATCAGCAATCGTATAACGCCAAATAACGTGAGCGGGAAGGTTGTCGCAAGCCAGGGTGGAATAAGTCGTGTCAGGAACCGCCACAATCAATCCGCTTGAATCTGGGAGCCAGAACAGTGATGGATAAACTATGGCAGATGTGCTAGGTGTGTAGGGCAAAATCTTGTCACGGATCGTTTTCCCATCCCAAGCAAATAAATCCACGCCATGCATGGTTCCAATTGCAATCATCTTTCCATCTGGCGAGACAGCAATATTCCTGGGAGTTCTATTAATCTCAATGTTTGAGAATGAGAAGATCGGACCCAAGTCTGCAAGTTTTATAATTTCACGCGTATCTGTGTTTGCATGATAAACGCTTGTAGGGCAGTTTACGTTAGTATTCGCCGGTTTACACTGAATAGCCACAAAAAACAATTCGTGCGTGGTCGGAATAAAATTTACATCCCCTATTTTTGTTCCTAACCCAAGCGAATTCAGCCATTCCTTTGAAAGGATAATGCCTTCATTCGTTCCATCAGAATTGATTGAATAAATATTGCCATCGTCTCGATAGAAAACAACCTTCTTGTTATCGTCTGAGAGTAGGGGATAATGATCGTAGGTCATTTTCCCAATATAGGTTAACTTTATTGGCGATTTGTTCTCATCCTGGAAGTACAGGTTGCTATCTTTGACAAAGAGCATGACGTAGCCGTCCAGCGGGAAGGGCGGCAGCGGCGTTGGGGAGACAGTCGAAGATGGAAGCGATGGTATGGACGTTAGTGCGCTCATAGCCCTTGGTAGCGTGCTCGTGACCAATGGAATGGTTGTCAGCGTTGGGGCGTTCGTTGCCGTCGGGCTGCTGGCCGGTACGAGATGACCTCCACAGGCTGCCAGGACGAGGATAAAAAGGATCCAGGAACAACGTTTCAGGGTTGGATGCATTTTTTATCGCCTTTCTTCACCATTAGCCAAATTTGTTCTTTACCGACTCTGTGCGCGTGGCGCGCTTGTCTCAGCGAAAGATGGAAAAGGTAAAGAGGTCATGTGGTATGGCTCTGGCTCCCCGCAATTTTATAGTGATTTTTAGCTCCGATGTCAAGAACCAATTGTCATTTTTTTTAAAAAGGTCTCGAATAAGCCGGACGCGGAAGAGAGTTTCGTGCCGAATGCGGCAGCGATCCAAAAAGTAAATCGAACAGGGCCTTCCAATTAGATAGCGTTTTGTTTGGCTTAGCGTTCACTGGTATTTCCTCCTCATCAATGTACGGAATTGTGAATTAACAGGCACGGGTGAAAAATACTCAAAAGAATTTATTGCCTTGGCCTGATTAGCACAAAACTTGAATGAAGAAGCCCAGATTCGTAATGAAAAATATTATCTCCCCTGATTTCTACAACAAGAACTCTATCCAAGTAGCCTGGTTTAATATTCTTCGAATAGACAATGTAA